>PKZM01000072.1 GCA_003133065.1 Acetobacteraceae bacterium
GATACTATGACGTATTTTGTCAATAGAATTATTGGGCGGTGCGTGGAGACGGAGAAGCGGGGCGGGCAGGCAGACCCAGGCATCGGCGGGAGCGCTGCGGGCAGGTGGGTGGTGGGCTGAAAGCCCTCCCTTGGGATCCGGGTTCGCCTTGACACCCTGGGCTGCCGCATCTAGCAAGCCCTCGCTTTCCGGCGCGGGGGTAGTGCGACCCTTGGAGCAGTGATGAGCGAGAACATGGGCGGGCCGGGCGAGTCTTTCGAGGATCGCTTGCGCGCCGCGCGCAAGCGGCAGGGGATGGATGCCCCGGCTGCGACAGACGAGACAACTTCCACTGCGAAGGAGTCCTCGGCTCTGGGGTTAGGCCTGCGCGTGGGGGTGGAGCTGGTATCGGCTCTGGCCGTGGCGGTAGCCATCGGCTGGGGGCTGGATCGCTGGTTGCATACGCTGCCTTTGTTCCTCGTGATCTTCATGGTGCTGGGGGGTGCCGCAGGGCTGCTCAACGTGTGGCGCCAGGTTGGCCCCGCCCCGCGGCGGTGAGGGCGCGGCTTTCGGCAGGATGTTTGACGAGGATTACGGATAGTGCAGGGCGGCGGCGAACCAACGATCAATGCGCTGGGCCAGTTCAGGCTGGAGCCGGTGGGCTATCTCGGGTCGGCGGTGAATTTTACCCAGTCGAACCTGCTGATGGTGTTCGGCGCNNTTTCCGCGGCAGATGGCGGTGGATCAGATCGGGCCGGAGGGAAAGCGCTTCTTTCCGTTCGTGTTCACGCTGTTCTTCTTCGTGCTGATGGGCAATCTGCTCGGGCTGTTCCCGTTCTCGTTCACGTATACCAGCCATATCGCGGTGACGGCGGCGCTGGCCGTGCTGGTGATCGTGATCGTGACGATCGTGGCACTGGCCGAGCATGGCTGGACGTTCTTTACGTATTTCTTTCCGTCCGGCGCGCCGGTGTTTCTGGCACCGCTGATCGTGCCGATCGAGATCATTTCCTACCTCTCCCGTCCGGTGAGCCTGTCCATTCGTCTGTTCGCGAATATGGTTGCCGGCCACGTGATGTTCGCGGTGTTCGCGGCGTTCGTGGTGATGATGGGGCGCTGGCATGGCGTGGGCATGGTGGCGGCACTCGGGCCGCTGGCTGTCAATGTCGTGCTGATGGGGTTCGAACTGCTGGTGGCGGCATTGCAGGCCTATGTGTTTGCGATCCTGACCTGCATCTACCTGCACGACGCGGTGCACCTGCACTGAGCCGCACAGGCGTTTTCACCAAGATCACCACTTACGGTTTTCGCTCAAGGAAGGACTGGTTACATGGACGTCGCAGCCGCAACGAAACTGGGCGCGGGCATTGCCGTGATCGCGCTCGCGGGCGTGGGTATCGGCATTGGCAACATCTTCTCGGCGCTGGTGACCAGCATCGCGCGCAACCCCTCGGCACGCGATCAGGTTTTCGGCCTCGGCATTCTGGGGTTCGCGTTGACGGAAGCGGTGGCGCTGTTCGCCCTGCTGATCGCGTTCCTGATTCTGTTCACATAAGACTTGGTCCGCAGACCCGCCTGTGGCCCGGGTGAAACCCGGGTTGCACCCGGGCCAGGGTATTTGTTGTAACAACAGGACAGTTCGGATGAAGCGTTCCGCAATAGCCGGTGCAGTGGCCGCCTGCCTAGCGGTATCGGCCGCGCATGCGGAGACGATGCCGCAGCTGGATTTCGGCAACAAGCTGCTGACCGCGCAGGTGGTCTGGGGCGCGCTGATCTTTGGGGTGTTCTATCTGCTGGTGTCGCACTGGGGCCTGCCGAAGGTGGGCGCCATTCTGGAGATGCGGGCCGATACGATCGCGCGTGATCTGGACCAGGCGCGGGCCGCCCGCGCGGATGCGGATGCGGCGGTGGCGGAGCTGACGGCGGCGCGGCGGGCGGCCTATGCGCAGAGCCAGGCGGCGATCGCGGACGCGGCGTTGAAGGCGAAGACAGAAGCGGCCGCCCGCAGCGCCGAGCAGGCGGCACGGCTGGATGCGCAACTGGCGCACAGCGAGGCGCGGATCGCGACGGCCCGGGCTTCCGCCATGGGCGCGCTGCGCGAGGTGGCGGTGGAGGCGGCCGCCGCCGTGGTGACGCGGCTGACGCAACACGCGGCGGACGAGGCACGGGTGGCTGATGCGGTGGGCCAGGTATTGGCCGCGCGCGGCCTGGCGAGCTGAAGGAGTGCACCGATGACACATTTGCTCGCCGATCCGGAGATTTGGGTTCTCGTTTCCTTCGTGGCGTTCTTCGTGCTGTTCGGGGGCAAGCTCTGGACGGCGCTGACGGGGCTGCTGGATGGGCGGGCGAACGCCATAAGGGCGGAACTGGCGGAGGCGCAGCTTCTGCGCAGCGAGGCCGAGAAGATGCTGGCGGACGCGCAGCGTGCGCGCACCGAGGCATTGGCGGAGGCTGCGGCGTTGCTGCTGCGCAGCCATGAAGAAGCCGCCCAGGTGGCGCAAGCCGCGATGGCGGAGGCCGAGGCTTCGGCCAAGCGCCGCGAACGGATGGCGATCGAGCGGATCGCGGCTGCTGAAAAGGCGGCTCTGGCCGAGGTGCGGCAGGCGGCGGCCGAGGTGGCGACACGCAGCGCCGCCCTGGTGATCGCCGGCGGCTTGCCGGAAGAGACGCAGTTGGCCCTGGTGGACGAGGCGATTGCCGATTTGCCGCGGGCGTTGCGCGCGGCGTGAGGCGCTGAAGGAAGAGTCTTCTGACTGTTTGGCGTGTACCTCGCCGGCAGCGCGCGCCAAGGGATAAAAGTTTTTTGGTTCTTTTTTTCAAAAAAGAACACTCTTCTTGCATCCTGACGCGAATCACGTGAATGTGATTAAGTGGCCGTAGGCTCATGCCTCAAAATTGATCGAAAACCCAGCCTGCCATGGCCATGCTCATTGAAAGACACTGACGTCCTCGTCTAGTTGAAACCCAAGGTTGTGGCGGCTGGTTTTCTCACAGTCATGACACGCAGGGCGGCCGGCGGTTCGGCGGCGAGGATTTCGGCATATGAGAGCACCAGCCAACCCCGCCAAATGGCTTGGCAGCTCCGCCATACCCCTCGGCGCCGACGCCACCGACCCGGACCTTGCCCTGTGCGCCAGCGAGCCGATCCATGTGCCGGGCACGATCCAGCCGCATGGGGTGCTGATCGCCGCCGGGATGCGCGATCACGGCCAGGCCGGCGAGATTACGCATGTGAGCGCCAATTTCGAGCGCGCCGCCGGCCTGCCGGCCGCGGCGGTACTGGGCATGAAGCTCGATGAGCTGCTGGGCCAGCAGGCAGCGGCGGCCATCGAGGCGTGGCCGGGGACGGAGCGCGCGGGAGCGGCCAATTTTCTGATCCTGACCCTGGCCATTCCGGTGCAGCCGCGGCGCACCGTGCTGGTGCATCGCCATCTTGGGCAACTGATCATTGAGCTGGAGGATGCGCCGCCGCCGGACGAGCAACTGCGCATGGTATCGAAGGCGCAGGCGATCATTACCAATTTGCGCCGCTGCGAGTCGGTGACGGCGCTGTGCGAGGGCGCGGCGGAACAGCTTCGCCAGCTTATTGGGTACGATCGGGTTATGGTTTACCGGTTCGATGCCGATGGGCATGGGATGGTGATCGCGGAGGATCGGGAGGCGGATATGGAACCGTTCCTGGGATTGCGGTATCCGGCCTCCGACATCCCGGCGCAGGCGCGGAGCCTGTACATGCAGCAGCGTGTGCGCAGCATCCCCGATGCACGATATCAGGCCGTGCCGCTTCTGGCGATGAGCGGGCCATCCGGCCAGGCGCTGGATATGACGTTTTGCGCGTTACGCGGGGTATCGCCCGTGCATCTGGAATATCTGGGCAATATGGACGTGCGCGCGTCGCTTGCCATTTCGCTTTTGCAGGACGGCGCGCTGTGGGGAATGATCATTGCCCATCACCGCACGCCGATCGCATCCTCGGCCGAGGTACGCGCGCTGTGCGACGTGATCGGCCAATTGCTCTCGGTGCTTTTGCTGAAGGTGGCGGAGGCGGAGGAGCTGGCAAGCCGGTTACGGCGCCAGGAGGCGGTATCGGGCCTGCGCGAGGATATCGAAGCCGCGCCCAGCGTGGGCGAGGGGCTGATCCGGCAGGGTGGCAAGCTGATGACCCTGCTGGATGCGGGCGGGCTGATGATCCGCTGCGGCGGCAAGACGGCGCTGCTGGGCGCCACACCGCCGATGGACGCGGTGACCACGCTTGTGGCCGCGACACGCGCGCGGCATGGCGAATCCATCACGCATGTGGACGATGTTTCTCTGCCCGATGGCGTGGGCGTCGATTTCGCGGATACGGCAAGCGGCATCATGACGATGCCGATCACCAACGACCCCGGCGATGCGATCGTGTGGTTCCGGCCCGAAGTGGTGAAGATCGTCGCTTGGGGGGGCAACCCGCATCACAAGGTGATTATGGAGGAGGCAAGCCGCCGCATATCGCCGCGCAAATCCTTCGCGTTGTGGCAGGAGCAGTTGCGGGGCCGCAGCGAGCCCTGGACCGAGGCGGATCTGCTGGCGGTTCATGAACTGCGGCGCGCCATCATGGCCGCACTTCTGCGCCAGGCCGAGGCGCGGCTGGCGCAGCTTTCCGCGTTTGATCCGCTGACCGGGCTGGCCAACCGCCGGACGCTGGAAGCGCATATAAGGGACTGGCAGATGCACCATCCCGACGACCCGGCGGCGCTGATGTTTCTTGATCTGGATCGCTTCAAGACGGTGAACGATTCGCTGGGACATGCGGCCGGCGACGAGATCCTGGTGGAGACGGCGGCGCGGCTGCGCAATCTGGCCCCGCCGGGCAGTGTGCCGGGGCGGCTGGGCGGTGACGAATTCGTGCTGTTCTGGCCCTGCCCCAGCCAGAGCGAGGCATGGCGGCTGGCCAATCTGGCGGTGCAGGATATCTGCCGCCCCATGGTGTTGCTGGGCCGGCCGTACTACACCACGGCGAGCGTGGGCGTGGTATTCTGCAACAACGCGGATGCGCCGGAGATGCTGCGCGATGCGGATGCCGCGATGTATGCCGCCAAACGGCAGGGCGGCGCGCGGGCGGTGGCTTTTGAGCCATCGTTGCACGCCCAGGTTTTGGGCACGATGCAACTGGAACAGGATCTGTTCGGGGCGTTGCAGAATGGTGAGCTCGCCATCCACTACCAGCCCGTGGTGGGGGCGGTGGATGGCGCGCTGTACGGGTTTGAGGCACTGCTGCGCTGGCAACACCCGGTGCGCGGCTGGGTGCCGCCCAGCCAGTTTATTCCGGTGGCCGAAGATGCCGGCCTGATCAAGGAGATTGGCGCCTGGGTGATGACCGGTGCGATACGGCAACTGGCGCAGTGGCAGCGCCAGCAGCCGGAGCTGCGCATTTCGGTGAATGTATCCCCGCGGCAGTTGGAGGACGATTCGCTGGTGATGCTGCTGGACCGGCTGCTGGAGAGCGAGGGGGTTGTGCCGGTTTCCGTGGGGATAGAAGTGACGGAAGGCGCGCTGATGATGGAGGGGGCGGTGCGGCTTCTGCATGATTTTCGCGCGCTGGGCGTGCGCGTGGCGATTGATGATTTCGGCACCGGCTATTCTTCACTTTCGTATCTGAACAAATTGCCGATGGATTATGTGAAGATCGACCGCAGTTTTGTGACCCCGCTGGGGTCGGGAGAGAAGGCCGACCGGTTTTTTCAGGCGATCGTGGATCTGGCCCACACGCTTGATCTGCGCTGCATCGCGGAGGGCTGCGAAACGGAGATGCAATGGGAGGCAATTGCCGCCACCGGATGCGACATGGTGCAGGGCTGGCTGATTGCGCCGGCGCTGGACGCCGGTGCGGCCGGGGCGTTTGTGCTGGCGGGCGGCGATGGGGTACCGGCGTGGAGGGCTCCGGCGGGGCATGGTGTGGCGGTGGGGCTGCGGCCGCATTGACGATCCACAGGCGGCCGGATCGTTTGTTGATGTGGCGGATGTTGGGCGACCGGTGTGCCATCCTTCCCATCCCGTTGGAAAGATGGTGGGCGCGACAGGGATTGAACCTGTGACCCCCGCCGTGTGAAGGCGATGCTCTACCGCTGAGCTACGCGCCCGGTTGCCCGGTGGGGCTTCCTAGCTTCTGGGGGGCGGGTGCGCAAGCGGGGGTGTGGGGGCGGGGTGTGTGGGCCGAATGGCTGCCCAGTGTCATCGAAGCTTCATAAAACTGTCATCTTGCTGTCTCGGTCGTCCACTACCTAGCCGCGCAGGGAAGTAGCGGTGGAATCGGCGGCACTGCTGGCTGTCACGCGCGTTGGCCGCATGCGCCCCTGTGAAACCTGGAGGATTCTATGAAACTGACCCGCGCCGCCTTGGCCATTACCCTGGTCGGGGTGCTCCCCGCTGCCGCGTTTGCCGCACAGATTACCGGGGCGGGGTCCACCCTGGCGCAGCCGGTGTATCAGAAATGGGCCGATGCTTCCTCCGCCAGCACGGGGGTGAGCTTGAACTACCAGGGGGTGGGGTCCGGCGCCGGGACCAAGCTGATTATGGAGCGGACGGTGGATTTTGGCGCGTCGGACGCGCCGCTTTCCCACATGAAGCTGGTGCAGAATTCCCTGCTGCAATTCCCCACCGTGATAGGCGCGGTGGATATTGCCGTGAACATCCCCGGGGTGGCCAGCGATGCGCTGAAGCTGACCGGGCCGATTATTGCCGCCATTTACATGGGCACCATTACCAACTGGAACGACCCGCAGATTGCCAAGCTGAACCCAGGGTTGAAGCTGCCGGACCTGGCGATTGCGCCGGTGTATCGGGCCGACGGGTCCGGCACCACCTACGTGTTTTCGGGCTACCTGGCGAAAGTCAGCCCCGATTTCAAATCCAAGGTGGGCGTGGACAAGCAACTGAGCTGGCCGGCAGGCCAGGGCGCCAAGGGCACCGCCGGCGTTGCGGGTGCGGTGAAGAACACGGTGGGTGGCCTGGGGTATGTGGAGAGCGCTTACGCGACGCTGAACCACCTGACCGTGGCGCAATTGCAGAACCATGACGGCAAGTTTCTGAAGCCCACGCCGGCCGCGTTCAAGGCGGCAGCGGCCAATGCGGACTGGTCGGGCGCTGCCGATTTCGCGGTGGATATGAACGACCAGCCGGGCGCCAACTCCTGGCCAATTGTTTCGACGACATTCGTGTTGCTGCCGACCAACCCCACCGACAAGGCGAAATCCGCCGCGGTGCTGAAATTTTTCGCCTGGGCGCTGAAGGATGGCGATGGGCCGGCGATGGAATTGCAATATATTCCGCTGCCCGCTTCGGTGAAGGCGGCGGTGCGCACGGCGTGGGCAGCCGTGGAGGCAGGAAAATAAGTGCGACCATGGCCGTAACGACGGGGCGCAAGCGGGAAGTGGGTGACGCCGTGTTTTCGGCGTTGGCCCACGCATCAGGCGTGTTTGTGCTGTTGCTGCTGGGCGCCATTATTGTGCTGCTGTTTCTGGGCGGCCTGCCGGCCTTTCGGGCGGAGGGCCTGTCCTTTCTGTATTCCAGCCAGTGGAACCCGGTGACGGAGCGGTTTGGTGCGCTGGTGTCGGTGTATGGCACCATCATGACATCGGTGCTGGCGCTGATTCTGGCGGTACCGCTGGCGTTCGGCGTGGCGTATTTTCTGACGGAGCTAGCGCCGGCGTGGATGCGCACGCCGGTTGGCACCGCGGTGGAATTGCTCGCGGCCGTGCCATCGATTATTTACGGCATGTGGGGGTTTTTCGAGCTCGCGCCGTTCCTGTCCCGCACGGTGCAGCCGGCACTGAGCAACACGCTGGGCCATGTGCCGGGCATTGCTGCGGTGTTCAAGGCGGAGCCGGGAAATTCCAGCATTTTCACCGCAGCCGTGGTGCTGGCGATTATGGTGGTGCCTTTCGTGGCCGCGACCATGCGCGATGTGTTTTTGACCGTGCCTGTCATGTTCAAGGAAAGTGCATTCGGCGTCGGCTGCACCACGTGGGAGGTGGTGACGCGCATNNTACCGCTGAGCTACGCGCCCGGTGCCGGCGGGTTGTGTACCGGGTTGGCTGTGCCGGTGCAAGCCCAGGCGGGGCAGCGTTCTTCTGTGTGCAGGCGCCGGCGCACAGGTTTTTTGGTTATTTTAAAAAAAAAGAACGCACTTGCTTGCCTTTTGGCTGTCTGCGGTAACCCCAAGGATATGCAAAAGAAGCTGGGGGTGTTGTGTGGTTCGTGCGATCGGGACTACTGTGTTTGCATTAAGTGTAGTGAAGAAAGCCATGTCATCTGAAGAACACAATAAGACACTCCTTGAGCTGACGGTACAGATCGTCTCGGCGCATGTGGGCAAGAACCCAGTGGCGCCGGCATCGCTGCCCGGCCTGATCGAACAGGTGTACAGCGCGCTGAAATCGGCGGGGCAGGAACCGGCGGTGGTGGCGGTGGAGAAGCAGCAGCCTTTCGTGGCGCCCAAGCGCTCGGTTTTTCCGGACTACATCATCTGCCTGGAGGACGGGCGCAAGCTGAAGACGCTGAAGCGGCATTTGCGGTCCACGTTTGGTTTGTCGCCGGAGCAATATCGCGAAAAATGGGGACTGCCGCCGGAATATCCGATGGTGGCGCCGAATTATGCCGAGCACCGGTCACGCCTGGCCAAGCAGTTGGGGCTTGGGCGCAAGGCGGCGGGGGAGGAGGAGATCGCCGAGGTTGAGGTTGCGGCCGCGCCGCCGCCATCGCCGCCCGTGGTGGTGAGCGCGCCGGAGCCACGCGAGCCGCGGCGCCGTGGGGAGCCGACGGCGGCTTCCGTGTTCGCCAAGTTTCCGCAGGGTCAGGCGGAGGCTGCCGAGCCGGCCGCGGACGTGCCTGAGAAGAAGAAGCGCGGCCGCAAGCCGTTTTCCAAGCAGCTCGCACGGTCCATGCCGCGCTGAGCGGCCGGCATGGCTGAGGCGTTCATCTGCGATTTCGCGCGCACGCCGATCGGGCGGTATGCGGGGGCGTTGAAGGACGTGCGGACGGACGATCTGGCGGCGGTGCCGATGCGGGCGCTGCTGCGGCGGCACCCGGGCCTGGATTGGGCGGCGGTGGATGATTTCATCTGCGGCTGCGCCAACCAGGCCGGGGAGGACAACCGCAATGTGGGACGGATGGCGCTGCTGCTGGCGGGGATACCGGCCAGCGTGCCGGCGGCCACGATCAACCGGCTATGCGGATCGGGGCTGGATGCGGTGGGCACGGCGGCGCGGATGATCCGGGCGGGCGATGCGGGGCTGGTGCTGGCGGGCGGCGTGGAGAGCATGAGCCGGGCGCCGTTCGTGATGGGCAAGGCGGAGGAGGCATTTTCCCGGGTCGCGCGGATCGAGGATACGACGATCGGGTGGCGGTTCATCAATCCGCTGATGCGGGCGCAGTATGGCGTGGAGTCCATGCCAGAGACGGCGGAGAATGTGGCCAGCGAGTATAATGTTTCGCGGGTGGATCAGGATGGTTTTGCGTATCGCAGCCAGATGCGCGCGAAGGCGGCGCAGGCGGCGGGGTTTTTCGCGCGCGAGATTGTGCCGGTGACGGTTGCGGGCAAGCGCGGCGATGTTGTGGTGAGCGTGGATGAGCATCCGCGTGGGGATACGACGTTGGAGGGTTTAGCTAGGTTGAAGGCGGCGTTCCGCTCGCCGGGGACGGTGACGGCGGGGAATGCCTCGGGCGTGAATGATGGGGCGGCGGCGCTGATTTTGGCGAGCGAGCGGGCGGCGGCGCGGCATGGTCTGACGCCGCTGGCGCGGGTGGTGGCGATGGCGACGGCCGGGGTTCCGCCGCGGATCATGGGGATTGGGCCGGCGCCGGCGTGCGAGAAGTTGCTGGCGATGACGCGGCTTTCTATCGGCGACATCGATGTGATCGAGCTGAACGAGGCTTTTGCGGCGCAGGGGCTGGCGGTGATGCGGCTGCTGGGGCTGGGGGATGATGCGGCGCAGGTTAATCCGCATGGGGGTGCGATTGCGTTGGGGCATCCGCTGGGGATGTCGGGTGCGCGGCTGGCGATGACGGCGGTGAATGCGCTGGAGACGCTGGGGGGGCGTAGGGCGCTGGTGACGATGTGTATTGGGGTTGGGCAGGGGATCGCGGTGTTGTTGGAGCGGGTGTAGGCAGAAAGTGTTCTTTTTTGAAAAAAAGAACCAAAAAACTTTTAACCTCATCGTGTACGCTGCCGGAGAGGTGCGCTCCAAGGGTAAACGTTTTTTGCTTCTTTTTTTCAAAAAAGAAGTGCTTTCTTTGCCTTGATTGGTCTGGTGGGCTGACGCCCACCCCACGAATTTTTTTAGGCAGGAAGAAGCTGGCCGGCGATCTCGACCAACGCGGGCAGGTTGGGGGCGATAGCGGTGGCACCTTGTTCCATGCCGGGGCGGCCGTAGCCCCAGCCGGCGAAGATGGCGCGCACGCCGCAGCCGGCGGCGGCGAGGACATCGTTGGTGTGGTCGCCGACCATGAGAGAGCGTTCGGGCGTGCCGCCGGCAGCTTCGATGGTGCCGCGCAGGTGGATGGGGTTGGGCTTGTGGGCGGAGAAACTGTCGCCACCGCCGATGGCGGCGAAACGGTCGGCGACGCCGAGAGCTTCCAGAAGCAGGCGCGCGGCGCGTTCGGGCTTGTTGGTGCAGACGGCGAGAGTCCAGCCTGCATCACGCAAATTGTCGAGCGCGTCCTGCACGCCGGGGTAGAGGCGGGTTTCCTCGGCGACGCGGGATTCGTAGTCGGCGAGGTATTCCTGGGCGGCGGTCGCATCGGGGGTTGATCCGACGGCGGCGAAGGCGCGCTGGATGAGGGGGTGGAGGCCGTCACCTACCATCGCGGCGATTTCGGGCTCCGACAGCGCGGGAAGGCCGCGGGCGGCGAGCGTGCGATTGACGGCCGCGGCAATGTCCGGGACGGAATCGGTGAGCGTTCCGTCCAGATCGAAGGCGAGGGTGCGCATGGGATCAGGCGGCCTTCATGGCACGGGGGGTTTTGGTGTAACGGGCGGCCATGGCTTCCAGCGGGATCGGCTTGATCTTGTCGGCATGGCCGGCGGAGCCGAAAGCCTCGAAACGATCCTTGCAGATATCGCGGGCGGCGACGATGGCGGCCGAAAGGAATTTGCGGGGATCGAATTCATCGGGCTTCTGGCCCATGAGGCGGCGCATGGCGCCGGTCATTGAGAGCCGAATGTCGGTATCGATGTTCACCTTGCGCACGCCGTGGCGGATGCCTTCCTGGATTTCTTCCACGGGGACGCCGTAGGTTTCCTTCAACTGGCCGCCGTATTGGCGGATGATCTCCAACCATTCCTGCGGCACGGAGGATGATCCGTGCATCACCAGATGGGTGTTGGGGATCTTGGCGTGGATCTGCTTGATACGCTCGATGGCCAGGATGTCGCCGGTGGGCTTGCGGGAGAATTTGTAGGCGCCGTGGCTGGTGCCGATGGCGATGGCGAGCGCATCCACACCGGTGCGTTCGACGAAATCGGCGGCCTGGTCAGGGTCGGTGAGCATCTGGTCGTGGGTGAGTTTGCCTTCGGCGCCGGAGCCATCTTCCTCGCCGGCTTCGCCGCTTTCGAGCGACCCCAGGCAGCCGAGTTCGCCTTCCACGGTGACGCCGACATCATGCGCGAGATCGACGACGTAGCGGGTGACATCGCAATTATAGTCGTAGCTGGCAGGGGTTTTCATGTCCTCCTGCAGCGAGCCGTCCATCATGACGCTGGTGAAGCCGGAGCGGATGGCGCGCAGGCAGACGGCGGCGCTGGCACCGTGATCCTGGTGCATGGCGATGGGGATGTTGGGCCAGGTTTCCACGGCGGCCAGAACGAGATGGCGCAGGAAGGCCTCGCCGGCGTATTTGCGGGCGCCGGCGGAGCCTTGCAGGATGACCGGGCTGTTGGTGGCCTCGGCCGCCTGCATGATCGCGTGGATCTGCTCCATATCGTTCACATTGAACGCCGGCAGCCCATAGCCGTGCTCCGCCGCATGATCCAACAACTGCCGCATCGAAACCAGTGCCATCAGAAAACTCCTCGCCCAGTAAAGCAAAACCCAAAAGGTAAAAGTTTTTTGCTTCTTTTTTTCAAAAAAGAAGATTCTTCTTTCTTGAAAGAAAGAAGCAAAGAACTTTTACCTATTGCGCCGTCAACATCTTTTCAATCCTGGCGGCGATTTCGGCTGGGGCGAATCCAAAATGGTCGAACAGCGCGGGGCCGGGGGCGCTTTCGCCGAAACTGTCCATGCCGATGACCAATCCCTCCAGGCCCACGTATTTGTACCAGCCATCCGGTATGCCCGCCTCGATGGCGACGCGGCGCACACCGGCGGGCAGAACCGTGGCGCGATATGCACCATCCTGGCGATCGAAGACAGTGGTGGAGGGCATCGAAACAACACGCACCGCCCTGCCCCGCTGCGTGAGCAGCTCCGCGGCCTGCAGGGCGGGTGTAACCTCCGAACCGGTGGCGATAATCACGAGATCGGGCGTGCCGCCGCTATCGGCCAGCACATAGCCGCCACGGGCGGCGGCTTCGGCGCGGCCGGGAAGATCAGGGTGCTGGGCCAGGTTCTGGCGGGTGAGGATCAGGCTGGTGGGGCCGTCCGCGCGCTCCACGGCGGCGCGCCAGGCAATGGCTGTCTCCAGCGTGTCGCAGGGGCGCCAGACATCCATGTCGGGGATCAGGCGCAGGCTGGCGGTGTGCTCGATGGGCTGGTGGGTGGGGCCATCCTCGCCGGCGCCGATACTGTCATGCGTGAGGATGTAAATCACGCGCAGCTTCATCAGGGCGGAAAGGCGCAGTGCGTTGCGGGCGTAATCGGAGAAGACGAGGAAGGTGCCGCCGAAGGGGATGTAGCCGCCATGCAGGGCGACGCCGTTGAGCAGCGCGGACATGCCGAATTCCCGCACGCCGTAATGAAGGTAGTTACCGCCATCAGTGCCTGTCACGTCCCGGCAGCCAGGCCAGTTGGTGAAGACGGAGCCGGTGAGATCGGCCGAGCCGCCGAGCAGTTCGGGCAAGAGCGGCGCCAGCGCGGCGATGGCGCCTTGGGAGGCTTTGCGGGTGGCGAGTGCGGCCGTGGCGCCGGCGGCCCCCGCCACGAAGGCATCGGCGGCGGGGGCGAAGCCGGCTGGCAGCGTGCCGGCGGTGCGGCGCAGGAATGCCTCGGCTTCGGCGGGATAGGCTTGCCTGTAGGCGGCGAAGGCGAGTTCCCAGGTGGATTGCAGGGATTGGCCGCGGGCGCGGCCGGACCAGGCCTCCGCAATCGGGGCGGGGATATCGAAGGGCGGGGCATCCCAGCCCAGGGCGGCGCGGGTGGCGGCGGCCTCCTTGGGGCCCAGGGCGGCGCCATGGACATCATGTGTGCCGGCCTTGGCGGGGGAGCCCCAGCCGATGGTGGTGCGGCAACACACCAGCGTGGGCTTGCCGCAGGGCGTGGCGGCTTCGGCCAGGGCGGCGGCGACCGCCTCGGCATCGTGGCCATCGATAGCGGGGATGACGCGCCAGCCATAGGCTTCGAACCGGGCGGGCGTGTTGTCGGCGAACCAGCCGGCCACGTGGCCATCGATGGAGATGCCGTTGTCATCGTACACCACGATGAGTTTTTCGAGGTTCATGACGCCGGCAAAGGAGCAGACTTCGTGGCTGATGCCTTCCATCAGGCAGCCATCGCCCACGAAGCACCAGGTGCGGTGATCCACGATGCTGTGGCCCGGCTTGTTGAATTCCTGCGCGAGGAGGCGTTCGGCGAGCGCCATGCCGACGGCGTTGGCGATGCCCTGGCCCAGCGGGCCGGTGGTGGTTTCCACGCCCGGGGTGATGCCGTATTCGGGGTGGCCTGGCGTGCGCGAATGGAGCTGGCGGAAGCGTTTTATCTCCGCGATCGGCAGATCGTAGCCGGTGAGGTGCAGCAGGGCGTAGAGCAGCATGGAGCCGTGGCCGTTGGAGAGCACGAAACGGTCCCTGTCCGGCCATTTCGGATCGGCCGGGTTGTGGCGCAGATGATCGCACCAGAGAACCTGGGCGATATCGGCCATGCCCATGGGCGCGCCGGGATGGCCGGAATTGGCGGCTTCCACCGCATCGATGGCGAGCACGCGGATGGCGTTGGCCAGCGTGCGGCGATCGACTGTTGCTGTAGCGTAACTATCCATGGCATCCCCGAGAAATTAAGAGTTTTTTGCTTCTTTTTTTCAAAAAACAAGAGCCTAGTCTAAAACGCCCGCCGTTTACGATCCATAAGTTGCCAGATCATTGGCGTAAAGATGAGTTGCATCGCCAGGGCCATCTTCCCGCCAGGGCAGACGATGGTATTGGCACGCGACATGAAGCCATCCTTCAGCATGGAGAGCAGGTAGGGGAAGTCGATGCCCTTGGGGTCGCGGAAGCGGATCACCAGCATGCTTTCATCGGAGCTGGGGATGTCGCGCGCGGTGAAGGGGTTGGAGGTATCCACGGTGGGGATGCGCTGGAAGTTGACGTGGGTTTGCGAGAATTGCGGGCAGATGTAATTCACGTAGTCCGGCATGCGGCGCAGGATAGTATCGACCACGGCTTCATGGCTGTGGCCGCGGGCGCGCTTGTCGCGGTGCAGTTTTTGGATCCATTCGAGGTTGACGGTGGGGGCGACGCCGATCAGCAGGTCCACCTCGCCGGCGATATTGACCTTGTCGGTCTTCACGCCGCCATGCAGGCCTTCGTAGAAGAGAAGATCCGTGCCCGGTTCCAGATCGTGCCAGGGGGTGAAGGTGCCGGGTTTCTGGTGGTAGGGGGCGGCTTCCTCGGCATCGTGCAGGTATTTGCGGGTGCGGCCTGATCCGGTTTTACCGTAGCTGCGGAACAGGGCTTCCAGTTCCTCGAACAGGTTGCTGTCCGGCCCGAAATGGCTGAAGTGGTTGTTGCCGGCTTTCTGTTCCTCCGCCATGCGATCGCGCATCTGCAGGCGATCGAATTTGTGGAAGGCGTCACCCTCCACCACGGCGGAGGTGATGCCTTCCCGGCGGAAGATCTGCTGGAAGGTCCACATGACGGTGGTGGTGCCCGCGCCGGATGATCCGGTGATGGCAACGATGGGGTGTTTGACTGACATGTTCAGGCTGTCCTGAAAAGGCTGCGTTGCTTGAACAACGGGGCATCGAAGGCCATGGATTCGCCGCGATCGTAGGCGAGGTGGTAGTTTTGCAGACGCTCGACATCCCGGCTTGCGCCCAGGATCAGCGGCACGTGCTGGTGGATGTGGTCGGGCTGCACATCCAGGACGGGCACACGGCCGGTGCTGGCCACGCCGCCGGCCTGTTCGATGATCATGGCGATGGGGTTGGCTTGCGTGAGCAGATGCACATGGCCCATCTTGCGGGTATTGCGCGTATCACGCGGGTGAAGGAACACGCCGCCGCGCAGCAGGATACGGTGCACTTCGGCGACCAGGCTGTCGATCCAGCGTATGGTGCAATTGCGGCCTTCAGGACCCGCGCCATGGGCGGTGTATTCCTGCACGAAGCGGCGGATGGGGGTCTCCCAATGCGGCTCCAGCGCGGCATCGACGGCGAGCTCGCAGCCGTCTTCAGGGATGCGCATGTTGGGGTGGGTGAGCGTGTAGGCGCCGGCTTCCCGGTCCAGCGTGAAGCCATGCACGCCGGCGCCAAGCGTGATGACCATCATGGCCACCGGGCCGAACAGCGCGTAGCCGGCGGCCACCTGGGCGTGGCCGGGCTGGAGGAAATCGGCGGGCGTGGGGTCGGTTATGCCCTCGGGCGCGCGCAACACGGAGAAGATGGTGCCGACCGTGAGATCGACATCGAGATTGGCGGCACCATCGAGCGGGGCGAAGAGCAGCATGTAGCGGCCACGCGGATATTGCACGGGGATGGCATGGGGGTTGGCCAGGGCGGAGGAGAGCATGCCGCAGAGCTGGCCGCCCCATTCGCAGGCGCTGAGCATAATGTCGTTGGCGACGGCTGCCATTTTGCGCGGCGGCTCGCCGGGGACGGTGAGGCTGGTGGTGACGACGGCGCCGGGACTATCCAGCGCGCCACGCGCCACGGCGGCGCCGATGAGCTTGCCCGCCCGCTGCAGATCGTTGAGCAGGGCGGCAAGCTCCGGGTCGTGGCCGCCTCCGCCGCCACGGCGCAGATCCTCGATGACGAATTTGCTGAACGTGGTGCGGCGATAGGGCATGGGCGCTTCCTCGGACACGTTCTTGTGGACAGACCCGGCATTTTTACCGTGGCAGCAGAGGCGGGCAGCAGGTCTTTTTTCCAAAAGACCCGCTGGTGCGCGTAAAGGCGTAAAGTATTTTTACGCCCAAGGTGAAAGTAGAAAATTCTTTACGCGGTTTCGGCGAATACTCTGCTGGCGCGTATATCTGCCCCGGTAATGGTCTGCAGCGCCACTAGGTCATAAGGCTTGGATCGTTCCGCGAACAGGCGATTTGCCTGGCGCAGACGCGAACGGTCCAGCGCGTTGCGGATGGACCGCGCGTTGGAGAAGCGCGGCTGGCGCATGCGGCGGCCGATATACTCGCGGAAGATGTCCTTGGCATCTTCACTGAACATATAATGCATCTGGGTGAGCATGATCTGCGCGATGGCGAAGAGTTCTTCCTCGGCATAGTCGGGGAAGTCGATATGGTGGGCGATGCGGGAGGCCATGCCCGGATTGCTCTTGAAGAAGATGTCCATCCGGTCCTTGTAGCCGGCAAGGATGACCACGAGGTCGTCACGGCGATCTTCCATGACCTGCAAGAGGATTTCGATGGCTTCCTGGCCGTAGTCGCGTTCATTTTCAGGGCGGTAGAGGTAATAGGCCTCATCGATGAACAACACGCCGCCCATCGCTTTCTTCAGCACCTCCTTGGTTTTCGGTGCGGTGTGGCCGATATATTGGCCCACCAGATCATCGCGCGAGACGGTGACGACATGGTTGCGGCGGATATAGCCGAGGCGGTTGAGGATTTCCGCCATGCGCTGCGCGACGGTGGTTTTGCCGGTGCCGGGATTGCCGGTGAAGCACATATGCAGCGACGGCGGTTCGGCCTGCAAGCCCATGCTGCGGCGGGCGGATTCCACCAGCAACAGCGCCGCGACTTCGCGGATGCGGGTTTTCACCGGGATCAGGCCGATCAGATCGCGGTCCAGCGCATCGATCACGTCACCGATGTTGCTGCGCTGGTAGAACGCCTCCAAATCCACGGTTGCGGGTTTGGGTTCGGCGGGGATCGCATCGTTCATGCGGCCCTCCTGTGGGCTTGGGTTGAATCCAGTTCGCGCCGCAGGGCGCCGACCACGCGGCGGTAATAGCCGTCCTCATCGGGCGCGCCGAAAATGGCGGAGCCTGCGACAAAGGTGTCGATACCGGCGGCGGCGATTTCGGCGATGTTGTCCAGCTTCACGCCACCGTCGATTTCCAGCCAGATGGGCTGGCCGCCGGCGGCGACATGCGCATCGATCCGGGCGCGCACGGCCCGGGCCTTGTTGAGGGTTTCGGGGATGAAGGCCTGGCCGCCGAAACCGGGATTGACCGACATCAGCAGGATGAGATCCAGACGCGACATGACGTGATCGAGCACGTGCAGGGGGGTTGCGGGATTGAGAACGAGGCCGGCCCGGCAGCCTTTTTCACGAATGAGGGCAAGGGAGCGGTCGATATGCTCGCTGGCTTCGGGGTGAAAGGAGATAATGTCCGCGCCGGCATCGGCGAAGATCGGGATCAGGGCATCGACGGGCTTGACCATCAGATGCACATCGAAGGGGGCGGCGGTGCGGCGGCGGATGGCCTTGCAGACCATCGGGCCAAAAGTGAGGTTGGGGACATAATGGTTGTCCATGATGTCCAGATGAACGACATCGGCGCCCGACGCGATCACGCGCTCGACCTCCTCCCCCAGCCGGGAAAAATCCGCCGACAGGATGGAGGGGGCGATGCGGAGCGCCGGCAGATGCTCGGCGCGCATGATCACAGCGCCTGTTCGGGGACTGGCGCGCGGGAGGTGGCGTGGCTGCGGATGGTGTAGATCAGCTCGCGGCCCGGACCTTCCTGCCTGACGAGCTCGAAACCAGGCTCGAAGGCGGGGCGGTTGACCATGAAGGACATGCGCACGCTCTCCCACCCCTTCTTGGAGTCGAACGCCATGACCTTGACGTATTTGTCGGAATGCTCGGCGAGACAGGAATCGAGCTCCATCATCACGCCGGCCGGGTCGCGCAGATCGAACATGGGGTTGCCCCACATGGACCAGAAGGAATTCCGCGGATGCGGATCGGCGGTGTATTCGATGGCGACGGCCCAGCCGTTGTTCAGCGCGTATTCGATCTGGAGCTTGATCTCGGCGGGGGTGAGGTCGGGCAGGAACGAGAACTGGCCTTGGGTGATTTTCATTTTTGGGTTCCTCCAGAAACAAGAAAAAAGATTCTTCTTTTTTGAAAAAAAGAAGCAAAAAACGTTTGCCTGTTTAGGCGGGTGCTGGCGCAGCACCCGACTCAAGGCGTAAAGTTTTTTTGCTTCTTTTTTTTCAAAAAAAGAAGACTCTTCCCTACGACGATGCCGTGGGGGTCGGCACGTAATCCACCGAATCGGTGGAAGCGTAGTTGAACGTCACGTCCTTCCACGTATCCAGCGCCGCGCGCAGCGGGCGGCACCATTTGGCGGCTTCGGAGAGGATCTGCGGGCCTTCGTTCCAGATGTCGCGGCCTTCGTTGCGGGCTTTGACCATGCATTCCAGAGCCACGCGATTGGCGATGGCGCCGGACTGGATGCCGTCCGGATGGCCGATGGTGCCGCCGCCGAATTGCAGAACAACGTCCTCACCGAGATAGGTGAGAAGCTGGTGCATCTGGCCGGCATGGATGCCGCCGGAGGCGACCGGCATCAGTTTCTTCAGGCTCGCCCAGGGCTGATCGAAGAACAGGCCGCGTGTGAGATCCTGTTTGGTATGGTTTTCGCGGCATGTGTCGTAGATGCCACTGATGACCGCGGGGTCGCCTTCCAGCTTGCCCACCACGGTGCCGGCATGGATGTGGTCCACGCCCGCCATGCGCATCCATTTCGCGATGACGCGGAAGGAGACGCCATGGTTCTTCTGGCGCGTGTAGGTGGAATGGCCCGCGCGGTGCAGGTGCAGGATCATGTCGTTGCGGCGGGCCCATTTCGCCATCGACTGGATGGCGGTGTAGCCGATGACGAGATCGATCATGATGATGACGCTGCCGAGCCTCTTGGCGAATTCGGCACGCTCGTACATGTCCTCCATCGTGGCGGCGGTGACGTTGAGATAGGTGCCCTTGATCTCGCCGGTCTCCGCCATGGCCTTGTTGACGCCTTCCATGCAGTAGAGATAGCGGTCACGCCAGTGCATGAAGGGCTGCGAATTGATGTTCTCGTCGTCCTTGGTGAAATCGAGGCCGCCTTTGAGGGCTTCGTACACGACGCGGCCGTAATTGCGGCCGGAGAGGCCGAGCTTGGGCTTCATGGTGGCGCCCAGCAGGGGGCGGCCGAAGCAGTTGAGGCGTTCACGCTCCACGACGATGCCGGTGGCGGGGCCTTGGAAAGTTTTGAGGTAATGCGCGGGGATGCGCATATCCTCCAGGCGCAGGGCCTTGAGCGGCTTGAAGCCGAACACGTTGCCGATGATCGAGGCGGTGAGGTTGGAGATCGATCCTTCCTCGAACAGGTCGAGATCATAGGCGATGTAGGCGAAGAATTGGCCTTGCGTGCCGGGGACGGGCAGAACCTGGTAGGCCTTGGCGCGGTAATATTCGCTGTCGGTCAGACGGTCGGTCCAGACCACGGTCCATGTGGCGGTGGAGGATTCGCCGGCGACGGCGGCGGCGGCTTCCTCGGGGTCCACGCCATCCTGGGGAGTGATGCGGAACACGGCCAGGACATCGGTGTCCTTGGGTTCGTAATCAGGCTCCCAATAGCCCATCTGGCGGTATTTCAGCACACCCGAACGATACCGCTCCTTCATGTCGGTGATCTTGACGTCGACAGCCTGATCCATGTGGGCGCCTCCCATTCTCAATCCCGTCCATTGCGAGATCGTTAACCAGACCCTAGCGCTCTGGACGACGAACAGGAAAGCAAGTTATTCTGCGCCCTAGCACAAGGGATCCCTTGATCGTTATATATGCGCAACGTAACCGTGCGTCAGTTGCAGATGTTCGCGGCGGCGGCCGATGCACGGTCGTTTGCCCGGGCGGCGGACAGCTTGCATGTGTCGCCGGCTGCTGTTTCCTTTCAGATCAAGCAGTTGGAGGACATGACGGGGTTTGCTCTATTCGAGCGGATCGGGCGGCACGTGGCCCTGACGGATGCGGGCGAGGCGCTGCTGGGCTATGGGCGGCTGGTGCTTCAGGCGCTGCTGGATGCGGACCAGGCGTTGATGTCGCTGCGCGGGGTGGTGGGCGGGCGGGTGACGCTGGGCGCAGTTTCCACGGCCAAATATATCGTGCCGCATGTGTTGGCACGATTTCAGCAGGATTATGCGGGGGTGCAGATCAACCTGCGGTTTGGCAACCGCCAGCAGATTGCCGATGCGCTGGAGCGTGGCGAGATCGAGTTGGCGGTGATGGGCCAGCCGGAGGTGGATGCCGATGTGCTGGCGGATGCCTTCGCAACGCATCCATCTGTGATCATCGCCGCCCCCGACCATCGCCTGGCGCGGGCGCCGGCACTGCGCATCGAGAATCTGGTGACGGAGCGGATCATCACCCGCGAAGACGGCTCTGGCACGCGGCTGCTGATGGAGCAGGCGTGTTTGAAGGCGGGGGTGACGCCGCGGATCGGGATGACGACGGATAGCAACGAGACGATCAAGCAGGCGGTGATGGCGGGGATGGGGATCGCGGCGATCTCGCGCCACACGATCGGGCTGGAGCTGGCGCTGGGGCTG
>PKZM01000016.1 GCA_003133065.1 Acetobacteraceae bacterium
CATCTGACTCGCCATGCCAGGTTTTGAAAGGCGCTCTTAGTGTCTGTCCGAGAGCTTCGCGAGCTGGTCAACGCCATCATGTATGTGCTCAGCGCCGGGTGCCAATCGCGCTATGTTCCCAAGGATCTACCGCGGCGCGGCACGCTGCACGGCTATCTTGAGCGCTGGAATTTGGGACGGCACGCTGACGCGTATTCATCATGCCCTCACCGTGCAGTGATTGACCTCCAAAGCATGAAGAGCGCTGAAAAGGAGGCCTGCATTGATCGGGTCGGCTATGATGCAAGCGAGAAAATCAAAGGCAGGGGCTGAAATTCGCCGCGGCGGTGGCCAGAGCGATGGCCGCAGCTCAGCATCGATCTCGTCACGAGATCCAACGACAGCTTGTCATATCTACACCGCCCACTGAACCCCAAATTCCAGCGGTCCGCCATCGGCCCAGCCTTATCCAACGATAGACAACACCTATGTATATTTAATCTTTACGAAGCGTGGCCTATGGCATTACTATGCGCACGTACTCATCCGTTGGTGAACCGGGGAGTGCGCCGGCACAAAGGACCATTCACCGTGGAGGCTAACATGAGCTGGAAATCGCCCAAGATCGTCGAGATCGCCCTCGGCGCCGAAATCAACTCCTACGCCTGCGCCGAAACAAAAAACTAGGCCACGAACCAAACAGCTAAAAGTTTTTTGCTTCTTTTTTTCAAAAAAGAAGGAAGAGTCTTTCTTTTCTCCGCTCCGCGGCGGGTCTTCTCTCCGCTCCGCGGCGGGTCTCTTCTCCGCTCCGCGGCGGGTCTTTCTTGAAAGAAAGAAGCAAAGAACTTTTATCTGTTTAGGCATACACCGTGCGTCGGGCGGATTGGAGCATGGCGCCGGCCGCATAGAGAACGACGGCGACGACAAGCCAGCGCAGCGCGACCAGCGGCAGCGATTTGACCACAAATGCAGCCAGCAATACGCCGGCAACACCGCCGCAGCTCAGGCCCACACACACGCCCCAGGCAAAACGTCCGCTCTTGATAAATCGCAGGCCCGCCGCCGGCTGAAGCAAGCCGCAGGATGCCATCATGATCGGGAAAGCGCCCAGCGGATTCAACCCGAGCAGGGCCAGCATGATCATACACGGCGCATACAGGCCGATGCCGGCGCTCATCAGGCCGCCGAGGAAAAAATTCACCACCACGGCCAGGGCGAAGCGCCAACCGCCCAGCGCCAGGGCCGCGCTGCCGGAGGGCAATGCCCCCAAATTGGTGGCCGCGAACACACAGCCGGCAATCAGCAGCGCACACCCCATGCAAAGCTGAATCGCCCGCAACGGCATGCGTGAAACAACACCAGCCCCCAGCCAGGCGCCCACCGCGGCACTGGCCACCATGCACACCAGCAACGCCGGATCCACCAGCACCGCGGTCACAAAGATCATCGTCTCGGTAAAACCGGCCACATTGGTGCCGATATTCAGCGTGCCGGGGATCAACGCATCCCCAGGCCGGCCGCGCAGCTTGAACGCGGCGGTGGTGGGCGCGAACGAGCCAATACCCAGCGTGTCGAAAAATGCGGTGACAAAACCCAGAACCACATCCCCAGGCGTGGGCCGCCGGTCGCCGGCAAAACGCGGGGCCGCCCGCACCAGATGCCAGGCCAGCACCAGATTCAGCACCACCAGCGCACCCAGCAGCAGAAACCGCGCCGTCATCACCGGTCCATCGCATCGCGCAGCCGCAGGTAACGCACGGCCACACGGGCGCCGAGCTGGGCGAAATCATGCAGGTTTATCGCCTTGAGGGCAGTTGTCGGAAACGGCAAAGCCTGCCCAGGCGTGCCGCCCGCCCAGGCCGCGAGCATGCGCCCTATCATCGTCGCCATCGCAACACCCCGCCCGTTATATCCCAGCCCGGCCAGCAAACCGGGTGCCAGTTCGTGCAGATGCGGCATATGGTCGGACGTCATGGCCACATGGCCGCCCCAGCGATAGGGGAAGCCAAGACCGGCGGCCTCCGGAAAGATCTCCCGCACCGCCTTCAGATGAAGCTGCATGGCCTGCTCTGGCGGCACCTGCCCGAAGGATCCGCGCGCGCCCATCACCAGGCGCCCTTCGGGATCCTGCCGGAAATAGCGCAACAGACGGCGCGTATCGGAAACCGACTGCCCCCCCGGCAGGATCGCGCGGCGCAGGCTCTGCGGCAGCGGATCGGAGGCGATCTGAAACGAGGGCACCGGCACCACGCTGCGGCGCAATTCCGGCCAGATCGGGCCGCTATAGGCGTTAGTGGCCAGGATCACCGTGCGGGCAGCCAACGACCCGCCCGGCGTTTCCACAAACCAGCCGTAATGCGCGCGGCTCAGCCGCGTGCACGGGCTCGCGTGGAAGATGCGCGCGCCCACATCCTCGGCCGCATCCGCCAGGCCACGCGCATAGCAGAGCGGCTGCACCGTGCCGCCCCGTGCATCCAGCAGGCCGCCCAGATACAGCGCCGATCCACTGAGCGCGGCCGCCTCGGGGCCGGTGAGCACGCGCACCGCGGCGCCCCGCGCCTGCCATTGCTTGGCCCGGGACGTGACCTGCTTGAGCGTCCGCTCGCTCACGGCCAATTGCAGCCAGCCATTACGCACCGGCTCGCAGCGGATTTGATAGCGGCGGATCAGATCGAAAACGAGGTCGGGGGCCGCGCCCACCGCCTCCACCAAGGCGGCACCGCGACGCCCGAACATCCTCTCAAGCTTGTCGGGATCGTATTTCAACCCCGCGATCACCTGGCCGCCATTGCGGCCGGAAGCCCCCCAGCCGGGCTCGTGCGTGTCGATCACGGCCACATCGATGCCGGCCTCGGCCAGATGCAAGGCAGCCGAGAGGCCGGTGTAGCCCGCACCGATCACCGCAACGTGGGCACGCTGCGTGCCGGCCAGAGCGGGCCGCTCGCGCGCCTTGGGCGCGGTGGCCTCCCATAGGGAGGTCTGTCCGGCATCTTTCACCTAAGGCGACCCCACGACGCATCATAACCGCCGGGACGCTGGCCCGGCAGGTCAGGCATAGGCGTTCTGGCACGGTTTTCAAAAGGTGGGGGAGGCAAGGAAAGTAAGAAAGCTGTTCTTTTTTGAAAAAAAGAACCAAAAAACTTTTGTCTGTTTGGGTGCGCGACATAAAGGTGGGCGGATGGGGACCGAGTCGCCGGACGTGCCGAACCGCGCGCACGAGTGGCTGCAGGCCGATGCACGCGGCGGATACGCCTCCGGCACCGTGGGAACGATGCGCACGCGGCGATATCACGCGCTGCTGCTGACCAGCACCACGCCGCCGACAGGGCGGATGGTGCTGGTCAACGGAATCGAGGCCTGGATCGATGTGGGCGCGCACCGCGTGCCGCTCAGCCGGCAGTTCTACGCTCCCGCCACGCTCACCCCGGGCGAGGCGCTGCCGATCCAGGCATTCACCCCCACGCCCTGGCCGGCCTGGGTGTTCGCGCTGCCGGACGGCACGCAGATCACGCAGGAGATCCTGGTAGATCCGGTCGCCGGTGATACCGCGCTGCGCTGGCGCGCCGCTTGCCTGGGCGCCATGCTGCACGTACGGCCGCTGCTGTCGGGCCGGGACTACCATACGCTGATGCGGGAGAACCCGAATTTCGATTTCCGGCCCATCATCGCCGGCGGCAACGTCGCCTGGCGGCCCTATGCCGGCCTGCCAGCCGCCGCCTGCCTCACGAACGGCGCCTACCGGCATGATCCATGCTGGTATCGCCAGTTTCTCTATACCGAGGAGCAGGCGCGCGGCCTGGATTGCATCGAGGATCTGGCCTCGCCGGGCGTGTTCACCTGGGATCTGGGCGCGGGCGAGGCGGTGATGCTGCTGCGGGAGGGCGATGGGCTGGCGGTGCGCGCCACCCCGGCGGCCGACCGCATTTTCGCCGCGGAGGCGGCGCGCCGGGCCGGGATTGCGGATCAACTGGCTGTCTCGGCGCAGGCCTACCGTGTCGATCGCGCCAGCGGGACCAGCATCGTTGCGGGTTATCCTTGGTTCACCGATTGGGGACGCGACACGTTCATCGCGCTGCGCGGCCTGCTGCTGGGCACCGGCCAGATTAAGCAAGCCGAGTCGGTTCTGCTGGCCTGGTGCGGCCATGTCAGCGAGGGGATGCTGCCCAACCGCTTCGGCGATGGGGATGCGCCGGAATACAACACCGTGGATGCCTCGTTGTGGTTCGTGGTGGCCGTGCACGACCTGTTGGCAACCGGGGTGGTGGGGCCAGGCAGCCAGGCCACGCTGCGCGATGCGGTGGAAGCCATACTGGAAGGCCACGCGCGCGGCACGCGCTTCGGCATCGCCATGGCGCCCGATGGGCTGCTGCGCGCCGGCGTGCAGGGCCAGCAACTGACCTGGATGGACGCCAAGGTCGGCGACTGGGTTGTCACGCCGCGGATCGGCAAGCCCGTGGAAATCCAGGCGCTGTGGTACAATGCGTTGCGGATCGCAGGCGCATGGAACCCGCACTGGGTGGGGGCGGCGGCGCAGGTACTCGCCAGTTTCCGCAGCGCGTTTCCCGATGCGCAAACCGGCGGCCTGGTTGATGTAGCCGATGCCGGCCATGTTGCGGGGGCACGGGATCAGGCCATCCGGCCGAACCAGATCTTTGCCCTGGGCGGGCTGCCATTTGCGCTGCTGGCGGGCCAGCAGGCAGCAGACGTGCTGCGGCTTGTGGAGGCAGAGCTTCTGACGCCAGTTGGGCTGCGCACGCTTTCCCCCGCCGATCCGGCGTACCGGCCGCATTATGGCGGATCGCCACTGGAACGGGATGGCGCCTATCACCAGGGCACGGCGTGGCCCTGGCTGATGGGGCCGTTCGTGCAGGCCTGGCTGCGCGTGCGTGGCGACACGGCTGAAAACCGGGCACAGGCACGCGAAAAATTTCTGGCACCACTTCTGGCCCATCTGCATGTGGCCGGCCTTGGCCATGTCAGCGAAGTCGCCGATGGGGATGCGCCGCATCGCCCCGGCGGATGCCCGTTCCAGGCATGGTCACTGGGCGAGCTGATCCGCGTACGCAACATGACCGCAGAGCAGGCAGACTGATGACCCAAGCCCCCGACCCCCTGCTCGCCACGCAAGAAGGCAGACGCCTGGCAGAGGCCCGGGCGGGTGCAGCCTGGCGCCGCTGGGGCCCCTATCTCAGCGACCGGCAATGGGGCACGGTGCGGGAGGATTACAGCCCCGGCGGCACCGCCTGGGAGTATCTGCCGCATGACCACGCGCGCAGCCGCGCCTATCGCTGGGG
>PKZM01000149.1 GCA_003133065.1 Acetobacteraceae bacterium
GAATCCTCCCGCCCCAGCCATCACGAAACGGCGGCGTATTGGGCTCGGCGTTCTGCGCGCACAGGTCGGAACAACGCGGTTGCGGCGTGTTGCGCAGAAGAACACCGTGTCACCCAACGATGACGGTGACGAAACATGCCGGCGGATCGGCGGCCGCGCGCTCCTGGCGGCCGGCACGGCGCTGGCCGCGCTCGGCTATGGCCTGGCCGGTCTTTCCGGTGGCATTTTCGGGCTGTGCGCCGCCCTGGCCCTGTCGGGTGCCGGTTCCAGCACGCAACACCCGATCGCATCGGCCGCGGTATCACGCGCCTATGGGCCGGCCGCGCGCGGTCCGCTCGGCACCTATAATTTCAGCGGCGACCTCGGCAAGGCGGCCATCCCGGCCGGCGTCGGGCTGCTGCTCATGCTCATGCCCTGGCGCAAATCGCTCTGGCTGATGGCCGGATTTGGCCTGGTGGTCGCCGCCGTGATCGCCTGGAAGCTGCCACCCACGTCACAAGCGCCGTCCGAGGACGCGTCCAGCCCCGTCGCGGGCCGGGGGCGTGGCGGATTTCCGCTGCTCTTCGCGATCGGCGTGCTGGATACCGGCGTGCGCATGGGCCTGCTCACCTTCCTGCCCTTCCTGCTCAAGGCAAAGGGCGCAACCCTGCCCACGGTCGGCCTGGCGCTCTCCCTGGTGTTCATCGGCGGGGCCGCGGGCAAGTTCGCCTGCGGCTGGCTCGGCGCCCGCGTCGGTGTTCTCTGGACCGTGCTGCTTACCGAAGGCGGCACCGCCGCCTGCATCCTGGCGGTCCTGATGCTGCCCCTGGCCGCTACGCTTTTCCTTTTGCCATTTCTCGGCATCGTGCTGAATGGCACGTCCTCGGTGCTCTACGGCACCGTCCCGGACTTGGTGACGCGGGATCGTACGGAACACGCATTCGCCCAATTCTATACCGGCACCATCGGTTCAGGCGCCATCGCCCCCGTGCTCTACGGGGTGCTGGGGGATGCTGTCGGCGCCAACTGGGCCACTGCCGCCACCGCCATCACGGCGCTCGCCACCTTTCCCCTCGCTATTGCCCTGGCCCCCCGCCTCGCCCCGCGCTGACCCGCAATCGCGGGTGCCGGGCGAATGAACGTTCTGCGCAAGGCGCGTTGCGGTGGCCCGCCCCCGCTTGAAGCCCCCCCTCCTTTGGTCTAGCACCAAACCCTCCATTGCACCGCACAAAGGGGGGCGCACCCGCTCATGGCCCGCAACAAGATCGCGCTCATCGGCGCCGGCAATATCGGCGGCACGCTCGCCCATCTCGTTGGCCTCAAGGAATTGGGCGACGTCGTCATGTTCGACGTCTTCGGCGGCGTCGCCGCCGGCAAGGCGCTGGACCTGATGCAGTCCGGCGCCGTCGACCTGTTCGACTCCGCCATGACCGGCGGCTCCGACTACGCCGCCATCGCCGGCGCCGATGTGGTGATCGTCACCGCCGGCTTCCCGCGCATGCCTGGTATGTCCCGCGACGATCTGCTCGCCAAGAACGCCGGCGTTATCAACCAGGTGGCGGACGGCATCAAGGCCCACTGCCCCGATGCCTTCGTGATCGTCATCACCAACCCGCTCGATGTCATGGTCTGGCAGTTGCAACAGCGCTCCGGCCTGCCGGCCGCGAAAGTCGTCGGCATGGCCGGCGTGCTCGATAGCGCCCGCTTCAAGCTGTTCCTCGCCCAGGAATTCAACGTCTCGGTGGAGGATGTCACCGCCTTCGTCCTCGGCGGCCACGGCGACACCATGGTCCCCCTCACCCGCTACTCCACCGTCGCCGGCATCCCCATCCCCGACCTGATCGCCATGGGCTGGACCACCCAGGACAAGATCGACGCCATCTGCGCCCGCACCGCCAATGGCGGCGGCGAGATCGTCAAGCTCCTGGAAAAAGGCAGCGCCTTCTACGCGCCGGCCGCCTCCGCCATCGCCATGGCCGAAAGCTACCTGCGCGACAAGAAGCGCGTTCTGCCCTGCGCCGCATTCCTCACCGGCCAATACGGCCTCGATGGCCTGTATATCGGCGTGCCGGTGGTGATCGGCGCCAGCGGTGTGGAGCGGATTGTCGAGGTCAAGCTGAATGACGCCGAGCAGGCGGCTTTTGATAAGTCGTCTGATGCTGTGCGGAAGCTTATCGAGGACTTTAAGAAGTTGCCGATCTAAGAAAGAAAGAATCTTCTTTTTTGAAAAAAAGAAGCAAAAAACTTTTGCCTATGGCGTACGCTGCCGGCGACCCTCGCACCAAGTGTTAAAAGTTTTTTGCTTCTTTTTTTCAAAAAAGAAGAACTTTCTTTCTTTTCGCTGGAGCCCCCATGAACATCCACGAATACCAAGCCAAGGACCTCCTGCGCGGATACGGCGTGAATGTTCTGAAGGGTTTCGCCGCCTGGACCCCCGAGGAAGCCGTCGAAGCCGCCGCCAAACTCCCCGGCCCCATCTACGTCGTCAAATCCCAGATCCACGCCGGCGGCCGCGGCGCCGGCCACTTCAAGAACGACCCTGAGGGCAAAGGCGGCGTTCGCCTCGCCCGCTCGCCCGAGGATGTGCGCACCGCCGCCGAGGCCATGATCGGCAACACCCTCATCACCAAGCAGACCGGCCCCGCCGGCCGCGATGTGCGCCGGGTCTATGTCGAAGCCGGCTGCGACATCGCCCGCGAGCTCTACCTCTCCCTCCTGGTTGATCGCGGCTCCTCCCGCGTCGTCGTCATGGCCAGCACCGAGGGCGGCATGGAGGTGGAGGAAGTGGCCACCAACCACCCCGAAAAAATCCTCAAAGTGGCAGTCGACCCCGCCGCCGGCATCTCCCCTTTCCATGCCCGCAAATTGGCCTTCGGCCTCGGCCTCACCGGCAAGCAGATCGGCGCCTTCGGCAAGTTCGTGGATGCCATGTACAAGGCGTTCATCGCGCTCGATTGCGCCATCGTGGAGATCAACCCCCTCGTCGTCACCGGCGCCGGCGAAGTGGTCGCCCTCGATGCCAAAGTCAGTTTCGACGACAACGCCCTCTACCGCCACCCCGAGCTCGCCAAACTCCGCGACGAAGCCGAGGAAGATCCGAAAGAGCTCGAAGCCGCGCGCTTCGATCTCAACTACGTCGCACTCGATGGCGTCATCGGCTGCATGGTCAACGGCGCCGGNNGACATCATCAAGCTCTACGGCTCATCGCCCGCCAACTTCCTCGATGTCGGCGGCGGCGCCACCCGCGAAAAAGTCACCGCCGCCTTCAAGATCATCCTCTCGGACCCCAACGTGGAAGGCATCCTCGTCAACATCTTCGGCGGCATCATGCGCTGCGATGTGATCGCCGAGGGCGTGGTCGCCGCCGCCCGCGAGGTCTCGCTCAACGTCCCGCTCGTCGTCCGCCTCGAAGGCACCAACGTGGCCCTGGGCAAGGACATCCTGGCCAAATCCGGCCTGCCCATCATCTCCGCCGACAACCTGGCGGACGCGGCCCAGAAAATTGTCCGCGCCGTCAAGGAGGCCAACTGACATGTCGGTCCTGGTCGATAAATCCACCACCGTCATTACCCAGGGCTTTACCGGCGCCCAGGGCACCTTCCACTCCGAACAGGCCATCGCTTACGGCACCAAAGTGGTCGGCGGGGTCACCCCCGGCAAAGGCGGCACCACCCATCTCGATCTGCCGGTGTTCGACACCGTGGCCGAAGCCCGCGAAAAAACCGGCGCCACCGCCACCGCCATCTACGTGCCGCCCCCCTTCGCGGCGGACGCGATCCTGGAAGCCATCGACGCCGGCATGCCCTTGATCGTGACCATCACCGAAGGCATCCCGGTGCTGGACATGGTGCGCGTGAAGCGCGCTTTGGTCGGCTCCACATCCATCCTCGTCGGCCCCAACTGCCCCGGCGTGATCACACCGGATGCCTGCAAGATCGGCATCATGCCCGGCCACATCCACCGCCGCGGCAAGGTGGGCATCGTCAGCCGGTCAGGCACACTGACGTACGAAGCCGTGGCCCAAACCACCGCCGCGGGCCTGGGCCAATCCACCTGCGTGGGCATCGGCGGCGACCCGGTGAAGGGCCTCGATTTCATCGAAGTGCTGGAGATGTTCCTCGCCGACCCGGAAACCGAGAGCATCATCATGATCGGTGAAATCGGCGGCGCCAGCGAGATCGATGCCGCCGAATTCCTCGCCCGCGAGAAATCCAAAAAGCCCGTCGTCGGCTTCATCGCCGGCAGCACCGCCCCGCCCGGCCGCCGCATGGGCCACGCCGGCGCCGTGATCAGCGGTGGACGCGATACGGCGGCGGCCAAGTTCGAGGCCATGCGAATCGCCGGCATCCATATATCTGAAAGCCCGTCGGCGCTGGGGAGTACGATGGTCAAGGCTCTGAAGGGATAAGGCCTTCTTTTTTGAAAAAAAGAAGCAAAAAACTTTTGACTGTTAGAGCATCATCCGACCACATGGGGTGACCCGTCGGATAAAGATGCTCGCCAAAACAAAGACATAGAGCATTTTCCGGCCGCCTGCCCAAAGTCGAATAGGTCGGAAAATGCTCTAGGTATGCGTGAAAAGCCCAGCAACCGACAGACGGTGAACCTATTTTGGCCACACCCCGGGACGACGATCGGGGCGTAAGACTTAAGGAGAGCACGACCGATGGCCGGCGTGGACATACTTGCTACCGCCCTCAATGGCGGAAACGCCGCCTTCATCGCGGATCTTTATGCCAGATGGACCCAAAGCCCCGCTTCGGTTGACCCTAGCTTCGCCGAGCTCTTCGCCTCCCTGAACGACGAAGCCCGCTCCGTCCTCACCGACGCCTCCGGCGCCTCCTGGGCGCCGCGCCTCTCCGATCTCACCGATGGCGCAGCACCTTCGCTGCCTGTGGGCGACCGCCGCATGGTGAACGAAGCGGCCGTGCGGGCCGCCACGCTGGATAGCATCCGCGCCCTGATGATGATCCGCGTCTTCCGCGTTCGCGGTCATCTGGAAGCCCAGTTGGACCCCCTCGGCCTGCAAGTGCCCAAAGCCCACCCCGAGCTCGATCCCCGCAATTACGGCTTTACCGATGCCGACTGGGACCGCCCGATCTTCATCGATCGCGTGCTGGGCCGCGAAACCGCAACCTTGCGGGAAATCATCGAAATCCTGCGCCGGTCCTATTGCGGCCCCATCGGCGTGGAATTCATGCATATTCAGGACCCCGAGCAAAAGGCCTGGATCCAGCGCCGCATCGAAGGCGCCCCCTGGCTGACCGCCTACGACGCCGCCGCCAAGCGCACCATCCTCAGCCAGCTGACCGATGCGGAAGGCTTCGAGGCCTTCTGCCAAAAGCGCTACGTGGGCACCAAGCGTTTCGGCCTGGAGGGCGGCGAGGTCACCATCCCCGCCCTGCACACCATCGTCGAAGCCGTCGCACTCGCCGGCACCAAGGAAATTGTGATCGGCATGCCGCATCGCGGCCGCCTCAACACCCTCGTCAACATCGTCAAGAAGCCGCTTTCCGCCCTGTTCTCGGAATTCGCCGGCGCCAGCTTCAAGCCGGACGATGTGCAAGGCTCCGGTGACGTCAAATACCATCTCGGCACCAGCACGGACGTGGAAATCGCCGGCCGCATGGTGCACATCTCCTTGCAACCCAACCCCTCGCATCTGGAAGCCGTGGATCCCGTGGTGGTCGGCAAGGTGCGCGCGCGCCAGGACATGGCCGGTGACATCACCACCCGCCGCTCCGTGATGGGCATTCTGCTGCATGGGGACGCCGCCTTCGCCGGCCAGGGCCTGGTGTACGAAACCCTCGCCATGAGCCAGCTCATCGGCTACCGCACCGGCGGCACCATCCACGTGGTGGTCAACAACCAGATCGGCTTCACCACCGTCCCTGCCCACGCCTATTCGGGCCTGTATTGCACCGACATCGCCAAATCCATCCAGGTGCCCATCGTTCACGTCAATGGCGACGAGCCGGAAGCCGTGGTCTTCGCCTCCCGCATGGCGGCCGATTTTCGCGAACAATTCGGCACCGATTTCGTGCTGGACATCGTCTGCTACCGNNCGCCACGGCCATAACGAGAACGACGAGCCAGCCTTCACCCAGCCCATCATGTACCGCGCCATCAAGGAGCGCCCCACCACCCGGGAGCTCTACGCCCAGCGCCTGGCCCGTGAAGGTGTGGTCAGCCCCGCCGACGCCCAGGCAATGTGGGATACGCTGTTCAAGAGATACGATCAGGCCCACAGCGCCAGCCAATCCTACCGCGTCAACAAGGCCGACTGGCTGGAGGGCAAATGGCGCGGCCTGAAAACCGACGATGCCCAGGATGAAACCGAACAGGCCACCGCCGTGCCGGAGCACATCCTGCGCGAGGTCGGCGCGGCTTTGGCCACCCCCCCGGAAAAATTCGATCTCAACCCCAAGATCACCCGCCAGCTCGAAGCCAAGCGCGCGATGATCGACACCGGCGAGGGGATCGACTGGGCCACCGGCGAAGCTCTGGCCTTCGGCTCCCTGCTGCTGGAAGGCCACCATGTCCGCCTCTCCGGCGAGGATTGCCAGCGCGGCACCTTCAGCCAGCGCCACGCCGTTCTGGTGGATCAGACCAACCAGAACGAATACGTGCCGCTGAACAACGTGCGCCCGCAGCAGGCGCGCATCGAAATCTTCAACTCCCTGCTCTCGGAAGCCGGCGTTCTGGGCTTCGAATACGGCTACTCGCTGGCCGACCCCTGGACCCTGGTTCTGTGGGAAGCGCAGTTCGGCGATTTCGCCAACGGCGCCCAGGTGATCATCGACCAGTTCCTCGCCAGCGGGGAGACCAAATGGCTGCGCATGAGCGGCCTGACCCTGCTCCTCCCCCACGGCCATGAGGGCCAGGGCCCCGAGCACTCCTCCGCCCGGCTTGAGCGCTATTTGCAGCTCTGCGCCGAGCGCAACATGACGGTCGCCAACCTCACCACCCCCGCCAACTACTTCCATGCCCTGCGACGCCAGGTGAAGCGCAACTTCCGCAAGCCGCTGGTTCTCATGACGCCGAAATCCCTGCTGCGTCACAAGCTCGCCGTCTCCTCCCTTGCCGACATGACGGGCGACAGCCGCTTCCGCACCGTGATCGGCGAGACCGACACGCTGGCGCCCAACGCGGAAATCAAGCGCGTGGTGCTGTGCAGCGGCAAGGTCTACTACGATCTGCTCGCCGAGCGCCGCGACCGTGGCATCACCGATGTTGCCATCCTCCGCCTCGAACAGCTTTATCCGTTCCCCGACAAGACCCTCGCCTTCGCGCTGAAACCCTATGGCAAAGCGCAGCACGTGGTCTGGTGCCAGGAGGAGCCGGAGAACATGGGCAGTTGGACGTTCGTTGATCGCCGCATCGAGCGTGTGCTCACCGCGTTGAAGCACCGCGTCAAACGCCCCGATTATGTCGGCCGCATCGCCGCCGCCAGCCCTGCCACGGGCCTTGCCAAGATACACGCCGCCGAACAAGCCGCCTTGGTTCGCAACGCGCTTGGCGTGTCTTAGCCGGGACACATAAATGACGGAGGGTCTGGGGGGGACGGCACGTCTCCCCCAAGCCTTTTCTTTCTTGGGAGCTTTAGTTGCATGGCCGACATTATCGTCCCGACCTTGGGCGAAAGCGTCACCACCGCCACGGTGGCCCGCTGGCTGAAGCAGGCCGGTGAGGCGGTCACTGCCGATGAGCCGGTGGTGGAACTCGAAACCGACAAGGTCACGGTCGAGGTGAACGCCAGCGTTGCCGGCGTGATGGATGCCCCTTCCGTGCCTGAAGGCAGCGAGGTCGAGGTCGGCACCGTTCTCGGCTCCATCTCAGCCGGTGGCACACCGTCCCCCAAAGTCGCCGCGCACGCGCCCGCGCCCGTCAAGCTCGATCCGCAGCCCGCCGGACCCGGCGTTACTACGCCACCTCCGCCCGCCGGACCCGTCGCCCGTCCGTCCACCCCGCCCGCCGACGTGGCTGCCCAGGCCAGCCACGCGCAAGGCGGCCACGCCCCCCTGCCCGCCGCCGCCAAGATCATGGAGGAGCACAGCGTCAGCCCCGCCGCCCTGGGCGACGGCTCCGGCAAGGATGGCCGCATCACCAAGGGCGACGTGCTNNACCACCTTCAACGAGGTGGACATGTCGGCCGTGATGGCGCTGCGCAGCGAATACAAGGACGCGTTCGAAAAGAAGAACGGCGGCGTCCGCCTCGGTTTTATGTCCTTCTTCGTCCGCGCCTGCGTCGCCGCCCTGCACGAATACCCCGCCGTGAACGCGGAAATCGACGGCGAGGACATCGTCTATAAAAACTACGTGCATATGGGCATCGCCGTCGGCGGCCCCAACGGCCTGGTGGTGCCTGTTCTGCGTGACGCCCACACGATGAATTTCGCCGAGATCGAAAAAGCCATATCCGGCATGGGCAAACGTGCCCGCGACGGCCTGCTGAAACTGGAGGAACTCACCGGCGGCAGCTTCTCCATCACCAACGGCGGCACCTACGGCTCGCTGATGTCCACCCCCATCATCAACCCGCCCCAATCCGCCATCCTGGGCATGCACAANNATCGACGGCCGCGAAGCCGTCTCCTTCCTCGTCCGCGTCAAGGAAAGCATCGAAGACCCCCGCCGTCTTCTGCTCGGGCTGTGATCAAGAAAGCAAGAATGTTCTTTTTTGAAAAAAAGAACCAAAAAACTTTTGCCTCTTGCGCCGCGCTCCCCACAACCCGACCCGCCG
>PKZM01000114.1 GCA_003133065.1 Acetobacteraceae bacterium
TTTTAACCTTTTGCGCGCGTGCCTCCCGGTTGACACGCGTGGTGGGGCCGCTGCCAATGGGGTAACCATTGGAGGATGCGCGGTATGAAAAAGGCGTGGCTAATCGCAGGGGTGGCCCTCAGCTTCGCCGCCAACGCGGCCGAGAAGACGGCGCCCGCGCCACCCTCGCCCTTCGGCCCCTGGGGCTTCAACCTCAGCGGCGAAGATACCGCCGTGGTGCCGGGCAACAACTTCTTCGAATTCGCCAATGGCACCTATGTGAAGAACCTGGTGATTCCGCCGGACAAGAGCCGGTTCGGCGCCTTCAACGCGCTCGCCGACCTCTCAGAGACACGCGTGCATGGCATCCTGGAAGCCGCCGCCGCAAAGGCCACGCTCGCCCCCACCAGCCCGGTGGAGAAGGCCGGCGCTGTCTACAAGGCGTTTATGGATGAAGCCGGTGTCGAAAAGCGCGGCACCACGCCGCTGGCCGCGGACCTGGCCCTGATCAAGGGCGTGAAAACCCAAGCCGATTACGCACGCCTGCTCGGCCTCGCCTCGAAAACCTTCCTCGGCTCGCTGTTCGGCCTGGCCATCGAGCCAGACGAGAAGGACCCCAACGCCTATGCGATCACGCTGGGACAGGACGGACTGGCCCTGCCCGACCGCGACTACTACCTGACCCAGCAATTCGCCGACAAGCGCGTCAAATACGCAGCCTTCGTGGAACATATCCTTGCGCTGGGCGGCTGGCCGGATGCGAAGGCCGCGGCCGGGCGGATCATCGCGTTCGAAACAAAGGTCGCGGAAATCAGTTGGTCGCGCGCGGAAAGCCGCGACGCGGACAAGACCTATAACCCCATGTCGTTCGCGCAATTGCAGGCGCTGGCACCTGGGTTCGATTGGGGTGCGTATTTCGCCGCAGCCGATCTCGGCCGGCCGGCACGCGTGGTGCTGGGCGAGAAATCAGCCATCGCCAAGATCGCCACGCTGGCCGCCGCCACCCCGATCCAGACCTTGCAGGATTGGGCCGCACTGCATCTGCTGGTGAACGCGGCGCCGATGCTGCCGAAGGCCTTCGTGGATGCCGATTTCGATTTCTTCAAACACACGCTGCAAGGCCAGCCACAGAACCGGCCGCGGTGGAAGCGCGCGGTGGCCGCGGCCGAAGCAGCCGTGGGCGAAGGTATCGGCGAGGCCTATGTGGCGCAGTTTTTCCCGCCGGAGGCCCGGGTGAAGATGGCCGCCCTCACCCATGACCTGCGTGACGCTTTCCATCGCCGGCTCGAGCACAATAGCTGGATGACCCCGCAAACGCGCCAGAAGGCGCTGGAGAAACTCGCAACCTTCGACTTCCAGATCGGCTACCCGAAGAAGTGGCGGGACTATTCAGGCCTGCACGTCACCTCCACCGATCTGTACGGCGACGTGGAGCGCGGCGGTGCCTTCGATTGGGCATTCTCGGTGAGCCATCTCGGCAAGCCCACCGACCGCGACCTGTGGGACATGACGCCCCAGACCGTGAATGCCTACAACATGCCGGTATTCAACGAGGTGGTGTTCCCCGCCGCCATCCTGCAACCGCCCTTCTTCAATCTGCACGCGGACCCGGCGGTGAATTACGGCGCCATCGGCGGCGTGATCGGCCACGAAATGACCCACAGCTTCGACGACCAGGGCCGCAAATTCGATGCCCATGGCCGCCTGAGCGACTGGTGGACACCCGAGGACGTCAAGCGCTTCACCGCGCTCGCCACAAGCTACGGCGCACAATTCGCCGCCATGGACATCCTGCCTGGCGCGCACATCAACCCGGACCTCACGATGGGAGAGAACATCGCCGATCTCGGCGGCCTGACGCTCGCGCTTGAGGCCTACCATGCCTCGCTGCACGGCAAGCCGGCCCCAGTGATCGACGGCACCACCGGCGACCAGCGCGTGTTCTTCGGCTGGGCCCAGGTATGGCGGCAGAAATCCCGCCCCGATGCGCTGCGCCAGCAAATGACGATCGACCCGCATTCGCCGGCGGAAGCGCGCGTAAATGGGCCGATTCATAATATCGACGCGTGGTACAGCGCGTTTGATGTGAAGCCGGGGGAGAAGCTGTATTTGGCGCCGAAGGATCGGGTGAGGATTTGGTAAGGAGGAGTCTTCTTTTTTGAAAAAAAGAAGCAAAAAACTTTTGCCTGTTCAGGTACGTCTTTTGCTGGCGTGTCGGATAGCTGGTGAGGCGCAGGAGTAAAAGTTTTTTGCTTCTTTTTTTCAAAAAAGAAGGCCTTCCTTCTTCTCAAACCGGCTCCGTATCCAGCGCATACCCCGCGGCCCGCACCGTCCGCACCACGTCCAACTCCCCATCCCCGTTGATGGACTTGCGCAGCCGGCGGATATGCACATCCACCGTGCGCGGCTCCACGTGGATATCCGGCCCCCACACCGCATCCAGCAACTCCTCGCGCGAGAAAACCCGCCGCGGGTGCTGCATCAGGAACTCCAGCAGCCGGAACTCGGTTGGCCCCAAATGCACAGCGCGATTGTTGCGCTGCACGCGATGCGCCGCCAGATCCATCGCGATATCGTGGAACGTGAGGCGGCCCTTGGTGGGCACCGCGTTGGAGCGGCGCAGCAGCGCGCGCATGCGGGCCAACAGCGCATCCATGTTGAACGGCTTCGTGATATAGTCGTCCGCTCCCGTGTTCAGACCGCGCACCGCGTCCTGATCCTCCGTGCGCGCCGTCACCATGATCACCGGCAAGTCGCGCGTATTCGGGCGCCGGCGGATCTGGCGGCACACCTCGATGCCGGACATCACCGGCAACATCCAGTCCAGCAGCACCAGGTCCGGCGGCACTTCGGCAATGCGCGTCAGCGCCTCCTGCCCGTCGCCGGCTTCATCGACCCGAAAACCCTGCTTCTCCAGGTTGTAGCGCAGCATCGTGGCCAAGGCCGCTTCATCCTCCACCACCAGCACGAGAGGTTTGGCAAGGCTGCTCGCCGCGTCGGACATCACGTGTCAGTTCCTAAAGTTGCGGTGTCAGGCCGTTCCTCGCGGGGACGGATCACGGCGTAATTGGCGCTATCGCCCTTCGGTCGCATCTCCGGCAAGGATTCGCCGGTGGCCGCATAATGCACGGTCTCGGCGATGTTCGTTGCATGATCTCCGATCCGCTCAAGATTCTTCGCGATGAACAGCAAATGCGTGCACGGCGTGATATTGCGTGGATCTTCCATCATGTAGGTAACCAGTTCGCGGAAGATGGCCGTGTAGATGTCATCCACCGCCTGATCGGACCGCCACACCTGGATTGCCTTGTCAGCATCGGCGTCGCCGATCGCATCCACGGTCAGTTTCAAACTCTCCTGCACCAATCTGGCCATATGTGCCAGGCCCCCGAGCTTGAAGGGCAGGCTGAACTGGGAGAGCACGATGCTGCGCTTGGCCACATTGGCCGCATAGTCGCCGATCCGTTCCAGATCGGAGGTCATCTTCAGCGCCGCCACGATCTGCCGCAGATCGCCCGCCACCGGCTGTCTCAGCGCCAGAAGGCGGATCACGAAACTCTCCACCTCACGCTCCAGCGCATCCACCGCCGGATCTTGCTCCACGGTACGGGTCGCCGCATCGATATCCAGCTCCACCACCGCCAAGATGGCTGTTGCAAGCTGGGATTCCACCAGGCCGCCCATTTCCACCAGCAGGTCGCGCAGACGCTGCAATTCCTGCTCATAGCTCTTGACGATGCGCTGCGAGATATCAGCCATGACCGGGCGCTCCTCTCATCGTGTCACCCAAACCGGCCGGTCACGTAATCCTGGGTGCGGCGCTGCTTCGGGTTAGTGAAGATTTGCGCCGCCGGCCCCATTTCCACAAGTTCGCCCAGATAGAAGAACGCTACCTGATCCGCGCAGCGCGCCGCCTGTTGCATGTTGTGTGTCACGATGGCGATCGTGAAATCCTGCTTCAGCTCGTCGATAAGTTCCTCGATCTTGAGCGTGCTGATCGGATCCAGCGCGCTGGTCGGCTCATCCAGCAGGATCACTTCAGGCCGGGTCGCGATCGTGCGCGCAATGCATAGCCGCTGCTGCTGCCCGCCCGATAGGCCGGCGGCGGCTGTCTGCAGCCGGTCCTTCACCTCAGCCCACAACGCCGCGCGCGTGAGCGACCATTCGACGCGGGCGTCCATTTCCGCGCGGTTCAACCGTTCGTGCAGTTTCACGCCAAAGGCGATATTGTCGTAGATCGACATGGGAAAGGGTGTGGGCTTCTGGAATACCATGCCAATTCGGCTGCGAAGGCCATTCAGATCCACCGATGCAGCCAGGATATCCTCACCGTCCAGCAGCACCTCGCCCGTGGCGCGCTGCCCCGGGTATAGATCGTACATCCGGTTGAGCACACGCAGCAGGGTTGATTTGCCGCAGCCGGAAGGCCCGATCATGCCCGTTACCCGGCGGTCCACCAGATCCAGCGTAATCCCCTTCAGCGCCTGGTTGGCGCCGTAGAAGAAATCCAGATTACGGATGGAGAGTTTCGTCGGGCCCTCCACGGCGGCGGCCGGCACCATGCCGGCCCGCACTGCACGAACCGCAGGTGTCCTGGTATCTGATCCCTGCTCCATGGCAGCATTCTCCCCGTGCGGCAGTGTCACCGGCGCCTCACCACAAAGCGTGCCACGATATTGATCGCCAGCACGCCGATCGTGATCAGCAGCGCGCCGGTCCAGGCAAGCTGAACCCAGTCATCGAAGGCGGATGCGGCATATTGGTAGATCGTAACTGGCAGGCTCGCCATCGCCGAGCCAAGGCCAGAATAGTCGGAATTGCCCAGCGAGGTGAACAGCAGCGGCGCCGTCTCTCCGGCCACGCGTGCCACCGCCAGCAGCACACCTGTGAGCAAACCATCCAGTGCAGCGCGGTAACAGATGAAAACGATCGTCTTCCAGCGCGGTGCGCCCAGCGCGATCGCCGCCTCGCGCAGGCTCACCGGGATCAGCCGCAGCATATCCTCGGTGGTGCGCACCACGATCGGAATCACCAGGATGGCCAGCGCCAGCGCACCGGCAAAGCCGGAAAACCCACCAAGCGGTGCGACCACCATCTGATAGATGAACAGGCCGATCAGGATCGAGGGCGCTGAGAGCAAAATATCGGAGACGAATCTTACGGCGGTGCCGAGCTTCGTGCGGCCGGCATATTCGGCCAGGTACGTGCCCACCATCAGCCCGATCGGCGTGCCGATCAACGTGCCGAGGCCAGCCTGAACGATGCTGCCGACAATCGCATTGGCCAGGCCGCCCTGGGAGCCCGGCGCCTTGGTGATCGTGGTGAACAGATGCAGGCTGATCCCCGGCACGCCGAGATAAAGCAGCGTTATCAGAATGGACGCGAGAAATGCCAGCGCCACCAGGGTTGCCAGCACAGCGAACGCGCGTGCCAGCCGGTCCGCATTGCGGCGCCGGCGGCCGAGCCCGGCAGCAGTCTTGGCGTCCGCCCGGGGCATCTCCGCAAGGATGGTGCTGCTCATCACTCAGACCCTCCCACGCTGCGGCAGCAGCATGCGGGAGATGGCAAGCACGATGAAGGAGATGACGAAAAGGATGAAACCCAAAGCAAGCAGCGAGGAAAGCTGCAGGCTGCCGCTTTCGGCTTCGGGAAACTCCAGCGCCACGAGCGATGCGATGGTGTTGCCCGGGGCGAAGATGCTGGGATTGATCCTGTTGGTGTTGCCGATCACGAAGGTCACCGCCATCGTCTCGCCAAGTGCGCGTCCAAGCCCCAGCATGATGCCGCCGATCACGGAAGCCCGTGTGGTGGGCAGCACGACACTCCACACCACTTCCCACGGCGTGCACCCCAGGCCAAACGCGGATTCCTTGAAAATCACCGGCACGGTCAGAAACACATCGCGCATCGTCGCGGCAATGAACGGGGTGATCATCACCGCAAGAACAAGTGCGGCCGTAAATATGCTCGAGTCACCCGGGATGGCACGAAACACATCGCCGATTACAGGCACATGGCCCAGGGTGGACGCAAGCCATGGCTTGATGGTTGTGCCGATCAGCGGCGCCAGCACGAAAAACCCCCACATACCATAGATGATCGAGGGTACGGCTGCCAGCAATTCGATGGCGGTCCCTACCGGCCGCCGCATCCAGCCCGGCGCCAGCTCGGTGAGGAAGAACGCGACACCGAAAGCCAGCGGTACCGCCATGATCAGTGCCAGGATGGAGCTCACCACCGTGCCGTATACCGAAACCAGGGCACCGAAATGATTGGTCACCGGGTTCCAGGCCGAAGATGTCAAGAACCCAGCGCCGAACGCACGAAACGCCGGCAGCCCGCCCACGAACAGCAACACGATGATGGTACCCAGCAGCACGAGCACAAGAAGCCCCGCCGCATGCGCGAGGGCCGAAAACACCCTATCCCCGGTTCGTCCGGACGACACCTACGAACACCCCACACGGCACCAAACAGGGAAAAGTTCTTTGCTTCTTTCTTTCAAGAAAGAAGAATCTTCTTTTTCTAAAGAAGCAAAAAGACTTTCGCCTGTCAGTCCCGGCTGGAGCACTTTATTTGCCCAGGGTCTTCCAGGCTTTGCGGACCTGGGATTTGACGGTGGCGGGCAGTGGCACGTATTGCAGGTCTTTCGCGGTGGCGTCGCCATTGGCGAAGGCCCAGGAGAAGAACTTGATCACCGCCGCGCCGTGCGCCGCATCGGTCGGGTTGGTCGGCAACAGAACGAAGGTGGCAGAAACGATCGGCCAGGCATTGGCGCCAGGCTGGTCGTTCAGGTCAACCGCAAAGTCCTTTGCGGTCTTCCAGTCGGCCCCTGCGGCCGCGGCGGCGAAGCTCGCCAGTGTCGGCTTGATGAACTTGCCGTCGTGCGTCTCGAGCTCGGTGGTGGTCAGGTGGTTCAGCGTCGCATAGGCGCTCTCCACATACCCCAGGGCGCCGGGCGTGTTCTTCACCGCGCCGGCAACACCCGCGGTGCCCTTCGCACCGGTGCCCGCCGGCCAGCTCACCGCCTTGTCGGCGCCCACCTTGCTCTGAAAATCCGGGCTCACCTTGGAGAGATAGCTGGTGAACACATACGTCGTGCCCGATCCATCAGCCCGATAAACCGGGGCGATGGCCAAATCCGGCAGCTTGATGCCGGGATTCAGCTTGGCGATGGCCGGATCGTTCCAGTTCGTGATCGTGCCCAGATAGATGCCGGCAATCACCTTCCCGCTCAGCCGCACAGCGTCGGTGGCAACGCCCGGCAGATTGATCGCGATATCCACGGCGCCCATCACGGCGGGAAACTGCAGCAGCTTCGCACTGGCCAGCTTGTCGGCGCTCATTGGCGCGTCGGAGGCGCCGAAATCCACCGTGCGCTGGATCACCAGCTTTTGTCCGGCGCCCGAGCCAACGCCCTGGTAGTTCAGGGTCACACCNNCCCAGGGTGATCATCACCGCCGGGCAAGCCAGCGCAATCAGGGCTGAACGCGTGAAATTCATAGCTGCTCCTGTCGGTGCGGCGCCGTCATCGGGGGCGGATTCGGGTGTCCCTCTCCTGGGGCCGCGCATTGCGCCGGAACCTAGTCCCCAGCCCCCAACAGAAATACTTCATTTTTATGAAGCTTATATGACACTGGACGGTCTCATTTCGGGCGTCGCAGACCGCATCACCGCCCCAAGCCGGACGCGACGGCGAAATAGGCCAGGAACACCACCCCCATCCCCCAAACCACCGAAGTGATCCGGCGGCGCTGCCCAAGCGCCAGGTTGAGCATGATGAAACTCAAGGTTCCCAACGCCATACCGTTGATCAGGTTGCTGGTCAGAACCGTGATCAGCAGGGTCAGAACCACCGGCACGGCCTGGTCCAGCGCCGTCAGATCGACGCGCGCCAGCCCCTGCATCATCAATATGCCCACCAGCACCAACGCGGGTGCCGTCGCCTGCGGCGGGATGATCACAAATACCGGCCACAGGAACAGCGAGAGGCCGAACAATGCGGCCACCGTCAGCGCCGTCATCCCCGTGCGGCCGCCCGCCTGCACGCCGGTCACCGATTCGATATAAGCCGTCACCACGGAGGTGCCCAGCAACGGCCCCACGATGCTCGCGGTGGCATCCGTGGCGAAGGCCGCCGTGGCGTTGGGAAAACTCCCATCCGCCCGGCGCAAATTGGCCGCGCCCGTCACGCCGACCAGCGTGCCCAGCGTGCTGAAGAACTCGCCGCACACGAAATAGAACATCAGCGGCAGAAGCAGCAGCAGATGCCTGGCCACATAGCCGAAATCGAGCGCCAGGAAGCTGCTGGCCGGCCATTTCGGCCAGGCGAGGAAATGGGCCGGCGGCGTGGTCACCATGTGGCCGCCCCCGGCGGGCACAGCCAAGCCCACCAGGGTGATGGCGGCAATCGAGAGGATCAGCGCGCCCGGCACGCGGCGGATCACCAGCATTGGGGTCAGCAGGATGCCCGCCAGTGTGAGCACCACGGCCGGGTCGCGCAGGCTGCCCATGGCGATGGTGGTGCCGGCGCTGGGCACCACCACGCCGGCGCCACGCAGGCCGATGAACATGATCAGAGTGCCCACGGCCGCCTGGATGCCCACCACCAGCACCTCGGGCACGTCGCGCGCGATGCGTTCGCGCAGGCGGGAGAGGCTGATGGCAAGGAAAATAACGCCGGTGATGGCCACCATGGCCAGCGCGGCCTGCCAGGGGATGCCCATCTGCCGCACCAGCACGAGGGCGAATACGACGTTGGACCCCATGGCGGGGGCGACGGCCAGCGGCAGGTTGGCCACCAGGCCCATCATGGCGCTGCCGAAGATGGCGGCGAGTGCGGTTGCGGCCACTTGCTCACCGCGGTCCATGCCGGCCTGCGCCATGATGGCGGGATTGATGGCGAGAATGTAGGCCATGGCGGCGAAGGTGGTCAGGCCCGCCAGCGCTTCGCGCACCAGGGGGCTCTGCCCCTGGCCTTCCTTACCAGACAAGAGGATGCGTCTCTCCCGTCTGCACATTCACAAACCCCTCCGGCGCCCGCGCACACGGCGCCACCAGCACCCACCGCCACGGCGCACAGGTCAGCGTCGCGAAAATCATCCGCTCCGGAAATCCCGCCATCCAGCGCGGATGAAAGGTCGGCTCATACATCCACTCTACCTTCGCCGCCGCCGCATAAAAAACCTGCATCTCCGCATCCAGCGCCTCCGCCGGCCGGCAACTCATCAACCCACCCACTTCAAAGCGCACCGTCGCGGCCAGCTCACCGCCATGCACCAGCGCCCATCCGCCCTGAATCTCCGCCAGCGCATTCACCGCCGCCGCCATCGCCGAATCCGACGACCCCAATACCCATATATTATGCGTGTCATGCGCCACGGAGCACGCCAGCGCCGTATCCGCATCGCGCGGCCCCACCCCCAGCCAAAACATCCGGGCCACGCTCGCCCGCCCGGAATAGCGGTCCACGATCGCAAATTTCGTCACATTACGCGCCGGATCGCGCGCCACCATGCCCGCCTCCACCGGCAATTCCATGGTGATGAACCCGTCCGCCCAATGAAACGGCCGCAACAGCGCCGCCTGCATGGTCGCCCGCCCTGGGGCTGCCGCAATCGCGAAATCCGCGTCCGTCAGCGCACGCCCGATATTGATCGTCCGCGTCGCCCAGTCCGGCCACGCGATCCGCGGCACCTGCCCAAGATACACGCCGCGTTCGCAGACCAGCGCCCCATCGGCCCACACCGAGTGGATCGCAACCGACGCCACATCCTCCAGCAGCACCACGTCGGCAAAGCGCCCTGGCGCCAGGCTGCCCACCAGCGGCGTCAGCCGCATGTGCCGCGCCGGATTGATCGTCACGCACTGGATGGCAATCTCGGGCGTCAGCCCGCAGGCGATCGCCTTACGTACGTTATGGTCGGTCGCCCCCATGCTCAACGTGTTGGAAGCGCTGCGGTCATCGGTGGTGAATGCGACCTGCGACCAATCCGCGAGCCCCCGCGCCAGCAGCCCGGGGATCACATCCTCCATCGCATTGGGCCGCAATTCCACGAACAGGCCGCGGGTGAGCTTGTCCCATACCTCCTCTGCCCCCATCACCTCGTGGTCGGAGGCAAGGCCGGAGGCGGCAAACGCATTGATCGTGGCCGTATCGCGCAAGCCCGCCGCATGGCCCTCGATCACGCCGCGCCGGGCGATCGTCGCCTCCATCATGCCCCATAGCCGGGCGTAGCCGGGATTGTCCGGATTCCATACGGCCGGCCAGTCCATCACCTCGTCCAGCCCGGCCACCATCAGGCTCTCATCGAGAAAGCCGATCTGCTCGGCATACCCGAACCAGCCGCCGCCCGATTCGTAGGCGGTCGGCGGCACCGCCGATCCCGGTAGCGGGAAAATCTTCAGCGGCGATCCCAGCCGGCGCGGCTCCAACCAGAACGCCAGGTTGCGTGCCCCATCGACATTGGAAAACTCGTGGCTCGCCTCGCAGGTCCAGGTATTGCCGCGCGGCAGCACCATCGCCGCTTCCCATTCCGGGGTCAGATGCGAGCTTTCGATGTGTTTGTGCACCTCGCCGAACCCCGGCACGGCGGAAAGCGCGGGCTCATGAAAGCGCTCGCGCACCTCGCCGGGATAGGCTCCGGCCGGACCTACCCAGGCAATCCGCCGCCCGGCGGTCACGATCTCCCAATCCGCGTTCCAACTGCGCGTGTGCACATCGAACACACGCCCCACGCGCAGCGCCCGGTCGGCCTGCCGCTTGCCCAGCGCCACCAGCACCAGGTTCTGCCGGATGCGCACCTCCTGGGCCGCATCCACGATCAGGTCTTGCAACACTGCTTGAGGGTCTGAGCTTGCGTCCATGCCGATGCGTTCGAAGGGTGCGAGTCACTCGGGATGGGCTTGCGCGCGGCCGGCGCATTCAATAGGACACGTCACTTGCGGCTTGGCCGTGTGGGCGCGTAGCACAGCGGTAGTGCACTACCTTGACATGGTAGGGGTCACAGGTTCAATCCCTGTCGCGCCCACCAGGCGCCATGCCATCCCGCCTGCGAGGCACTCACAATCGAGCCCCCCATCATCGCAGCCGCCGCCGGCATTCCAGCAAGCCTGCCGGGCTGCTATACGATCAATCGGCCAGATGCCGGCCTCGCTTCGCCCGCCATGCCGGTTGTCTTCTCCTCACCACATTCCGGGCGCGACTACCATCCGCATTTCCTCGCCACCGCCCGCCTCGACGCGCTAACCCTGCGCCGCAGCGAGGATTGCTATATCGACGAGATTTTCGCCACCGTCCCCCGCCATGGTGGCACCCTGATCGCCGCCACCTTCCCGCGCGCTTGGTGCGATGCCAATCGGGAGCCCTGGGAACTCGATCCCGCCATGTTCGAGGACAGCCTTCCCCCTTGGGTGAACACCGCCAGCCCACGGGTGGGTGCTGGTCTGGGCACCATCGCCCGGGTCGTCTCCAACGGGGAAGCGATCTACCGCGGCCGGCTCCGCTTCGCAGATGCGCAGGCGCGCGTGGCGGAATGCTGGCAACCCTACCACGCCGCACTGACATCGCTGATCCAGGCAATCCGCGGCCGATTCGGCAGCTGCCTCCTGGTCGACTGCCACTCCATGCCCGCTCATGCCTGCGAGGACCGTCGGCCGATCCCCGATATCGTGCTGGGCGATGCCCATGGCGCAGCCTGCGCACCGGCCGTCACGCGCGAGATCGAAATCTTCCTGCAGCGGCGCGGCTACGTGGTGCGGCGGAACGATCCCTACGCGGGTGGCTATGTGACGCGGCACTACGGCACCCCGGCCGGACAGGTTCATGCGCTGCAAATCGAAATTGCCCGCGGCCTCTACATGGCCGAGGCGAGTCTTGAAAAGACGGCGGGATTTTTGCGCCTATGCGCGGATATGGACCTGCTGGCCGAGCATATGGCCCGGAGCGCCGAGGGCTGGATGGCGGCGAAGCGCAACGCGTAAAGGTTGTCGGGCACCCCCCCCGGCACAACCCTACCCGGAATGGGATGGCGTTAAAGACTCGTTGATATTTCGGTGAAAATCGTGGTGAGCGCCGATCCGATATGGCTGAAGGCCGCCACCATCAGGATGCTCAGGAAAGTCGCAACGATACCATATTCGAGCGTGGTGAGGCCGCGGCGATCGGCGCCGACGCTACCGGTGCTGAAAGACCGCCGCACAAAGCTCATGGTATCCTTGCACCTGGCGGTGACAGCGGCCACGGAGAGCGGATAGGTCATCGTAGCCGAACCATGATCGAACCGTTACCTGATGTTCTTTGACGAAGTGCGCGCGTGCCCGGAACCATATCCTGTTTCGTGCCCGCACAATTATAGCCGGTTTCGGGCAGTTTGTCTATTAATGAAGATGCTTGCCGCCGGACTCATTTTAGCGACAGCGCGCCTGCTCAAGCGTCCGGCAGGCCGGCGCGGCGCAACCGAGCCTGGATCACTGCGCCGCTGATGACACCCAAGACAGATCCGTGCTGATGCGCAATACACATCATCGCGGCCTGCGGCATAAAAAAAAGGCGGCACCTTTCGGTACCGCCAAGTTTAGGGAGGAAACGTCCAAGATGCGGCGCGGCCGAAGCGGCACCGCACGACCCTTATAGGCGATCATGGCACGCCGAGGCAAGCAGTTTTTTGCATTGCAGCATTTTTCCGCAGGCAGGCTGACCGCCCGGATCCCGGGCGCAGCGCGTTAAGGAAGCTGAAATCGGGCGCAGTCAGGATGGCCAGCATGCGCGCGTGCCAATTTTTGCCCCGGCCTTCCAAACAAGAGCATCATGCGGCCACAAGGGCTTACCCGATGGGTGAAGATGCGGCTGAAAAAAATACTCAATCCGGCCGTCGCGCTCTGGCCGCTCTGGCAGCAATCGGCTTGCTGCTGCTGCCACCCCGGGCGGCGTGCCACATCGAGCCTGCGTCTGCGGGAGGGCCGCCACAACCCGCGCCCTGCCGTGCGGCCATTGAAGCCGCCGAAAGCGCTCATCACATTCCCGATGGTTTTCTATCCGCCATCGCCCGCGTTGAGTCCGGCAGGCCGGATGCTGCGACCGGGCTACTTGTGCCCTGGCCGTGGACTATCAACGCCGAGGGCACCGGTAGCCTCTATGCCAGTAAGGCCGAGGCCATCGCCGCGGTCCAAGCGCTCCAGGCGCGCGGCGTGCGCTCGATCGATGTCGGTTGCCTACAGGTGAACCTGCTTCAGCACCCTGATGCCTTCGCCTCGCTGGACCAGGCCTTCGATCCGGCCACCAATGCCGGCTTCGCGGCCGGATTCCTCGCCGCCTTGTTCGGCGGCACGCATAGCTGGCCATTGGCCGCGGCCGCCTACCATTCTCAAACAGCCTCGCTGGGCAGCGCCTACCAGCGTCGCGTGCTCGCGCAATGGGCGGTGCCGGATCTGGGCGGAACCGCCGGCAGTCTGCGCAACACCGCCCGCCGCCCGACACCATCGCCCACACAATCCGGGCCAGGCGAGGTGGTATCGGTGCTGCCGGCCCCGGCTGCCTCCAGCCCGCTGCTGGGCCGCCCGAGTTTCCCCGTGCGCGCCCATACCTCGCCGTTTGCAGCCGCTACGGGCCGAAGCCTCGCAGCCTATCGCGGTATGCCCACGCAACTGGCCCGCGCGCTGCCGCGCAAGGCCGGCTAGCCAGCGCACGGCGCAGCGCCGCGCTGCGCATGGCAAGATTGCACCGTGCTGCCGATCCGTGCTTGACCGGCAGGGTGTTGGACCCGCGCGCAGACCCAGCTTGATCGTGCCATAAAGCCGGCACGCCAGGCGCCGGCAAGCCGTGGCAGAGACAGGAACGACGACGTGCACACACAGCGCTTCCATCAATTCGGGGCACCCTGCCTCATGCTGGCTGCCACGTCGTGGCTCGCAACCGCCCACATGGCGGCGGCGCAGGAGGCAACGCCGGTGACGGTGGTGCACGCCGCCCACGCCGATGTGGCTGAATACGCCAGCGGAATCGGCACTGTTCAGGCCTACCGCTCGGTGCTCGTGCGCGCGCGCGTGGATGGCAATCTGGACAGCATCAACTTCGTCGAAGGTCAGACCGTTCATCCCGGCGATCTGCTTGCCACCATCGATCCGCGGCCCTATGCCGCAACCCTCGCGCAGGCCCGCGCCAAGCGCGCAGCCGATCAGGCCTTGCTGGAAAACGCGCGCCGCGATCTGGCGCGGTACGACAATCTCGTGCGGACCAACGTCGCATCCCGCCAGCAGGCGGACACGCAGGCCGCACTGGTGGACCAGGATATCGCCACCATCCAGGGCGACGAAGCGGCCATCGACAGCGCCGCGCTCAACCTCTCCTTCTGCCGAATCACCGCGCCGATCGAAGGCGTTGTGGGGCTGCGATTGATCGATATCGGAAATTTGATCCACGCCACCGATGCGACGGGAATCGTCAGCATCACCCAGGTCCATCCCATCTCGCTGGTGTTCACCCTGCCGCAAGATGAGTTGCCGGCCGTGCGCGCCGCGATCGCGGCCGAACCGGCCGCTTCGGGCGGCCTGCCGGTGGCAGCCACCGGCCAGGATGGCGTCACGCCCATTTCCCAGGGCCATCTGGTGACCATCAACAACACCATCGATACCAGCACGGGCACGATCACCCTCAAAGCCGAGTTTCCCAACACCGATAACAAGCTCTGGCCCGGCCAATTCTCCAACGGTCTGGTGCGCCTGCGCACGGCACACGATGCCCTTACCCTGCCGCCCGCCGCCATCCAGCACGGCCCGGACGGGCTTTATGTCTACGTGGTCAAACCGGACCAGACGGTCACCAAGCAGGCCGTCATGGTCGGCTACCAGGACGAGCGCGCAGTGATCGTCACCGCAGGATTGAGCGGTGGCGAGACCGTCGTATTGTCAGGCCAACTCCGCCTGGCGCCGGGCATGAAAGTCGATGCCCATCAGCAGGGTGCGAGCTAATGAATAAAAGTCTTTTGCTTCTTTTCTTCAGAAAAGAAGACTTCTTTTTTGAAAAAAAGAAGCAAAAAACTTTTGACTTTTCGGTGCCGACTCCATGAGCATCTCGACCCCCTTCATCCAGAAGCCGATCGCGACGTCGCTGATCATGGCGGCGATCTTTCTGGTGGGCGTGGCGAGCTACCCGCTGCTGCCGGTGGCGCCGCTGCCCGCGGTGGAGTTCCCCACCATCGCCGTCACGGCCAATTATCCGGGCGCCAGCCCGGACGTGATGGCCAGCTCCGTGGCCGAACCCCTGGAGACGCAGTTCAGCCAGATCAACGGCCTGGCACAGATGACATCGATCAATGTGCTGGGCACCTCCACCATCACGCTGCAATTCGATCTCTCCCGCAACGTCGATGCCGCGGCCACCGACGTGCTGGAGGCGATCAACGGCGCGCAAGGACAGTTGCCCAAGAACATCCCCAGCCAGCCGACCTTCCGCAAGGTCAACCCGGCCGACAGCCCGATCTTCCTGATCTCCGTCTGGTCCGATGATCTGCCCATCACCACGGTGGACGACTACGCCGAGAACGTGCTCAGCCAACAGCTCAGCCAGATCAGCGGCGTCAGCCAGGTCGCCATCGGCGGCCAGCAGAAACCCGCCATCCGCGTGCAGATCGATCCCGGCCGCCTCGCCGCCATGGGCATGACGCTGGAAGACGTGCGCGGCGTGATCAACAACGCAACCGTCAACAGCCCCAAAGGCAGCATCGACGGCGCCCGCCAATCCTTCACGCTGCAGGCCAACGATCAGCTCACCGAGCCGGCGCCGTATAACAACCTGATCGTCGCTTACCGCAATGGCGCGCCGGTGCGCATCCGCGATATCGGCCAGGCCGTCCGCGGCCCGCAAAACCGCGAACTCGCCGCCTGGCAAAGCCTGAACAAGGTCCGGCGGGGCATCCTGCTGATCTGCTACAAACAGCCCGGCGCCAATGTGATCGCGACGGTCGAACGTATTCGCAACGCCCTGCCGCGGCTGGAAGCCTCCATCCCGCCGGCGATCCACGTGCAAACCATCGTCGATCGTACCCAGACCATCCGCGCATCGGTAGCGGACGTGGAATTCACCCTGCTGCTCTCCATCGGCCTCGTCGTGATGGTGATCTTCCTGTTCCTGCGCAGCTTCTGGGCCACTATCATCCCCAGCGTGACGGTGCCGCTGGCCCTGGTGGGCACTTTCGCCGCCATGTACATGTTCGGCTACAGCCTGGACAACCTCTCGCTGATGGGGCTGACCATCGCCGTCGGCTTCGTGGTCGATGACGCCATCGTCATGCTGGAGAACATCTACCGCCATATCGAGGATGGCATGAGCCCGATGCAGGCGGCGCTGAAAGGTGCGGGCGAAATCGGCTTCACCATCATCTCGATCAGCATCTCGCTGATCGCCGTGTTCATTCCGCTCCTGCTGATGGGCGGCCTGGTCGGGCGTTTGTTCCGCGAATTCGCCATCACCGTGTCGATGACGATCGTGATCTCGGCGTTCGTCTCGCTGACGTTGACGCCGATGATGTGCGCCCGCTTTCTCAAGCCGGAAACGCATCAGCACGGGCGGGCTTACCGCGCCGTGGAAGCCATGTTCGACGGCATGCTCGCGTTCTACCGGCGCACCCTGGACGTGGCGCTGCGCTTCCGTTTCGTCACGTTGCTGGTGTTCCTCGCCACCCTCGGCGTCACCGGGTTGCTGTTCGTGATCATCCCGAAAGGCTTTTTCCCGCAACAGGATATTGGTTTGATCATCGCCATCACCGAAGCGAACCAGGACATTTCCTACGACGAAATGTACCGCAAGCAGGAGCAGGTGAACCAGATCATGCACGACGATCCGGCGGTGGCGAGCTTCGCCTCCCTCGTCGGCGCGGGGAATGCGGGCCAGACCGGAAATAACGGCCGCATCTTCATGAACCTCAAGCCCTGGGGCCAGCGCGACCCCATCATGAAGGTGATCGCCCGGCTCAGTGAGAAAGTGAAGTCGGTCGAAGGATTTCGCCTCTATATGCAGCCGGCCCAGGACATCACCGTGGGTGGCCGCCTGGCCCGCACGCTATACCAATACACGCTTCAGGACGCCGATCCGGCCGAGCTGAACCAGTGGGCGCCCCGCCTGCTGGACAAGATCAGCCATCTGCCCCTGCTGCGCGATGTGACCACCGACCAGCAGGTCGCCGGCACCACGGCAACCCTGGTGATCGACCGCGACGCCGCTGCCCGCTTCGGCATCCAACCGCAGCAGATCGACGACGTGCTCTACGACGCGTTCGGCCAGCGCGAAGTCACCCAGTATTTCACCCAGTTGAACTCCTACTACGTCATCGAGGAAGTGCCTCCGCAGCTCGAAGGCGACCTGCGCACGCTGCGGATGCTGTATGTCAAGGGCAGCAACGCAAACGCGGTGCCGCTCTCGGCCGTCGTCAAGACCAGCACCCTGCCGATCACGCCGCTGGCGGTGAACCACCAGAGCCAGTTCCCCTCCGTGACGATCAGCTTCAACCTCGCACCCGGCGCCTCACTCGGCGATGCCGTCACCCAGGTGGATGCGGCGCGCGCCGAGATCGGCGCGCCGGCCTCGCTGCAAGGATCCTTCCAGGGCAACGCAGCCGCTTTCCAGTCCTCATTGAGTAGCGAGCCCTACCTGATCGCGGCGGCCCTGGTGTCCGTCTACATCATCCTCGGCATCCTGTACGAGAGCTACATTCTGCCGCTGACCATCCTCTCCACCCTGCCTTCCGCGGGCGTGGGCGCGCTGCTGATGCTGATGCTGTTCGGGAAAGATCTCTCGGTGATCGCCATTGTGGGCATCATCCTACTGATCGGAATCGTGAAGAAGAACGGCATCATGATGGTTGATTTCGCCATCCACGCCGAACGCCAGGAGGGCCTGGAGCCGCTGGCGGCGATCCGCCAGGCCTGCCTGATGCGGTTCCGCCCGATCATGATGACAACGATGGCCGCCCTCCTCTCCGGTTTGCCGCTGATGCTGGAACAGGGAGCCGGGTCCGAACTGCGCCAGCCGCTGGGCTACGCCATGGTCGGCGGGCTGATCCTGAGCCAGGCGCTGACGCTGTACACCACCCCAGTCATTTATCTTTACCTGGATGCCTTGCAGCGGTGGCTGGCGCCGCGGCCGGTGCGGCGCATGCCGACGCTGGCGACCCGGCTGGCGGAATAGGAAAGATGTTCTTTTTTGAAAAAAAGAACCAAAAAACTTTTGCCTGTTCGGGTACGCGTGGTGCTGGCGTGTCGGGTCGCCGGTGAAGGCATCGGAATAAAAGTTTTTTGCTTCTTTTTTTCAAAAAAGAAGACCTTTCTTTCCTTTCTTCGGATATCCTTATGCCCCCGGAAGAGCTGCTCCGCCTGCGCGACAGCATCGACAATATCGACGCCGCCCTGATCTATCTGCTCGCGGAGCGGTTCAAGTGCACCCAGCAGGTCGGCCATCTCAAGGCAAAGCTCGGCTTGCCCCCTTCCGATCCCGGCCGCGAGCGTGAGCAGGTGGCCAGGCTGCGCGCCCTGGCGGAGGGTGCGAAGCTCGATCCCGAGTTCGCGGAGAAATTTCTCGCCTTTGTTGTCCGGGAAGTGATCCGCCACCACGAGGCAATCGCCGCGGGCTGAGAGAACTGTGCGGCATCGGCACTGTTATGCTTGGGCAAGTCTGTAACCCACGCAATCCGCATGCCAGAGCCCGCTCCAATGCCACAGATCGCCCCGTCCGTCGCCGTCGCCATCCCTGTCCGTAACGAAGCCGCGCTCATCGGCGACTGCCTCCGCGCGCTGTCCTTACAGCATGGCATCACGCGCACCCAGATCGTGCTGCTGATCAACAACAGCACCGATGGCACCGCCGACATCGTGCGCGCCATGCTGCCCGCCCTGCCATGCCGCGTGCATATCGTTGAGCACCAATTTCCGCAGTCCCAGGCCAATGCCGGCCATGCCCGCCGCATGGCGATGAGCAAGGCGACCATGCTGCTGGGGCCCGGCGGCGTGGTGATGACCACGGACGCCGATTCCTGCGTGGCGCCGGACTGGATAGAGGCAAACCTGGCGGCAATTGATGCCGGGGCGGACGCCGTGTGTGGCCGCGCGGTCATCGACCCGATCGACGCGCTGCTCATTCCCCAAGTGCTGCACGAGGATGACGCGCGCGAAGTCGCCTACGGCGCTAAGCTGGACCGGATCGCGGCACTTCTGGACCCTTGCGCCGACGATCCGTGGCCACGGCACACGGAGGAATCCGGCGCCAGCATCGCCGTGCGGCGGGAGGTGTTCGTGGCCGCCGGCGGCGTGCCGCCGGTGCGCCATGGCGAGGACCGCGCTTTGGTTGATGCGCTGCGCCGCGTGGATGCCCGCATACGGCACGATCCATCCATCACTGTCACGGTATCCGGCCGAACCGAAGGCCGGGCCGCCAACGGCATGGCGGATACGATCCGGCGGCGCATCCTGTGCCAGGATCCTATGCTCGACGACTCGCTCGAGCCGGTGGTCAACCGGGTGCGGAGAATTGGGGCGCGGCGCCTGCTACGTCTGGCGTGGATGCGCTCGGCTGGCCGACACCGTGTGGTGAGCCATTTGGCAACGGAGCTGGAATTGACGGAAAGTCAGATCGAAGGCTGGCTCGCCCTGCCCTATTTCGGCGCCAGTTGGGCCTTGGTTTCCGCCGCCAGCCCGGTGCTTGTGCGCCACCCCGTACCGCGCAGCGAGCTCGCCCACCAAACACAGCTGGCGCAGGAGATCGTATCCAGCCTGGCCGGCTCCCATGTCCCCATCCATCGCGCCGCCCGCTGAACGCGCCGCCCGTCCCAAACCCCGGGTGATGTGAAGGTCCGGTCCGCTAATACGCTAACAGTCAAAAGTTTTTTGGTTCTTTTTTTCAAAAAAGAACAGCCTTCCTGTTTCTTCCTGACTGCCCTGCAACCCTTGCCCCCCCGCGTGCCAGGCACCATACACACCCAAGCCCAAGCACGCCGCTCACCTGCGCAGGACCAGATATGTTCATCGAGACGGAAAGCACGCCGAACCCGGCAACCCTGAAATTCCTGCCCGGCTTACCGGTGATGGGTGCCGGCACCGCCGATTTCGCCGTGCCTGAGGCGGCGTTGCGCAGTCCGCTCGCCGGCGCCCTGTTCGCGCTACACGGCGTGACCCGTGTCTTTCTCGGCGGCGATTTCATTACCGTCACCAAGAGCGAGGCCACCGAGTGGCAGGCGCTCAAGCCGCAGGTGCTCGGCGCCATCATGGAGCATTTCGTCGCCGGCCGCCCGGTGATGGAGGGTGCCGCAGTGGCCGCCGACGAGGAAGAGATCGCCCCGGCTGACCAGGAAATCGTCGACCAGATCAAGGAGCTTCTCGATACGCGCGTGCGCCCCGCGGTCGCCAGTGACGGCGGGGACATCGTGTTTCGCGGCTATCGCGACGGTGTGGTGCGACTGCACATGCAGGGCGCGTGCAGCGGCTGCCCCTCTTCGGCGGCAACGTTGAAGCACGGTATCGAGAACATGCTGCGGCATTACGTGCCCGAGGTGATCGCCGTGGAGCAGGTTGCCCAATGATCAGCCGTCGGCGTTCAGTCATCGGATTGGATGGTCTTTGAATGCTCGATGACGCGGCGCTGGATGCGGTGTTCCGGCAGGCAAGGACGCATGAAAGCTGGTCCGCCGAAACCGTGCCTGAAGAGACGCTGCACACGCTGTATGACCTGGTGAAGGCCTGCCCAACCTCGGCAAATTGCTCGCCCGCCCGGTTCGTATTTCTCACCAGCCCGGAGGCGCGCGAGCGCCTACGCCCTGCCTTATCCCCCGGCAATGTCACCAAGACCATGAGCGCGCCTGTGGTGGTGATCGTCGCCACCGACACGCGATTCTATGACAAGCTACCCGAGCTCTTCCCGCATGCCGAGGCCCGTGCCTGGTTCGCCGGCAACCCGCTGCTGGCCCGCGAAACGGCCTTGCGCAACGCCACCCTGCAAGGCGCCTATCTCATCCTCGCGGCACGCGCGCTCGGCCTGGATTGCGGTCCGATGTCGGGGTTCGATACCGCGCGGGTTGACGAGATATTCTTTCCCGATCGCCCCTGGGAATCGAATTTCCTGATCAATCTCGGCCACGCGGATGTGCCACCGCCGCCGCGTGCGCCGCGCCTGGCGTTCGACGACGCCTGCGCGATCCTCTGACCGGCCGAGGGGCAACCAGGCCATGCGGGTGCTCGCTATCTCCTCCGCCTATGGCGGCGCGGCCTGCGCCATTCTGCACCATGGCAGGTGCGTGGCCGAAGGCCGCATCACCGAGGAACGTGGTCTACCCGGTGCCTTGCCTGCCCTGGTCGCCGACGTGCTGCGCCAGGCGGGTCCGAGCCTGGATCTGGTGGCCGCTATCGTCGGACCCGGCAGTTTCACTGGCCTGCGCGCGGGAATTTCCGTAGCCCACGGGATCGGCCTTGCCAGCGGCATCCGCGTCGCCGGCGTGACAGTGACGGAGGCGCTCGGCGAATCTTTGCACAGTCAGGGCGGCAAGCTCGCCGGCCGCACCCTGTGGACCGCCATCTTTGCGCGAAAATGCTATGTTTTTCTTGATCGCGGGCATGGCCCCGAGAGCCTGCCCGTCGAAAGCCTGCCCTTACCTGGCGGCCGCATCGCGGTATGCGGCAATGCCGCCAATGAGGTCGCCGCCGCCCTTGCTGCCGCCGGCGCCGACGTGATGCTCACCGCTTCGCGCATCGCCATGCCGGCGGATGTGGCCGCCATCGCCATCCGGCGGCACGCGGGGATGCTGCCGTGGCTGGACGCCTCTCCGATCTATGTCGACGCCCCGCAAGCGCGGCTGCCCGCCGCCGGTCTGCGCGCCGCGCCGGTATGAGCGGCCAGGCCATCACCCGCGCCGGCCCGCTGCACGCAACCGCGCTTTCCGCCATCCATGCGCGCGCCTTCCCCGAAGGTGAATACTGGGACGCGCGCATCATCGCCGGCCAGCTTTCGCAACCCGGTGTATTCGGCCTGATCGACACGCGCGGCGGCATGATCCTGGCGCGCCTGGCCGCCGACGAGGCCGAGGTGCTCACCGTCGCGGTGGTGCCGGAACGCCGCCAGCAGGGGCTGGGCGGCAGTCTGGTGGCCGCAGCCGCCGAGGAAGCACGCCAGCGCGGCGCGGCACGCATCTTCCTGGAAGTCTCCACCCGCAACCCGGCCGCCCGCGGACTGTATCAGCGGCTGGGATTTACCCAGGTGGGGCGGCGGCGCGCCTATTATGCGGATGGGTCGGATGCGCTCGTGCTGAGCAAGAGGCTGGGAGAGAAGAATGTTCTTTTTTGAAAAAAAGAACCAAAAAACTTTTGCCTGTTCAGCTACGGGGTGTCGCCAGCGTGTCGGATTGCCGGGGGACGGCATAGGAGCAAAAGTTTTTTGGTTCTTTTTTCAAAAAAGAACCGCTTCCTTCACTTCCTCCGCAACACCACCCGCGTCACCCCCTCCGCATATGTCTCCTGCGCCACCACCTCATGCCCCTGCCGCTCCGCCGAGCGTGGCACGTTGCGGGCTGGCTCTTCGCCGCGCAGCGTGACCGCCAAAATCTGGCCCGGCTGTAGACGATCCAGCGCGAGACGCGTTCTCACATAGGTCATCGGGCAGATTTCGCTGGTGATGTCGAGTTCAAGATCGGGCACAGTTGTTAAATACTTCATCCAGACGCGCCCTTCGTTCGCGCGAACATCTTGCGGCACATGCACGTTACTCTATATGCGGTAAGGGAAAGCAATAATCAGAAGGTGTTGACCATGGCCGAGTTGCCTGTGTCATTCGACGTTCTCGGACTCACGGCACAGATCGTCGCGGCTCATGTTTCCAACAACCAGGTGGAGCCGGGGGCCCTCCCGGCACTGATTCACGAGGTATATAGGAGCCTTTCGGGCATGGGCCAGGAGGTGGCCGCCGCGCCGCAGCCGGACAAGAAACAACCGGCCGTGCCGCCGAAGAAATCTGTCTTCCCCGACCACATCGTCTGTCTGGAAGACGGCAAGAAGCTGAAGATGCTCAAGCGGCATCTCAAGACAGCCTACGACCTAACCCCCGAGCAATACCGCGAGCGCTGGGGCCTTTCCGCCGACTATCCGATGGTGGCACCCAACTACGCGCGCCACCGCTCCAGCCTGGCCAAGCAGATCGGCCTGGGTACCAAGTCCCGCGCCGCCCCCGCACGCAAGGTCTGATCTGTTTTCCTCTCGCTGGAGCGGCGGCTGAAAAACTGGCAACTGGCAACCGAGCCAAGGATCGGCTACGCCCAGCGCGGCGCGCCCGAGCAAGGGCGCCCGGGGAGAACGGATGGAATCGCGCATCGAGCGCATCTGCGTCGAGCACGGGTTGAAAATGACCGGGCAGCGCCGCGTGATTGCGCGTGTGCTATCCGAAGCGGAAGACCATCCGGACGTGGAGGAACTCTATCGCCGCGCGTCGGCGCTTGATGGCCGCATTTCGATCGCGACCGTCTACCGCACCGTGCGCCTTCTTGAGGAGCGCGGCATCCTCGAGCGCCGCGATTTCGGCGGCGGCCGGGCGCGCTATGAACCAACCGAACATGGCCGCCACTACCATCTGATCGATATCGACACGGGGCGGGTCATCGAGTTCGAGGGTGGCGAGCATGAGCGACTGATGCAGCAGATCGCCGCCACCCTCGGCTTCGAGCTGGTTTCGACGCGGCTTGAGATTTATGGCCGCCGGGTGCAGGGCGTGCCGCGTGGCGCCGCACGCGGCGCCGAGAAGCTGCCTGGAGCCGTGGACACGGGCAAGACCAGGCCACCACGCCGCGCGGACGCCGGGCCTTTGGCGCGCGACGCGCAATTGGAGCGATGACATGACGGCTGAGGTCAAGATTGGCGAGATGACGATCGCCGCGCCGGCGGGGGCCGGCGGCGGTCTGAGGCGCCAGGGCCCACCGCTACGGCCAGACGAAGGTCCGGGCTTCGGTGAGCTGCGCGCCGGCCACCTAGGCGTGCGAATTGCGACCACGGAAGCTGAAATCGACGCCGTGCAGGCCCTGCGCTGGCGCGTGTTCTATGAGGAGATGCGCGCCGAGCCATCGGAAGCCGCCCGGGCGTTGGCGCGCGACGTAGATGCCTTCGATGCCGTGGCGGATCACCTTGTCGTGGTCGATCACGCGATCGGCCCCGGGGCCGAGGGTGTTGTGGGCACTTACCGCCTGATCCAGCAGAGTGCTGCCGAACAGATCGGCCGGTTCTATTCAGATGAAGAGTACGACCTCTCGCCGCTTATCGGGTTTCAGGGCAAATTGCTGGAGCTGGGCCGCAGCTGCGTGGATGCCGGCTATCGCAGCCGCGCGGTGATGCAGCTGCTCTGGCGGGGCATCGCGGCCTATGTGTTCCGTCACCAGATCGACCTGATGTTCGGCTGCGCCAGCCTGCCCTCGACCGATCCCGACCAGTGGGCCGCGGAACTGACCTATCTGTACAACAACCATCTGGCCCCACCCGCCCTGCGCCCGCGGGCCCTGCCGGATCGCTACGTGGAAATGCACCGCATGGACCCCGAGGACGTGGACAACCGCCGTGCCCTCGCCGGACTGCCACCGCTGATCAAGGGCTATCTGCGCCTGGGCTGCTTCATCGGCGATGGTGCCGTGATCGATCACCAGTTCAACACGACCGATGTGGCCATCGTGGTGAAGACCGATCTTGTTACCGACAAATACTACCGGCACTACGAGCGGCAGCTTCGTGATGCGCTGGAGTAAGGAAGAGAGAATCTTCTTTTTTGAAAAAAAGAAGCAAAAAACTTTTGGACTTTTAGATGGATGCTGATGCAGGCGCGCGCCTAAGGGACAAGAGTTTTTTGGTTCTTTTTTTCAAAAAAGAACATCTTTCTTCCTTCCTCCACGGCTGGCGCGCGCTGTTCGCGGCGTTCTGCCTGGGCATCGTCGCCGCCGGCGCGCTGCCACCCTTCACGCTCGTGCCGCTGCTGCTGATCGCCATCCCCGGCCTGTTGGCGCTAATCGGCAGCGCGCGGTCCTGGCGCGGCGCCGCCGGGCGCGGGCTGGTGTTCGGTATCGGGTATCACCTCGCCGGCCTCTACTGGATCACCAACGCAATCCTGGTGATGGCCGCGGAATTCTGGTGGGCGGTGCCGATCACCGTGCCGCTGCTCGCAACATTTCTGGCGCTGTTCATCGCCGTGCCTTGCGGCGCGGCACGGCTGATGCCGGCAGGCTGGCGCCGCGTGGCCGTGCTGGCCGCTTTCTGGGTGATCGGCGATCTCGCACGGCAATTCGCGCTCAGCGGCTTTCCCTGGAATTTGCTGGGCAGCGTGTGGGAGATGCCTGGCTTGGCGGGTGACATCTTCATCCAGCCTGCGGCCTGGTTTGGCGCGCACGGGCTGACGCTGCTCACGGTGGTCCTCGCAGCCACGCCCACGCTCGGCCGGCGCGGCCGAATCGCCGGGCTGTGCCTGATAACCATATGGGGCCTGGCGGGCGGACTACGCCTCTGGCTCGCCGTGCCGACGCCGCAGACACCGGCGGGACTTTCAGCGGTGATCGTGCAGGGCAATGTGCCGGAGGCCGAGCACCGCGACCACGGTGCCGAACCGGCTTGGGCGGACCGGATTTTCAACCGTTATTTGGCCCTGACGCGCGCCGGCATGCGCGAGGCGCGCGGACACCCGGCGATGGTGATCTGGCCGGAAACAGCCAGCCCCTATCCGCTGGCGCAGGACCGTGGTGCGCGGCTTGCGGTGGCCGATGCCGCCGCGCCGTCGCTGGCCACGCTGTCGGGCACGGAGCGATTCACAGCCGGCCCCGGCGGCACCACGCTCGCCCATAACAGCCTGGTGGCCGTTGCACCGGATGGTGACGTGGCGGGCATCTATGACAAGAGCCACCTGGTGCCGTTTGGTGAATATTTCCCGCCCTATGCCCATTTCCTGCTCGGCGAGCAGGGTTTTGTGCCTGGGCCGGGCATACGCACCCTGCATCCGCCAGGGCTGCCCCCGCTGGGGCCGCTGATCTGCTACGAGGCGATTTTTCCGGGGCAGGTGGTGAGCCGCGCGGATCGGCCATCCATGCTGGTAAACATCACCAACGATTCATGGTTCGGCAACTCCGCCGGACCACGGCAACATCTGGCCGCAGCACGCATGCGCAGTGTGGAGGAGGGACTTCCGATGCTGCGTGCCGCCAACACCGGCATCTCCGCCGTGATCGACTCGAGGGGCCAAGTTCTGCAAACCCTGCCGATCGGGCAGACTGGCATCCTGGTTGCAAGCATCCCAGGCTTCCTGCCGGCAACACCTGCCGCGCGGTGGGGGCTCGCTGATCCGTTTGCGATGGCATTGATTTTGGGCATTTCGGGTTGCATTTGCGTGAACCGAAAGCTGGGAAACGTATAAAAATGTAGAATATGATTCCGAAAAGCGAAAACTTTGTTGACTATTTGTAGTTGAGTGCCTTAGAGCGGGCGCAGCCAGATAGTCTGGTCCAGGTAGTCAGAAAGCTGTTTGTATGTCCCGTAACGCTGCCGCTTTCGAGGGTTCTGCAAGCGAGGCTGGCGAGAGCCGGCCGAGTCCCATCGACGTCCACGTAGGGTCCCGGATTCGCCTCAGACGCACTTTGATAGGAATGTCCCAGGAGCGGCTCGGCGAAGCACTTGGCTTGACGTTTCAGCAGGTTCAAAAATACGAGCGTGGGGTCAATCGCGTGGGTGCTTCGCGCCTGTACGATCTATCGCGCGTCCTTGATGTCCCGATCAGCTTCTTTTTTGATGACATGCCGGATTCGACCGGAAATGGGGCCGGGTCAACCCATATTGCTGGGTTTTCGGAGCGCGCCGAATTCGGCGGCCATGGTGATGATCCCCTCGCAAAACGAGAGACGCTGGAATTGGTACGTGCCTACTACCGCATCACTGATCCAGCGGTACGCAAGCGGGTTTTTGAACTGATCAAATCGATGGGGCCCTCTGATTCGCCGACGTAATATGCTTCCTCGCCATTGAAAGAGGCGCCCGCAAAAAAAAGAGAGAGGATGCGGTCGATCGGCGACCACCCTCACACCGGAAAAGCCTGCGGCATTTCGGGCCTGAGTTGGGGATTGTCGAACACGGGGTTCTTCAGGCGGTGAAGTGCGGCAGACAGCGCCTCAGCAAGGTCGCGCTTTTCAGGTTCGCCCAAGCTCGCGGCGACCTCGACATGCTGGCCGTGGGCCGAGAGGTATAGGCCGGGTACCCGGCCCGGCCGCTCCTGCAGGCGCACGTTCAGCCAGCCGGGGCGCAGACTCAATTCGGTGGAGCGGCCATCGGAATCGATGCGCAGGATGCGCAGCGCGGCACCGGACAGCATCAGCAGCTCACAACGGCGGCTCGATTTGGCATGCAACCGCAGCAGCAGCACCGCAAGCAGGATCTCGGCGCCATTAAAGCCCGCGATCGGCCAGGCGCCCAGCCACCAGAATAGCGTGGTGGTGCACAGGCTCACACCACACACGAACCCGATCAACACCCGCAATCCGCCCGGCGATAGGCTGCGGTAAGGCGTCACCATGGCCTCGAACACCACCGGATCGTCCGTCTCGTCGTTGGTGCTGCCAGCCTGGCTATCGATCGTCATGCAGCTTTAAATAGAGTGTTTCGCCGCCGCGCAAAGCCGGCACGCCTTGTTATTGGGCCGTCATGGCGGTGCAGTGCCCATATGCCCGATTCGATGCACGTGAAGTCCCCCCGACCGCGCAAACCGCCGAGCCCGGCGCGGCGCATGAGCCTGCAGGATGTGCGCGCGTTCCTCGCCGCCATTGCCGGGGAGCGCCCAAATGCGGAAAGCGAGCTCGTCTTCACCGACGCCTACACCTTGCTGGTGGCCGTCGTTCTCTCGGCCCAAGCCACCGACGTGTCGGTCAACAAGGCGACGGCAAAGCTCTTCGCCGAAGCGCCTGATCCGGACTCCATGGTGCGCCTCGGCGTGGCGGCAGTCGGCCGGCACATCCGCACGATCGGCCTGTGGCAGGGCAAGGCGCGCAACGTCGTGGCCCTGTCGGAGATCCTGCTGCGCGAGCATGGCGGCCAGGTGCCCGCCGATCGCGCGGCACTGGAGGCGCTGCCTGGCGTCGGGCGCAAGACGGCGAACGTGGTGCTGAACGTGGCTTTCGGCGAGGCGACCATGGCAGTCGACACACATATCTTTCGCCTGGGCAACCGTACCGGTATAGCCCCCGGCCGCACCGTGCGCGAGGTGGAGGATAACCTGGTCAAGCGCATACCGGCCCACATGCTGCGCCCCGCCCACCATTGGCTGATCCTGCACGGCCGCTACGTGTGCAAGGCGCGCCGCCCAGAATGCTACGCGTGCGTCGCAGCCCCCTGGTGCGGCTACAAGACCAAAACAGTGAGGCCGGACTCGTAGAAGCAACTGTCCTTTCACACGCCTGCACAGATGGCCTGCGGGTTCGGGAAGCTGGGCTGTTCGAAAAAAGTCTTCTTTTCTGAAGAAAAGAAGCAAAAGACTTTTGAGTGGCTGTCGCGGACTGAGCGGGCAACGAGCGTCGTGGTGCGCGCATGGTGAGCGGGTTGATATGACCGCCCATTTTCGTGAAATTCTTTATGCGCGATCGCTTATCGTGGTTTGCCGTTTTCTTCAGTCCGGAGCGTCATGAACCATCATGTTGCCTGCCTACGCCGCGCGGGCAGGCGCCACCGCCAGGGAGTGGGCGACAGCAGCAACAACATGGTTGACCGAAATATCCCACGGCGTCTGATGGAACTGAATATTAAGATCAGGCCATGGCCTGCGCGCGCGACCGAGCACGCAATCGTAACGTAATTTCATCAGTGCGGCGAGGTTACGAAAGCTCCAGTCGACAAAGGCATCCATCAGCAATTCCACCACCAGGCAGCCCGGCCGGGCAAATCCCAGATTGGTCAACGCGGAGCCATGCGGCGCCACGATCGCCTCGGCCTGCCGGAACAGCATGATCTGGTCTGACAGGCTCATCGTTTCCGGCCGCACCGCTTCGAAGCCGAGTCGGTCCAGCGCCGCAATCAGGTCCGCTTCATTACGCAGCGGACGCAATCCGCTGCCACGGCTGTCGATATAGATCCGCCGCGGCAGGCGCGAGGGCGGGCTCGGCACGTTCGCCGAGAGCCGCCGGTAGAAATCGCCCACGCACGGGTGATATGCCGCCTCGCCACATACCGAGAGCGGATAGATCAAGGTATCCACCACCAGCGTCTCGTCAGGCGCCACCTCGCGCACCGTGAGGCTGGGCAGAAGATCGAAAAGGCCGAGCATTTCCGCCTGGGCCACGCCGCCCTGCGGCACCAGCACCCCATCGGCGGCGGCAAAATATGTGTCCGGCACGGCCATGAGCCGCGCCATACCGCTGAGCAGCGCATGGCGAACATCCTGCTCGCCGGCGGCGAGAACGGAGATGTAGCTGCCCGAGAGCCGGCTGATCCGCTTCGGTTGCAGAGCAATTCCCTTCACCAGTTGGCGGTAGGAGTGCAGGCTAGGCGAGGTGTTGCCGAGCGATTCGGCGATGACAGAATCGCCGGTCGCCAGGATTCCGGCCGAGGAGTGCACGACCGCCTCGTGCAGCACGAAGAGCGGCGGCGCGAAGCTGGTGTAGTGAGTCGCCGCCCACAACCCCAATTCAGGCAACTCGCGCACCGGCCACAAATCGAAAAAATGCCCGCCAGTGGGCAACGGCGGCACCGCAATCTGCGCCGCACCCATCGAATGCACGTGCCAGATCGGAAAAGGACCCGTGCTATGCGACGGAACTGCAAGCGCGGCGATAGACCGCTCGTGCAGAAAAGTCTCTGACTTCACGCCCCCTCAGGCCTCCCGCCATACGATCACACGGGCCGCCCCATGAAGTCGTTCCGCGAGTATATCACCATAGTTGCGTGCCGGATCAAGATGTCCCGATTCCGAAACGACAACCGTGCCGCGAGAAATCCACCCTGCCTGGCGCAGCGCCGTCTCAGCCGCCGGCAAAAGATCGTTGCCGTAGGGCGGGTCCAAAAAAACGAGTGCCTGCGCTGTGCCGCGCGGCGGCCGCAATACGTCCGCCGGCAGCACAAGCGACCGGCCGAGCGCACCGCACGCGGCCAGATTCGCCCGCAACACCGCCAAAGCTGCCCGATCGGATTCGATGAACGTGGCACGGGCAGCCCCCCGCGAGAGCGCTTCCAGCCCCATTGCACCGGTGCCGGCAAACCCATCCAGCACGCACGCGCCCTCCAGCAGCGCCCGCCCACCCCAGGGCGCATGCATGAGCATGTCAAAAACCGCCTGGCGCATCCGCTGCGATGTGGGGCGTGTGGCCAAGCCCGGCGGGGCGGAGAGGGTCTTGCCGCGCCAGGTGCCGGCGATGATGCGCGTGGTCATATTAAGAGAAAGGAAGAATGTTCTTTTTTTGAAAAAAGAACCAAAAAACTTTTGCTCCTGCGCCCTCACCCGCGATCCGACACGCCCGCACCACGCGTACTCGAACAGACAAAAGTTTTTTGCTTCTTTTTTTCAAAAAAGAAGGCCTTACTTTCTTACTTCCGGCAATTGCTCCCTGAGCACCTTCGGCGGCACCTCCGCGACCGCTCCCCGCTCCAAATTACCCAGCTGGAACGGCCCGTAGGCGATTCGGATCAGCCGGGTCACCCCCAGGTTGAGGTGCATCATCACCCGCCGGATCTCGCGGTTGCGGCCTTCGCGGAGGGAAACGGTCAGCCACGCATTGCTGCCCTTACGGCTATCCAGCCCGGCCTCGATCCCCGCATAGCGCGTGCCGTCGATCGTGAGGCCATTCGCCAGCGCCGCCAGCGCCGGCGGGTCGATCTCGCCATGCACCCGCACCCGGTATCGCCTGATCCAGCCATTGGCGGGCAATTCCAATTGCCGCGCCAGCGCGCCATCGTTCGTCAGCAGCAGCAATCCCTCGCTGTTCAGATCCAGCCGGCCGACGCTGACCACCCTGGGCAGGTCGGGCGGCAATTTCTCGAACACGGTGGGCCGGCCCTGAGGGTCCTTGTGCGTCGTCATCACACCGTCGGGTTTGTGGTAGCGCCAGAGTTTTCCCCGTGCCGGTTCGTCCACCACGCGGCCGGCTACCTGCACGATGTCGCCGGCGGTGACGAAGGTGGCGGGATGGGCGACCCGTTCACCGTTGAGCGTCACTTTTCCCTCGGTGATCAGACGTTCGGCATCCCGCCGGCTGGCGACACCCGCGCGCGCCAGCCATTTGGCGATGCGATCGCCTGCGCGCGGATCATCCGGGCTCGCCTCGTCGGTCATGTGACCGCGGCCGCGATCAGCGCCGCGAAGAGTCGCGAATCGCCCGGATCGATGAGGAACTCAGGGTGCCACTGCACGCCCTGGCAGAAGCGCCGGCTGGGGTCCTCGATACCTTCGATCACGCCGTCCGGCGCGCGCGCATTCACCCGCGCGCGCGCCCCTGGCTCCCGCACCGCCTGGTGGTGGGAGCTGTTCACGTGCATTGTCTCGGTGCCGACGATCGTGTGTAGAAGGCTACCCGGCATGATCGCGATCTGATGGCCGGCCTCGTTGCGTGGATTGGTCTGCTCGTGCTCCAGGCAGCCGGGCACGCTATCCGGGATATGTTGGATCAGGGTGCCCCCCAGCGCCACAGCGAGAAGCTGCTGCCCGCCGCAGATGCCCAGCACCGGCATGTCCGTGGCGAGCGCGCCCTCCAGCAGGGCACGCTCGGCAGCGGTGCGTGCGTGCTTGAGGATGACCGTGCCGTGCGTGTCGCTCTCGCCGTACAGGGCGGGATCCACATCGAAGGCGCCCCCCGTCACAATCAGCGCATCGATGGCCGCCAGCATATCGTTCGCGAGCGCCGGATGATGCGGCAGGCATAGCGGAATGCCGCCGGCCGCCGCGATCGCCTGCGCATAATTCTCCCGCAGCGCATACCAGGGATATTTTGAGTACCCACCCGCTTCCTCGGAATCCAGCGTGATCCCCACCAGCGGCCTCTTACGATGTGTCATACTCCCCCTGTACTTTGCTCACGCCTCTGTGGACAGGCGCCAGGACCAAAAGTTTTTTGCTTCTTTTTTTCAAAAAAGAAGAATCTTCCTTCCTTTTAGGTCTCCGCTCATGTCGATGCACATCGCTCTGGAGGAAGCGCGCAGGGCAGCTGCGCGGCAGGAAGTACCCGTGGGCGCCGTGGTCGTGGCCCCGGACGGCCGCATTGTGTCGCAGGCGGGCAACCGCACCGAGGCACTGAACGACGCCTCCGCCCATGCCGAACTGCTGGCCATGCGCGAGGCCGCGCGCAGTTTGCGCAGCCCACGCCTCGCCGGCTGCGACCTGTTCGTGACCCTGGAGCCATGCCCCATGTGCGCGGCGGCGGCTGTGCATTTTCGCATCCGTCGCGTCATTTTCGGCGCCTACGACATCAAGGGCGGCGGCATCGAGCACGGGCCGCGAATCTTCCAGGCGCCCGGCTGCCTGCATTTGCCCGAAGTGATCGGCGGCGTGCAGGAGACCGAAGCCGCCGCCCTTCTGAAATCCTTCTTCGCCGCCCGCCGTTAGCCCATCAGCCTGCGCGTCACGTTTGCAGCGGCCGTGGCCGAGAGCAGGAAGGCCAGCACCCAATGCCCGCTCGCCTCCGGCCCCTGATGCCAAACCAGGATCAGGAACAGCAGCGTCACCCCCACCAGCATGCCCTGCCCCGGCAGCCCGCGGCCCGTCGCCACGACCGAGAGCACGAAGAACACCGTGAAGCACGCGATCGCCAGCGCCCGTACCACATCGTAGGCCCGCCCGCTCAGCGTCAGCAACGCCTCGCGCATTGCGCCGGCCAGATGGTCGGCGAAGCCAAATGCCTGGTCGAGAAACTGATCGGGCCCGACCAGATACACCAGCAGCGCCAGAGTCAGCCCCGCTCCCCATACGATGCCTACCGTTCTGTTCCGCACCCGCGCCTGGTCCCCACAAGAAAGAAAGTCTTCTTTTCTGAAGAAAAGAAGCAAAAGACTTTTCATTGGCTGTCGCGGACTCCGCCGGCAGCGTACGCAATGGGTAAAAGTTTTTTGGTTCTTTTTTTCAAAAAAAGAACACTCTTCTTCCTCGGTTTTCAGCCAGCTGGGCCTGCTATAACATGCCTACCTCCTCTTTCAGCCGGTCAACTGCGGACACAGCCCCATGAACACAGGCCTGACGCATATCTTCGGCAAACACGGCGGCGGCCGCGATGGCCACCCCCACCAGGGTGAACGGCCGGACCTGGAGATGTTCCGTGGCATGCGGCACGACCATGTCACCGGCCTGTCCAACCGCCACGGCTTCCACGAGGCGCTGGAGCGGCGGCTCACCGCGGGCCATCCCACCGCCCTGGTGCTGATCGATATCGACCAGTTCAGTACCATCAACGCGGTGATCGGCCACCGCCAGGGCGACCAGATCCTGCTGGCGATCGCCGACCGCCTGCGTNNCCTTCTGCGCACACTCACGGAGCCGCTCGCCGCGGGCCTTGACGAAGTCACTGCCAGCAGCAGCCTCGGCGTAGCTCTCACACCCACCCACGCGCAAAATGCGGATGGACTTATCCGCGCCGCAACCGCCGCCCTTACCAGCGTGAAAGCCGCCGGCGGCGGCACCTGGCGCGTGTTCGACCCGCATCACGATATCGCCCAGCAAGCCCGCACCCAGATGAAGGTGGACCTGCAGGCCGCCATCCACGCGGGCGAGATAGTACCGTACTACCAGCCGATCATCGACCTGCAAGCCGGCCGTATGGTGAGCCTGGAAGTGCTCGCCCGCTGGCACCACCACGAGCGCGCGCCCATCCCGCCCGACATCTTCATCCCTTTGGCCGAGGAGATGGACCTCGAAACCCCGTTGACCACCAGCCTGATGCGCCGGGTGCTGGCCGACCAGCACGACTGGCCACCCCATCTCACCTTCGCCTTCAACCTCTCCCCCGGCCAAATGCGCGACGTGATCAGCCTGATCAGAAACCCGCCAGCCTGGCCCGAAGGCCATCTCGATCCGCGGCGGATGGAAATCGAAATCGCCGCCGTCGCCCTCGGCGAAGAGGCCGAAGCAGCCCGTGACGTGATGGCCGAACTGCAGTCCCACGGCACCCGCCTGGTATTGGACGATTTCGGCACGGGAACTGCCAACATCACCCAATTGCGCCAACTGCCGTTCGACCGCGTGAAGATCGACCGCAGCTTCATCCTCGATATCGCCCACGACCCCCGCGCCGAAGCCTGCGTGCGCGGCATGCTGACCCTGGGGCAGTCGCTGAACATCGATATGGTCGCCGAAGCCATCGAAACCCAGGAAAACGCCAGCCTCCTCGCCGGCCTGGGCTGCCGCTTCGGCCAAGGCTACCTGTTCTCACGCCCCGTCCCCAGCGAAGAGGTCGCCAGCCTCTGCCATCGTTACGCGTAAAAGAAAGATTCTTCTTTTTTGAAAAAAAGAAGCAAAAAACTTTTGACTATGGCACAAGCGTGAACGGGCAGGGTTGCGGCAGGCGGCAGGAATCCTAACTCAACCGCCTATGACTCAAGATGACCCGATCGGGTGGCACGGTACAACCATCCTCTGCGTGCGCCATGGCGGGCGCGTCACCATGGCCGGCGACGGACAAGTGACCATGGGGCAGACCGTGGTGAAGGGAAATGCCCGCAAGGTGCGCCGGATCGGCACCGATAACGGTGTGCTCACAGGCTTCGCCGGCGCCACTGCCGATGCCTTTACCCTGCTCGAACGCCTCGAAGCCAAACTCGACCGCTTTCCCAACCAGCTGGAACGCGCCTGCGTCGAACTCGCCAAGGATTGGCGCACCGACCGCTATCTTCGGCGCCTCGAAGCCATGATGGCGGTCGCCGACGCCACCCACAGCTACACCCTCACCGGCAATGGCGACGTGCTGGAACCCGAAGACGGCGTTATCGCCATCGGCTCGGGCGGGAACTACGCGCTGGCCGCCGCCCGCGCCCTCATCGGCATCGAAGGCCTCACCTCCGAAGAAATCGCCCGCCGCGCCATGTCCATCGCCGCCGACATCTGCGTCTACACCAACCACAGCCTGATCCTGGAAACTCTTTAAGAATAAAAGTTCTTTGCTTCTTTTTTTCAGGAAAGATGCCCGCCGCGGAGCGGCAAGAGAAAGAGTCTTCTTCTTTTTTGAAAAAAAGAAGCAAAAAACGTTTACCTATTGGACCCGACAATGCCGGAAGCACCTACCTTTTCACCGCGAGAGATCGTGAGCGAGCTTGACCGCTTCATCGTGGGGCAGGGCGATGCCAAGCGCGCCGTGGCCATCGCGCTGCGCAACCGCTGGCGCCGCGCGCAACTGCCCGAAGCCATGCGCGACGAAGTGGTGCCCAAAAACATCCTGATGATCGGCCCCACCGGTTGCGGCAAGACCGAAATCGCCCGCCGCCTCGCCCGCCTCGCCCAGGCGCCCTTCCTGAAAGTGGAAGCCACCAAATTCACCGAAGTCGGCTATGTGGGCCGCGACGTGGACAGCATCGTGCGCGACCTCGTGGAAGTCAGCCTCAACATGCTGCGCGAAGTCAGCCGCCGCGATGTCGCCACCCGCGCCGACCAGGCCGCCGAAGACCGCATCGTCGATGGCCTTGTCGGCGCCACCGCCAGCGCCGACACCAAATCCAAATTCCGCCGCATGCTCCGCCAGGGCGAGATGGAGGACAAGGAGATCGACATCAGCATCGCCGATAACGGTGCCGGCGCCATAGGCCAGATCGACCTGCCCGGCGTGCCACCAGGCCAGATGATCAACCTGAGCGAAATGATGCGCGGCATGATGGGCGGCCGTCAGGTGGAAAAGCGCATGAAGGTGGCCGCGGCCCGCCCGCTGCTGACCCGCGAGGAAGCCGACAAGCTGGTCGATACCGAACGCCTCACCGCTGAGGCGGTGCGCCACGCCGAGGATAACGGCATCGTCTTCCTCGACGAGATCGACAAGGTCTGCGCCCGCACGAGCGAAGGGGGCTTCCGCGGCGGCGACGTCTCCCGCGAGGGCGTGCAGCGCGACCTGCTGCCGCTGATCGAAGGCACCACCGTCTCCACCAAATACGGCCCGGTGAAAACCGACCACATCCTCTTCATTGCCTCGGGCGCCTTCCATCTGGCCAAGCCGGCCGACCTGCTGCCCGAACTTCAGGGCCGCCTGCCGATCCGCGTGGAACTCTCCCCCCTCACCCGCGCCGACCTGCGCCGCATCCTCACCGAGCCGGAACACAATTTGCTCGCCCAGTACGCCGCGCTGATGCACACCGAAGGCCTCACCCTCACCTTCGCCGATGACGCCATTGACGCGCTCGCGGATCTCGCCGCCGACATCAACGACCGGGTGGAAAACATCGGCGCCAGGCGCCTGGCCACCGTGCTGGAGAAGCTGCTGGAGGAAATCAGTTTTTCAGCGTCCGACCGTCCCGGTGACGAAGTGCGCGTGGACGCTGCCTACGTAAAGGAGAAGGTGGCGCCGCTCGCCGCCCGCGGTGACCTGAGCCGCTTCATCCTGTGACGGCGCTCGCAGCGCCGCCGCTGCGCGACGTCATCGCCGCGTTCCGGCTCGATGCACGGAAAAAATTCGGCCAGCATTTCCTGTTGGACGAGAATCTGACCGCCAAAATCGCCCGCCAGGCCGGCGATCTGGCTGGCCGCCACGTGATCGAGATCGGCCCCGGCCCTGGCGGGCTGACCCGCGCGCTACTCGGCACCGAAGCCGCCCACATCACCGCGGTGGAAATCGATGCCCGCGCCGCCGACGCTATCCGCGCCCTCTGCCTGCACGCCGAGGGGCGCCTCAGCCTGGTGGAAGCCGACGCACTTGCTACCGACCTCACCACGTTGGCCCCCGCCCCGCGCCAGATCGTCGCCAACCTGCCCTACAACGTCGCCACCCCCCTGCTGATCGGCTGGCTGAAACAAGCCGCACAGTGGGAACGCTTGACGCTGATGTTCCAGTTGGAAGTCGCCGAGCGCATCGCCGCGGCACCGGACACCGAATCCTACGGCAGGCTTGCCGTGCTGACGCAATGGACCTGCGACACTGCCTTGCTGATGCGCATTCCGCCCGCGGCCTTCACCCCGCCGCCAAAAATATTCTCCGCCGTCGTCGGGCTGATCCCCAAACCTGTCCAGCCGGACCCATCCCTGTTCGCCGCCATGGAGCGCCTCACCGCCGCCGCTTTCGGCCAGCGCCGCAAGATGCTCCGCGGCAGCCTGCGCGCGCTGGGCGGCGAGGCGCTGCTTGCGCGGGCTGATATCGATCCGCGGCGGCGGGCGGAAACATTGAGCGTCAGGGAATTCGAGACGTTGGCAAACATGATTTAGGCACGTCCCGGCGATCCGACACCCCGGCCACAGGCGTACCTGANNAGCACCGGTAAAAAGGCGCAAAGCTGAAACACCAGTCCGATGCTCGTTTGATCCGCCAGCGCGCCCAGCCCCGCGGCGCCCAGCCCGCCGAGCCCGAAAGCCAGCCCGAACATCATGCCTGATACGGTGCCCACGCGCCCCGGCATCAACTCCTGCGCGTAAACCACGATCGCCGGAAACGCGGAGGCCAGCAGAAGGCCGATCGGAATCGTGAGCAGCACCGTCACGGTCAGCCCCGCATAGGGCAGAGCCAGGGTAAACGGCAGCACGCCCAGGATGGACATCCAGATGATCCGCTTGCGCCCGATTCGGTCGCCGATCGGGCCGCCGACCAGGGTGCCAACGGCGAAGGCGGCCATGAACAGGAACAGGCAGAGCTGGGCGGTATGTAGCGCCAGATGAAAGCGGCCGATCAGGTAGAAGGTGTAGTAGTTCGAAATGCTGGCCATGTAGAAGAATTTGGAGACCATCAGCACAACCAGGATGGCCATCGCGCCGCCCACCCGGCGGCCCGCTATGGCCGCCGCCGGCTTGCGCACGCGAAATGCGAGGCGGCGGCGATACCATACGCCCACCCCGGCCAACACGCCGATCCCCGCCAGGGCCGCCAGCGCAAACCACGCCACGGCTGCCTGACCGGTGGCGTTGTTTCCCCGCGGCGCGACCACGAAGGCCGCGAGAAGCGGCCCGAGCGCGGAGCCGACATTGCCGCCCACCTGAAACACGGACTGCGCCATGCCGTGCCGGCCGCCGGAGGCCAGCCGCGCGACGCGCGAGCTTTCCGGGTGGAACACGGAGGATCCCACCCCTACCAGTGCCACGGCGCCCAGCAGCGCCAGGTAGCTGGGCGCCTGGGACAGCAGCAGCAGGCCGCACAAGGACGAGCACATGCCCAAGGGCAGGCTGTATGGCAGCGGCCGGCGATCGGTGAAATGCCCAACGCCCGGCTGCAGCACGGAGGCGGTCAACTGGTTCACCAGGGCGATGCCGCCCACCTGGCCGAAGCTCAACCCGAAGCGGGCCTTCAATACCGGATAGATCGCTGGCACCAGGGATTGCAGCAGGTCGTTGATCAGATGCCCGAAGCTGATGGCGAGCAGCACGGTGATCACGGCGCTGCTGTCGCGCGCGGCATGTGAGCGGCCCAAGGCTTGCGCTTCGGGAAGTAAGGTCTGGCTCAAGACGCGGTCCTGGCTGTGGGAAGGGGACAGGCACGTGGGGCAATACAAGTTATCCTACGCTTTGCGGCGGCGCAGCAAAGTTCGCTTTCATGACAGGGTTGCGCCGCCGCCGTGACAGGTGGAAAGACCCCTTGCCGGGGCGTTGCGATGCATCCGGCCCAGCTCGGCATGGCTGGACGAACAGGGAGTGGGCGGATGGCAAACGAGTGGGCGCGCAAGGTTGGCCAGATGCTCCGCCAGGTGCGCCCCGGCCTTGGGGCACTCGCCAGCAGCCGCCTGGACATTCCCCGCAACGGCCTGGTGATCACCAGCCCGGCCTTCGAGGATGGAGGCACCATCCCCGACCGCTACACCCAGGACGGCGAGGCGTTGTTTCCGCCCCTGGAATGGTTCGGCGTGCCGGAAGGTACCCGCTCGCTCGCTCTGATCATCGAGGATGCGGACGCCCCGTTTCCCCGCCCTCTGGTGCATGCGGTCTTACATTCGATTCCGCCGACTCTCTCTGGCATTCAGGAGGGTGGCCTGGGCCTGCGTCAGGTGCGTGTGTCGCCGTTGGGCTTCAAGGTCGGCCGCAATTCGGTTGCACGTCCCGGCTGGATGGCGCCCTCGCCGATCCCTGGCCATGGCCCGCACCGCTATGCGTTCCAGTTGTTCGCCGCCGACATGGTGCCGAGTTTCGCCAGCCCGCCCGGACGCGGCCAGGTTCTACGGGCGCTGAAGGGCAGCATCCTCGCCGCCACGCGCCTCGTCGGCATCTACCAGCGGCTCTGACCGCTGGAATTGGGGTCTGCCGTCTCAAGCCGCCACGAGATTCGATCCTAGGCCGGCGCTCGCGGCTGGCTTTCTTGGCACCTTGGCTGGCCTGTTCTCCCTTCCCTCCCGGCCCGACGCGGGCTGCCCTGGGTATTCAAGTTAAATGAAGCACCGCCCGGCACGGGGAACCCAAGAGTTCGCACGGCGTAGTTCTGCCGCCTTGGTCAGAAGAGGCGACACATAACAGTTACGCCCATCATTTGAGCAAAGGATAACGCCATGTCATCTTTCCTGCACCTTCCCGTTATTGCCTCAACAAGCCGCCGGCCGGTCTATGTTGCTGCGTTTATGGGCGCCGCCCTGCTCGCCAGCCCACTCGCGTTGGCCCAGACCGCTTCGGGCAACGGCACGATGACCACCCACCAAAGCCGTGCTGCCCAAGCCGAGGAGACTGTGGATCAGCGCATCGCAACGCTGCACCAGGAATTGCAGATCACGCCGGACGAGGAAAACGACTGGAAAGCCGTGGCCCAGACCATGCGCGACAATGCCGCCGCGATGGCCAAGATGGCCGACGCAAAAGCCGGTGAGGCGGCCGAGGGCCTGACTGCGGTTCAGGATCTACAGACCTACGCCAGTTTCGCGCAGGCCCATCTTGATCACCTCAAGACCCTGACCGCCGCGTTCGAGACGCTGTACGACGCCATGCCGGCGAGCCAGAAGAAGATCGCCGACGGGGTGTTCGAGCAGTCGCACCATAAGGAAGCGTCAACCGCCGGCTGAGCCGCGTCTCATCCGCTGTTCCCTCACTCAATGAAGGAGGTCGCAATGACCTGCATCACCTCACCAGCGCCGCGCCGCGCCGCGCCCGGCTTGCGCGCCGCGCTGTTCGGCGTCTCCGCCCTGTTCGCGCTAAGCGCACTCGCTGCGCCTGCCTTGGCCGATCCGCATCGCGGCGGCGGCGGCCACCGTGGCGGAGACCACGGCGGCGGACACCCAGTCTATCATGGCGGACGCGGTTACTCGGGCGGCTGGTATGCGCCACCGCCGGTGGTTTATGGCGCGCCCTATTATGCGCCGCCGCCTGTCGTTTACGGCCCAGGCATCAGCATCAACATTCCATAGGCATCGTAGCGCGGCCCCGGGCATGCGGCCCGGGGCTGGCGTGGAGGAGATGGTCGTCCTTGAGAAAAGACCATCTTCCTTCCGGCGCGTGAACACCCTATACACCCGCCCTTCGTGCACCCGGTCGGCATCGGGCGCGCCATCCGCGAAAGGCTTGGCTACCATGAAATCCGGGATCCACCCCGACTACCATGAGATCACCGTCATCATGACGGACGGCACCACCTACCAGACGCGCTCCTGCATGGGCAAAGCCGGCGACACCATCCGCCTGGATATCGACCCCAAGAGCCATCCCGCCTGGACCGGCGTGCAGCGCATGATGGATACCGGCGGCCAGGTGGCCAAGTTCAACAAGAAGTTCGCCGGCCTCGGCGTGAAAAAATCCGGCTGAAATCCGCCGCAAGGGCCTCTTGAACCCGCGCCTGGCGAAACCTAACTGACGATGCGTCCGGGATGCCCGATTGGGGTCCCGGGGCGTGACAGGGCCGATCCCAGTCGGGATGGTCTGAAACATCATCAGCCTTGCTGTTGCAGGAGGTTTTGCATCATGACGTACGATTTCGCCCCCCTTTTCCGCACCGCCATCGGTTTCGACCGTCTGGCCCGCCTGGTGGATACCGCGGCTGAAGCGGCTGCCACCCCGGCCTATCCGCCCTACAATATCGAGAAGACGGGTGACGACGCCTACCGCCTGACCATGGCGGTTGCCGGCTTCGGCCCCGAGAACATCGATATCGTGGTGAAGGACAACACCCTGTTCGTGACTGGCCGCGTGGCCGAGGACAACGCGAAGAGCGAGGTGCTGCATCGTGGCATCGCCGGCCGCGCCTTCGAGCGCCGGTTCGTGCTTGCCGACCACATCGTGGTCGATGGTGCGGACCTCAAGAACGGCCTGCTCAGTGTTGGCCTCAAGCGCGTGGTGCCCGAGGCGCTGAAGCCCCGCCGCATCACCATCGGCGCTGGCCAGCCGGCCATCGCCAACGACAGCACGGTGGTTGAGCACAAGGCCGCCTAACTGGCACGGGGCCGGGCTGATCGCCCGGCCCTCACCGTGCCGGCGACGCACAACCGCGGAGCGGCAACAAGCAAAGACTCTTCTTTTCTGAAGAAAAGAAGCAAAAGACTTTTATCCCTTTGCGCGCGCTGCCGGCGAGATATGCGCCAACAATCAAAAGTTTTTTGCTTCTTTTTTTCAAAAAAGAAGGCCTTAACTTTCTTCCTTCGGCGCAACCCCCCGCGTCGCATCCAGCCTCTCGGCCGGCGCCATCCGCACTACCTCGCCCGAGGCCGCCGCCTGATAGATGGCCGCCATGATCTTCATGTCTTGCAAACCCTCTTCGCCCGGCGTCAGCGGCACCTGATCGCCGCGGATCGCTTCGGCCAACGCGTCCATCTCCAGCGCGAACTGGTTTTTGGCCGACCAACGCCGTTGTTCCAGGCCGTTACTCATCCCCTGGCGGCGGCCAATCTGCATGGTGAGATTGTCGTAGCCGAAGGCCGGGTCCATGCCCAACCAGCCTTCCGTTGCCAGCAGGCGGATCGCGCGATTTTCGTGATAAGAGTAGCCGGAGGAACAGTTCGCCAGGATGCCGGAGGGAAAGCGCAGCGTGAAGGCGCACAGATCCTCCACCTCCCGAAAGCGCGGATCATCCTTGGGCTGCGTGGTGCGCGCTGTGATCTCTACAGGCTCCTCGCCGGTGAGAAAACGCGCCGTATTCAGGCAATACAAGCCCACATCAGGCAGCGATCCGCCGCCGGACATCGCCTTGATCAGCCGCCATTGCCCATCATTGGCGTTGGCCTGCCCATTATCCGCGGTGATCATCTGCACCGCACCCAGCGACTTGCCGCGCACCATCTGCAACATGGCGCGGAATTCGGGCACGTATTGGCAGCGATAGGCGATCATCAGCTTACGTTTGGCCTGCTTGCACGCATCAATCATGCGCTGTGCATCCGCCACTGTGGTGCTCATCGGCTTTTCACACAGCACGTGCTTGCCCGCCTGCGCCGCGCGCACCGTGTATTCGGCATGCAGCGCGTTCGGCAGCACGATATAGACGATGTCCACGTCGGGATTGTTCCGCAACTGATCGAAATTGGCGTAGTCGTAGATGTTGCGCTCAGGCACCTGATATTGCGCGGCGATGATGCGTGCCTTGTCGCGTTCGCCACTCACCAGCGCGGTCACGCGCGCATGCGCGCTGTAGGCAAAACCCGGCAGGATCTGCGTCAGCGACAGCCGCCCCAACCCCACCACGGCCACGCCCAGGCGGCGCGCAAACGGATCGAGCTGCGGCACGCGGCCTGAGATGTCGGCTTGTGTATCGAGCGGCGGCAGGCTCACCTGATCGCCCTTGACGATCCCGCGCAGCGCTGCCGGTTCCATCTGCGGCTCCGCCGCCTGGGCCGATCCGATCAGCCCCAGCCCCGCGGCGATCCCCGCCGAAGTGCCGACCAAGCCGCGCCGCGTGACTTGAGCCATGGGTTCCTCCCTCCGATTCTCGCCACGCAACCACGCAATTGCACTCGGGTTCGCCCCCCACACGCCAAAGTGCCCGGTTGGCCAAGACCGCTGCCGCCGGCCGCGGAAAGCTGATACCTCACCGAAGATGCGTGGCTACCCCATCTTTCTCGACCTTCACGCCCGGCGTGTGATCGTGCTCGGCACCGGCGAGGCGGCCGACCGCCGCGCCGAGCTCTTCACCAGCCTCGGCGCCCATGTGGAGCGCATTGCCAGCTTCGCGGAAGCAAGGATCGCAGGCGCCGCGCTGGCCGTGGCCAGCGGCGCGCCGGAGGCGGATCTCGCCGCCTTTTCCGCCGCCGCCCAGGCAGCCGGCGTGCCGGTGAATGTGGTGGACCGGCCGGAGCTGTGTTCCTTCATCACCCCCGCCATCGTCGATCGCGATCCCATCACGATCGCCATCTCGAGCGGCGGCGCCGCCCCGGTGCTCGCGCGCCTGCTGCGCGGCAGGATCGAAACCCTGATCGCCCCCGCCTGGGGCCGCCTGGCCACGCTGGCCGATGCGTTCAAAGCCGAAACCCGCCGCCGCCTGCCGGACATCCCGCGCCGCCGCCGCTTTCTGGAGAGCATCTTTTCCGGCCGCACCGCAGACCTGGTGGCGGTCGGCGAGGAGGCCGCCGCCCGCGCCGAATATCAGGCCGCGCTGGAGGCGGCCGCCGCCGGGTCCGCGCGAGCCAGCGAGGGAATCGTTCATCTCGTCGGCGCCGGTCCGGGCGCGGCGGATCTCGTCTGCCTGCGCGGCCTGCGGCTGCTCGGCGAAGCGGACGTGATCGTGCATGACCGGCTTGGCACTGAAGCGGTTCTCGACCTGGCGCGCCGCGACGCCGAGCGTATCAATGTTGGCAAGAGCCAGGGCGACCACACCATGCCGCAGCGCGAGATCAACGCGCTGCTGGTGCGCCTGGCGCGCGAGGGCCGTCGGGTGGTGCGGCTGAAGGGCGGCGATCCCTTTATTTTCGGCCGTGGCGGCGAGGAAGTGGAGGCACTCGAGGAGGCTGGCATACCCTACGAGGTGGTGCCCGGAATCACCGCCGCGCTTGCCTGCGCCGCCTCGGCCGGCATCCCGCTCACCCACCGCGCGGCTGCCCACGCTGTCACGTTCGTGACGGCCCACCGGCGGCGCCCGGATCTGGGTATCGATTACGCGGGGCTTCTGCGCCCGGGGGTGACGCTCGCCATCTATATGGGCCTTGCCACCCTACCCCGGCTGCGTGATGAACTTGCGCAGGCCGGTTTCGACACGGACATGCAGGCAGTCCTGATCGAAAGCGGCGGCACGATACAGACCCGCGTACTGAGGGGACCACTCGAGGAACTTGCTTCCGGGGCAAACGCTTGGGCCACCGGCGGCCCGGTGCTGATACTCCTCGGGGGCACAGCCGATTACGGGAAGACCACAATTAACGGCTAGTTCAGGTATATCTTTTTAAACACAGTCCTGTCGTGTATAATAAGGTGTGTCCGCCGATTGGCCGGCCAGGCATGTGTCCGCACGCGTCCGGAGAAGGCGCGGCACCATCTGAGAACAGGTGAAACCCAATGCAAGATTCGAAAATCGTCGAGGTTGACGGCATTTTCATCGGCGCCGCCGTTATGCTGCCCGAAGCAAAAGGCTGGCGCTTTGTCTCCGCGGACATCCGCGCCAGCCAGGCTGACGGCTGCACCGCCCCCACGCTTGCCGATGCGCAGGTTCTCGCCAAGCGCGCTTTCCTGATATCGCGATGCCGGGATGCTGCCACCGCGCGTGTTGGCTGACGGGTGACGCGGGCAGGCTACCTTGCAGCCTACGTAGCCCATGGCAACGGCGCCTAATCCCTAGGTGCCGTCTTCCGCTGCCCCGAAGCCCAAAGCCGCGTGAGCTTTGCTACGAGCGCATCGAATAGCCCGGGCGGAAGAAGCCATAAGCGACGCTATCTTTCGACCGCGAGACCGGCCGCAGAGCGTATCCGGGCCAAGTAAATTCATTGACTTTATCGAGGACCACCCACGAGCGTTCGGAGGCACCGGACCGCAGAAATGTCGTACGAGCCGGCCGCCCGCGGAATTTTCCGGATGATCACTCAGAACACCACAACCTGGCGCACCCCAACCCCATCCGCAAGACGATCGAACCCCGCATTGATCTCATCCAGCGCGAGGCGATGCGTCAGCAACCGATCCACCGGCAGCTTGCCCGCCTGATACATCGCCACGAATCGCGGCAAATCGCGCAGCGGCACCGCGGAGCCCATGTAGCTGCCCTTCACCGTGCGCTCCTCCGCCACCAGGCTCACCGCCGGCACCGCGAATTGGCGGCTGGGATGCGGCAACCCCGTGGCAATCGTGGTGCCGCCGCGCCGCGTGGCCGCATAGGCCTGCGCCAGAACCGCCTCGTGGCCCACGGACTCGAACACGAACCCCGCACCCCCGCCGGTGGCGGCGCGCACCTCGGCCACCGCCCTTTCGCCACCCTCTACCGCATGCGTCGCCCCCAGCGACAGCGCCAGTTCCCGCTTGGCCGCCACCGGGTCCACCACAACCACGGGGTTGGCGCCCGAAGCCAGCGCCCCGAGCACACACGCCAGGCCCACACCACCCAGGCCAAATACGGCCACGGTCGCCCCCGGCGGCACACGCGCCGTGTTCACCACAGCGCCCACGCCCGTCATCACCGCGCAGCCGAACAGCGCGGCAATATCCAGCGGCAGGGAGGCATCGATCTTTACCGCCGACCGCCCGCTCACCACGATCCGCTCCGAAAATCCCGAAACACCCAGGTGATGGTTCACCACACCGGCCGGCGAATCACACCAGCGCCGGTGTCCGCCCAGCAGCACCCCGGCCGTGTTGGCCGCAGCCCCCGGCTCGCACAGCGCCGGCCGCCCTTCCGCGCAAGGCAGGCACGTGCCGCAATTCGGCACGAAGGCGAACACCACATGATCGCCGGGCGCGAACGCGGATGGCCCTGGCCCGCACGCCTCCACCACCCCCGCCGCCTCATGCCCCAACACCATCGGCATCGGCCGCGGCCGCGATCCGTCGATCACCGAAAGATCGGAATGGCACAACCCCGCCGCACCCACGCGCACCAGGATTTCCCCCGGACCCGGCGGGTCCAACGCCATGTCGGCAACCTTCAGCGGACGCGACTGCGCATAGGGACGCGGCAGCCCCATCTCCGTCAAAACTGCTGCCCTGGTCATCATGATTCCAAACTCTCTCCCACCAGCACCCGCTCCAGCGCCGCCCGCAAACACGCCCCGATCGGCTCCGGCCGCCGCGTATCCCGCGCCACGAACACGTGCACGAACCAGCCCTCCGCCGCCGGCACATCCTGCCCCGCAGCGAACAGCCCGATCCCATAGCGCACGCTGGATGTGCCGATACGCTCTACCCGCAAGCCCGCATCCACCACGCCCGGAAACGCCAACGGCGCCGCATACCGGCAATGGGACTCCACGCAAAGCCCAATCTGCGGGCCTGCATGAATATCCAAACCACCCTGCGCAATCAGATAGTGATTTATAGCGGTATCGAAATAACTATAATAGACGACGTTGTTCACATGCCCATAGACATCGTTATCCATCCACCGCGTGGGCACGGCCAGCCACGCCAGAAAATCTAAACGGCACGCCATCAGAACAAAATATCACTGAAGAAAGAAGATTCTTCTTTTTTGAAAAAAAGAAACAAAAAACTTTTACCTATTGCATTCGGCACAAAAACCTCAGCCCAGGCCGGTGAAAAGGGAGGTCGACAAATACCGCTCCGCAAACGAGGGGACGATGCCGACGATCATCTTGCCCGCGTTTTCCGGTGCGCGGGCCAGATCCAGGGCCACATGCAGCATCGCACCCGAGGAGATGCCGATCGGCAGACCCTCCACCCGGGCGCAGCGGCGCGCGGCGGCAATCGCCTCGCGCTCGGAAACCGTGATCACCCGATCGATCTGCGCCATATCCAGAACCGAGGGCGCAAAACCCGGCCCAATCCCCTGAATGCCATGCGGCCCAGGCTCGTCACCCGACAGCACCGCACTCTCCGAAGGCTCCACGCCCACGGTGGTGAACCCCGCCCGCCGGCCGCGCAGCGCCCGGCCAATCCCCGTCAGCGTGCCGCCCGTGCCCACGCCGGCCACCACCATATCCACCAGGCCGGCCGTATCGGCCCAAATCTCCTCGGCCGTCGTCGCCTCGTGAATGTCGGGGTTGGCCTCATTATCGAACTGCCGCGGCATCCAGGCATGCGGGGTGGTCTGCAAAATCTCGTTGGCGCGCGCGATGGCACCGGCCATGCCCAGCCGCTGCGGCGTCAGTTCAACTTGCGCATCCATCAGCCGCAGCATGCGCCGGCGCTCGATCGAGGCACTCTCCGGCATCGTCACGATCAACCGATAACCGCGCGCCGCAGCCACGAAAGCGAGCGCTATGCCGGTATTCCCGCTCGTCGGCTCCACGAGCACGGAAACCCCGGGGGAAATCTCGCCGGCCCTCTCCGCCGCCTCGATCATCCCTAAGCCGATCCGGTCCTTCACCGAGCTCAGCGGGTTGAAGAATTCCAGCTTCAGCATCAGGTCCGCCACCAAGCCGTCCTGCGCCGTCAGCCGTGGCAGGCGTACCAGGGGCGTGCCGCCCACGGTCTGCAGCACATGATCGTAGATCCGGCCGCGGGGGGCGGCCGTATCGTAGACAGGCTGGACAGCGATCTCGCGCGCCCCGGTTTTTCTCGTCTTTCGGTTGGACATTGCGGCACCCCAGGGGCATTTATGGGTTATACAAAGAGTCTTGTCGGATTCCGTTTAGGGAGCAACCAGATCATGACCGCGCCGTCCACCGGGGATCATCCGCCCCCCGGAGCGCAGCTGACACCCCGCGCGGAGCGCTGCTGACATGATCGTGCGTCGCGACCGCGGTATGCTGGCGGTACTCATTATCCTGGACGTCGCCTTCCATGCCGGCCGTACCAGCACCGTCAGCGCCGCCGATATCGCAGATCGCGCGGGCCTGGCGCGCCGCGGCATCGAACCCCTGCTGCAAACCCTCTCGCGCAGCGGACTGCTCGAGAGCATTCGTGGCCCGCGGGGCGGCTACCGGCTCGGCCGCCCACGGCGGGATATCCATCTGGATGAGGTGATGCGCATCGCCCTCTCCGAAGATCCCCTCCCCGAGGAAGGCCCGAACGGTGAGTTGCAAAGCAAGGTGATCGATCCCCTGTGGGCGGATCTCGATCGCGATTTCGCCGCCCGCCTGCATGGCGTGACAGTCGACGACCTGATCAAGCGCGCCGAGGCCGCGGGCTTGGCGCGCCCGCTGGCGGAGCCGATCACCTTTTCGATCTAAGATGCCGCCGCCAGGGCCGCCTCGCGCTTGCAATCCAGTTACCCCGAAACTGCGGTTGTTATTTTTGATAGCACATCCGATAACGTGGTTACCCCCATCGAAGCCGCAAGGAACCACATAACATGGCACTTCAGCTTGGGCAGATCGCCCCGGATTTCGAGCAGGACAGCACGCAAGGCCGGATCCATTTCCATGATTGGCTAGGCCAATCCTGGGGCGTGCTGTTCAGCCACCCCAAGGACTACACCCCCGTCTGCACGACTGAGCTGGGCGAAGTGGCGCGGTTGAAGCCGGAATGGGAGAAGCGGAACGTGAAGGTGATCGGCCTGTCGGTCGATTCCGCGGGCAGCCATGAGGGCTGGGCGGCCGACATTGCCGCCACCCAAGGCACCGCCCTGAACTTTCCCTTGCTGGCCGACCCGGACCGCAAGGTCTCCACGCTGTATGACATGGTGCATCCGGAGGCCGATCCGACCGTGACCGTGCGCAGCGTGTTCGTGATCGACCCGAACAAGAAGGTACGGCTGATCCTGACCTATCCGCCGAGTGCCGGGCGCAATTTCAACGAGGTGTTGCGGGTGATCGACAGCCTGCAACTGACCGACCGCAAGAAGGTGGCCACCCCCGCCAACTGGCAGCCCGGCGAAAAGGTGATCATCGTCCCGTCGGTTTCTGACGAAGCGGCGCGCGAGTTGTTCCCCCAAGGCTGGGAAACGGTTCGCCCCTACCTACGTATCGTCGAAGTCTAAAGTCATGGGGTCTGGGGCCTTTCGGCCCCAGCTTGAGGTCCAGGGGGGCAAGAACCCCCTGGCCTTTCTTTTTTAGAGGTTGGCTCATGAAGCTCTCCGCCGTCGAGACGTTAAAGCAGGAGAGCCATCGCCTGCGGGGCGACTTGGCCGAGGAGCTTGCCGAAGGCGGCATTTCGGTCAGTGACGGCGCCTATCAACTCCTAAAATTCCACGGCAGCTACGAGCAGTTCGACCGCGATACGGCAACCGAGCGCAAGCAGCACGGGCAGGAGAAGGAATATCAGTTCATGCTGCGCTGCCGGATGCCCGGCGGCCACATGACAGCGGCGCAGTATCTGTATTTCGATCGTTTGGCCGATACCCGCGCCAACGGCTCGCTGCGGATCACCACACGGCAGGGCATCCAGTTCCATGGCATTCTCAAGGGCGATCTGAAGCCGGCGATCGCCGAGATCAACCAAACGCTGCTGACCACCATGTCGGCCTGCGGCGACGTGGTGCGCAACATCATGGCTAGCCCCACGCCCCGCCGCGATGCCCGCCAGGCGCGGATCGAGGCCGATGCACGGCTGCTCTCCGAGCATTTGAAACCCCGCAGCCGCGCCTATTACGAGATCTTTCTCGATGAGACGCCGAGCGGCGAGGATGAGGACGAGCCGCTCTACGGCCCCACCTATCTGCCGCGGAAATTCAAGATCGGCATCACCCACGCGACCGACAACACTATCGATGTGCTGACCAACGATCTCGGGATCATCGCGATCTTCGAAGGCGAAGTGCTGCGCGGGTACAACATCGCGGTCGGCGGCGGCCTGGGCATGACTCACAACAACCCACGCACATATCCGCGCCTGGCGACGCCGGTGACCTTTGTCGGGCCTGACGACCTGATCGGGATCGTGGAAGCTGTCATCAAACTCCAGCGCGACCATGGGGACCGCACCAACCGCCGCCGCGCGCGGCTGAAATACGTCGTCGACGACCGCGGCCTGCCCTGGGTTCGCGACACCTTGGCCGCCTATTACGGCCGCCCCCTCGCCGATCCGCTGCCCATGGCGCTGCAGGTGCCGGATCTGCTGGGCTGGCATGAGCAAGGGGATGGCCAACTGTGGCTCGGCATCCCCGTCGCCGCCGGCCGGATCGTGGATGGTGCCACCGCGCGGCTGCGCACCGCGCTGCGCGAGATTGTGCAGACCTATCAGCCCGCGGTGATCATGACCCCGCAACAGGATGTGCTGCTGACAGGCATCCGGCCGGCCGATCGTGACCCCATCACCGCCCTGTTGCGCGCCCACAACGTGGCCCTGGCGGAGGATCTCACACCGCTGGCCCAATACGCCCTCTCCTGCCCCGCTTTGCCCACCTGCGGCCTGGCCCTCACCGAAGCGGAACGCATGCATCCGGAAATCGTGGACGGCTTCGATGCCTTGCTCGCCCGCCACGGACTCTCCGCCCGGCGGGTCAGCGTGCGNNTATGTCGGCGGCGACTTCGAAGGCACAAGGCTGAGCTTTAAACTGCTGGAAAAAGTGCCGCATGCCGAGGTGATCAGCCTGTTCGGCCCGCTACTCGCCGCCTGGGCCGCCAGCCCACACGCCAGTGAGGGTTTTGGCGATTTCTGCCATCGCACCGGCCGCGACATGCTCCTGGGGTTGCTTGCGAAAACCCGCACGGCCGCCTGAAGGCGCAACCGCCGGCCCTGCTTCGTGTTTCCTCCCTGGATGGGCCGGCAGTGCCGGGCCTGAAGATAAGGAACCGCGCCATGGTGCACCCTACCCACGCCGTCACGTATGAGGTCGTGCAGCTTCCCAGTGGATTATTCGCCGTGCTGCCGGTGGGCGGACTGACCATCGGTGATGAGGTTGTAGAATACGCCACGCGCGAGGAAGCCGAAAATGCGCTCTACAGCGTGAACGAAACGCTCGATGATGCTGAGAATAACCTGCCGATTATCAAGCCGGCGGGGGGGCAGTCGGTATTCTGAAGGAAGGAAGACTGGTCTTTTTTGAAAAAAAGAACCAAGAAACTTTTGCTCTTTAAAGCGTACGCTGCCGGCAGCACCCCACAGCGACGGTTATAATCGCAGAAGAACTATCTATAGGTTTGCTGGATGAACGGATTGCCGGAGCGCTCGGCACCGATCGTGGAATTCGGGCCGTGGCCGCAGATGAACCGCATGTCGTCGCCGAGCGGCAACAATTTGGTCCTGATCGACTCGATCAGCGCCTGATGATCGCCATACGGAAAATCCGTGCGACCCACCGATCCGCGAAACAGCACATCACCCACCTGCGCGAACCGGGCCGCCGCGTTGACGAAGACAATATGGCCTGGTGTATGGCCAGGGCAGTGAAGCACATCGAAAACATGGGGCCCGACGGCAACCGTTTCGCCCTCGTTTAGAAACCGGTCGGCCACCGCGTTGCGCAGACCCTTCAAGCCGTAGGCCGCCGCCTGGTTTTCGATATCGCCGAGAAGAAACGCATCGCGCGCGTCAGGGCCGATCACCTCCACGCGTGCATGATCAGGCCGCGCGTTCAGCAACGACACTAAATCCGCAACGCCGCCCGCATGGTCCAGATGCCCATGGGTCAGCCAGATCGCCACCGCATCAAGGCCACCGGCCGTCAACGCAGCCATGATCCGCTCCGCATCACCCCCCGGATCAACCACAGCGGTCTGTCCGCTATCCGCATCGGAAATCAAGGTGCAGTTTTGCTGAAAGGGCGTTACTGGAACGACACCGATCTTCAGGCCAGGCATAACCGCGTCCTTACAGCTTTACCGGCGCTGTACTGGCGGAAAAAAACTCTGGCCGCAAGACGACGCACAAAAATCGCCTTGCAAGCCATTCGGTGTTGGCGGGCTGCAAGCAACCCACCAACACAGCCTTGCTCAGACCGCCTTCTTAAGGTTCGGGCTGGCCTTGAAGCGCACCGTCTTGCCGGCCTTCACCTTTACCGGCTCACCCGTACGCGGGTTCATCGCCTTGCGCGCCTTCGTCTTGCGCACGGTGAACGTGCCAAAAGACGGCAGCGTGAAACCACCCTCCTTCTTCAACTGCTTGACGATGGCGTCGATCAGGGTCCCAGCCGCCGCATTCGCAGCAACGCCCGTGCAATCCGTGCTCTGCTGGATGATTCCCGCAATGAAAGCCTTGCTCATAGTGGTCTTTAGTCCTTCTTTCCAAACCGTTCGCGGCTGCACCAGCGCAGTTCCCGCCCATCGGATCACCCGCCATAGCCCCGATCAATCAAACCTTCAGCACCACCTCAATGCCCGATTCACCGGAACACGCAAGCGTACGACTGCCGATTCGACCACCACCCAGCACACCACAGGTCAACCTTACGCGACTGCAATAGCCCGTTTGCCGCGGCCACGCAACAGCAGCTGTTGCCGAAAAATACAGCCCTATGCAAGTTCCTCGCCCGCCATCCATGAGAGTGCTGTCTGGCGCGGCGGAAAAGCGGGCTGAAACTCGCGCCCCGTCTCCAAGGAAGCCTGCGGGTTGTAGAAGGGATCGGCAGCGATCATCCCGGGCCAGCCTGCACGCAGGCGTTGCACTTCCACCGCCTCCAGGGCAGCCCGCGCACCTTGATAGTGCCGCCCCAAGGACCGCGACTCGATATGAAACAGCTCCACATCCGCCGCAAGCTTTACCGCTGCACCTGAAGCGGTGGCACGCAAGCAGAAATCAACATCGTTGAGGGCGATGGAGAATTCTTCATCCATTCCATTAAGATTTTCATAAAGTGCGCGGCGCAAAAGCATACATGCGCCTGTCACGGCCGAGACTTGTCGAGTCAACCGGGCCAGGCCATGCGGCCCCGGCGCCCGCGCCGGCAGCAGGCGGAAGGCATGTTCGCAGAGATTACCAAGACCCATGATGACGCCGCCATGCTGTACGGCACGGTTGCCGTATAACAGCCGCGCCCCCACGATCCCGCCCGCAGGCAGGCTCGCTACCAGGCGCCGCAGCCAATGCGGCTCAATCGGCGCCACATCATCGTTGAGCAGCAGCACAAGCTCGCCTCGCGCCTGTTGGACCGCCATGTTGTTGACGGCCGCATAATTGAAGGAGCCCATCCCAAGGTCGCAGACGCGCACGCTTGCCATGCCTGCGACGTGCCGCAGCACGGAATTTTGCGCCCGGCTGTTCGGGTCGATGCATGAGACAGCAAGCAGAACCTCCAGCGCCGGATAGTCCGTTCCCGAAATGATCTGCCGCAAGGTTCGTACCACATCAGGCGAGCGGCAGGATGAGGGCATAAGGATGCTGACCATCGGCCACGCGCCGCCTGCCGGCGCTGCCGCCGGCTGCGGCCAAGCCGGCCGCAGCATCTTCACTGGCACATGCGTGAGGATCAGGCTGATGGCGCAGAATTCTCCATCGCCCAGTCGCCCCGCCAGTGCCAGGCGCCAGGACTCGGCATCCTCGTCCATCTCCGCAAGCGCCGCTTGGGCAGCTTCCACCACGGATCTGTGGAACATGCAGGCGCCGCGCGTCAGCAGGCCCGATGCCAGCAGCCACGAATCGGGAGTTTGCGGCTTGAACAGCGGCTGCGTGAGCAGCTTACCATCGATATGGTCCAGATCGGCGTAAAACCCGCGCGCGGCAGGCTGCCGCCGGCAAGCGAGCGCAAGGCAGGCAAGCGCGTGCGGTGCCAGAATTTCGCCGGCCCCCATGACGACCACCCACGCTGCCCCGGTTTGCAGACAGTCGCCCAGGCCGCGCGACACATGCACGCGCAGCGGCGCAGCACTTTGCCGTGCCACGGAGGCTGCACTCTCGTCCTGGGCGGCCTGGCCAACACCCAGGATCAGGATGCTCATCATCAGTTCCGCCGGCTCCGGTGGCGCCCACGCCGCGCCGAGCGGGGGACCGTATAACCGCACCCACACATCATAGGGCGGCGCCTCGCCGCGCCGGGCGGCGCCCTGGCCGACCACCACCCGCACCCGCCATGCCAGCCCTTGCAGCCTGCCCCGCACCGCGCCCGGCAGATCGCGCCACGACGCCAGCAGCAGCCTCAGCGCCGCCTCACCCCGTCCCAGCACGCGCAGGCTCACCACCGGCGCCGCGACCGCATCGGCCTCTGTGCCGAAGATCCGTATGATCACACCTTCCGCCGCACCCGGCACATGCAGCAGCATGGCCCGCCGCGCGCCACCGCCACGGCGCCGCGCTGTCCCAAAAAACGCCTCCCGCACCACATGCCGGCGCGCGAGATCGCTCACCTCTACCTTGGCCCACCAACGCCCTGGCAGAACGGACCACACCCCCAGCCAGCACCACTGCCCCGCCGCCCCGGACGGCAAAGCCGCGTTGAACACGCCCTGCTCCGGCAGCGGCACCACGGCCAGCGATGTTGCACGGTTGGCTCTCATGGCGTCGATTTCACTGGTGGCCCGCACGGGGCCGTGACAAGGCGCATAACGCACCCACCTGAACGGCGCGTCACTCCAGGTCTCCCAAATCCCATACGTATGCGCTTACGTCGCGCGCCCACCAGTTCAAGCAACCACGGAGCAGGGTATTGAGTCGTCGTATCGCTATTATCGGTGCAGGCCCTGGCGGCCTGGCCTCCGCCATGTTGCTGGCGCGTGCCGGCGCCGACGTTACGGTCTTCGAGAAGTCCCAAACGGTCGGCGGCCGTTCCGCCACCATCACCGCCAACACCCAGGCCGGGCGTTTCCGCTTCGATATGGGCCCCACTTTCTTTCTCTATCCGCGCGTGCTGGAGGACATCTTTGCCGCCTGCGGCCGCAGACTCGATCGCGAGATCGACCTGATCCGGCTTGATCCCCAATACGAGTTGATCTTCGAGGCCGGCGGCCGTATCCGCGCGACACCCGATATCCCGCGCCTGCAACGCGAGGTCGCCGCCCTGGCGCCGGACGACGCCGCTGCCCTGCCGCGCTTCATGGCCGACAACCGACGCAAGCTCGCGGCCTTCCGCCCGGTTCTGGAAGCCGCGTTCCACGGCATGCGGGATCTGGTACGCCCGCATATGCTCAGATCCCTGCCGATGATGCGGCCGCTGCGCAGCGTGGATAGCGATCTGGCAACCTATTTCAAGGATGAACGCGTGCGACTCGCGTTCTCTTTCCAGAGCAAATATCTCGGCATGTCGCCCTATCGCTGCCCGAGCCTGTTCACGATTCTCTCCTTCATGGAATACGAATTCGGGGTGTTCCATCCGCGCGGCGGCTGCGGCGCGGTGATGGAAGCACTGGCGGCCACGGCGAGCGACCTCGGCGCCAATTTCCGTATGGGCGAGCCGGTTGAGGAGATCCTCTTCACCGGCAGGCGTGCCACCGGCATCCGCACGCAGGCCGGCACGGAGAGCTTCGATGCGGTGGTGGTGAATGCGGATTTCGCCCATGCCATGCGCAAGATGGTACCGAATCGTCTTCGCCGCCGCTGGACCGATGCCAAGCTCGCGCGCAAAAAATTCTCCTGCTCCACCTTCATGCTCTATCTGGGCCTGGAAGGAAGGGACGAGGAGCTGGCGCATCACACCATTTATCTGAGCGCCGATTACCGCCGCAACATCGCGGAAATCGAAGCCGGCCGCGCGCCGCCGACCGAGCCCTCCTTCTACGTGCAGAACGCCTGCGTCACCGACCCTGACCTCGCTCCGCCCGGTCATTCCACCATGTATATTCTGGTGCCTGTCGGCAACCGCTCGGGTGGGATAGACTGGGATGGCGAAAAAGCCCGATTCCGCGCCATTGCCTTGGATCGTCTCGCCCGCTTGGGGATCAAGAACATCGAAAAGCGCATCCGGTTCGAAAAGATGTTCACGCCCAATGACTGGGAGAGCCAGCTCGCCATCCACCAGGGTGCCACCTTCAACCTGGCGCATTCGCTGGATCAGATGCTGTGTTTTCGTCCGCGTAACAGGTTCGAGGATCTGGACGGCATGTATCTTGTCGGCGGCGGCACGCATCCCGGCAGCGGTTTGCCGGTGATCTTCGAATCGGCGCGGATTACCTGCCGGCTGATGGCCGAGGATCTCGGCCTGACCGGCCATTGGGACCGCGGCTCGGAAATGGCCGCCCCAGACTACACCCCGATGCTTGCCGAGACGGTTTAGCGCGCGCTTTCGCCTTGGTGTCGATTTCAATAGTAAAAGTTTTTTGCTTCTTTTTTTCAAAAAAAGAAGGCCTTACCTTTTTGGAGTTGGTTTCCAATGCCAGACGGAATTCGCCTCACCCACCCCCCCATCGCCATCATCGGCGGGGGTCTCGCGGGGCTTGCTGCGGCCTGCACGCTTGGCGCGCGCGGCCACCGTGTGATTGTGTTCGAGAAGAATGACTGGCTTGGCGGCAAGGCCGCGGTGTTCGAGCAGGATGGCTACCGGTTCGACATGGGGCCCACGATTCTCACCGTACCCCGCGTTCTGGACCGCATTTTCGCCGAGGCCGGCCGCAAGACCGCCGATCTGCTGGACCTGAGGCGGCTTGATCCGCAATGGCGCTGCTTTTTCGAGGACGGCTCGGTGCTGGATCTGAAGCAGGACATGGCGGAGATGAAGGCCAGCTTGGCATCCTACGCGCCAGGCACCGAGAAGGGGTACCAAGACTTCATCGCCATGTCCGCCGGCTTGCATGAGGTCAGCGAGAAATTCTTCTTCTGGCGCTCGGTGGAGGATGTGTTCGACACGCTCGACTTCAAAAAGAACATGGACCTTGCCACCCTGCGCGATGTGCTGAGCCTGCGCATGGGCACCACGGTTGCCGGTCAGATCCGCAAGCGCGTGAGGGATGGGCGCGTGGCGCAGATGCTGGACCATTTCGTCCAATATGTCGGCTCATCGCCCTATGGCTCGCCGGCCGTGCTGTGCAGCATTGCCCACATGCAAACCAATGATGGCGTGTGGTACCCCATGGGCGGCACGCGCGCCGTGCCGGTGGCGCTGGAAAATCTTGCCCGCGACTTGGGGGTGGAGTTCCGGCTTGGCACCGGCATCGCGCGCATCATCTCCGCCGGCGGCCGCGTCAGCGCCGTGGAAACCGACACCGGCGAGCAGATCGCGGTATCGGCCGCAATCTCCAACATGGACAGCGTGCGCACCTATCGGGAACTTGTGGGTGGCGCGCCAGCCAAAAGCTTTGCCAAACGCTGGAAGCGCGAGCCCGCCTGTTCCGGCGTGGTGCTGTATCTGGGTCTGGACCGCGCCTACGATCACCTCGCGCACCACGATTTCGTCTTCTCCCGCGATCCGGAGGAAGAATTCGATTACATTTACCGCCGCGGCGAACCCGCCCCCGATCCAACCTGCTACATCGCCGCCCCCTCGCGTACCGAGCCGGGCGTGGCCCCGCCCGGCGGCGAGGCACTCTATATCCTTGTCCACACCCCGTATTTGCGCCCCCATCACGACTGGANNGCCATCTACGGGCTGGCCAGCCACGGCCGCATGTTCGGCGCCTTCAAACCCGGCAACCGTTCGCGTGACCTGCCCGGCCTCTACCTGGCCGGCGGCGCCGCCCACCCCGGCCCCGGCATGCCCATGGTTCTGATGTCCGGCTGGATCGCCGGCAACACGGTAGACGCCGACCTCGCCCTCGCCGTAGCCTGATACGGATGCCCAACGCTGAAACCGAAGCCCACATGAGTAAAAGTCTTTTGCTTCTTTTCTTCAGAAACGAAGAAGACTCTTCTTTTTTGAAAAAAAGAAGCAAAAAACTTTTACCTGTTTGTGGGCGCACCGGATACGAGGCGTGACGGATCCCCTGGCCAAACGGTCGGCGCTATTGCTGGCCCTTTTCCGGCTGTATCTGAGGTGGTTCTTCTGGCGGCGGTTCCATGCGGTGAGACTCACGCGGGTATCACAGATCCCCAGCCATCTCGGGCGGCCGCTGATCATCTACTGCAACCATCCTTCCTGGTGGGATCCGGCCCTGTTGCTGCTGACGCTGCCGCGCCTTCTGCCCGGCCGCATCGGCATCGGGCCAATGGATGCGGCCGAACTGCAACGTTACGCGCTGCTCCGGCACATGGGCCTATTCGGCATCGAACCCGCCACGCCCGATGGCGGCCGCATCTTCCTGCGCACCGCGCTGGCCAGCCTGCGCCACCCCAGCACCTGCCTCGTCATCACCGCCGAGGGCGCCTTCACCGATCCGCGCCTGCGCCCCATCCGCCTGCGCACCGGCGTGGCGCGCCTGGCCCGCCTCGCCCCGCATGCGGTGGTCATCCCCCTGGCGCTCGAATACTGCTTCTGGAATGAGAGCAAGCCCGAAGCCCTTCTCCATTTCGGGCCGCCCATCGGCCTCCCGCCCGGCAACACAGGCGACACATCCTGGCAGCAAGCCCTGGAATCGGGCCTGACTGAAGCCATGGACGCGCTCGCCACCCACGCTGCCGCCCGCGAACCCGCGGCCTTCCGCACCGTCTTCGGCGGCACCGCCGGTGTCGGCGGCATCTATGATCTGTATCGCCGCGCCTGCGCCCGGCTGCACGGCACCCCGTTCAGCGCCCGCCACCAACCCGAAAAAACCTAATGCTGGCTACAATCGCCCTGCTGCTGGCCGCCCTGCCCCTGTGTCTGGCGCTGGACAATCTGCGCCGCTTCCACACCCCCGCCACGGCCCCAGGCACCCCGAAGATCTCGGTCCTCATCCCCGCCCGCAACGAGGCGGAAAATATCGGCCCCGCCGCCGCCGCCATCCTCGCCAGCGAGAACGTGGATCTCGAACTGATCGTGATGGACGATGGCTCGACTGACGCAACCCCCGCCATCCTCGCCGCGATGACCGATCCGCGTCTGCGCACCGCCACCGGCCAGGGACTGCCCGCCGGCTGGTCGGGCAAGCAGCACGCGTGCGCGGCACTTGCCCGCCTCGCCACGCATGATCTGCTGGTATTCGTGGATGCCGATGTGCGACTCGCACCCGATGCGCTCAGCCGCATGGCAGGCTTCATAGCCCGCGAAGACCTGGGCCTCGCCAGCGGCTTCCCGCGCCAGATCACGCGCAGCTGGTCGGAGATCCTGCTGCTGCCGCTCATCCACTTTCTGCTGCTCGGCTACCTGCCGATCTTCCAGATGCGACGATCCGTCTCCCCCGGACTCGGCGCCGGCTGTGGCCAGCTCTTCATCGCGCGGGCGCAGGCCTACCACGCGGCCGGCGGCCACGGCGCCATCCGCGCCTCGCTGCACGATGGCCTCACCCTGCCGCGCGCCTTCCGCCGCGCCGGCTTCATGACCGGCCTGTTCGATGCCACATCCTTCGCCACCTGCCGGATGTACTGTACCGCCGGCCAGGTGTGGGAGGGTCTGGCCAAGAACGCCACCGAAGGCATGGCCAAGCCCTTGGCCCTGCCCGTGTGGACCCTCATTCTCGCCGGCGGCGCCATCCTCCCGTTGATCCTGGTACTGACGTCACCCTGCCCGGCGGCCTGGGCCGCACTCGCCTGCGGCCTCGTGCTGCGCCTGATCCTTGCGCGGCGCTTTGGCCAGAACATCGTCAGCGCGCTGCTGCATCCGATCGGCATTGCCGCCCTTCTAACCGTGCAATGGGCGGCGCTGATCCGCGCGGCCTGCGGCCGCCCCGCCACCTGGCGCGGCCGCGCCTACCCCGCGCAAACGTGAAGCGCCTGCTCCTCGCAGCCGTTCTTCTAGCCCCCGCCGCGCGCGCCGCGACGGTGCGGGTTACCGTGACCGGCATCCGCAACGATCACGGCCATGTCGTTGTCGCCATCTGCACCCGCGCCGAGTTTCTGCACCCGAGCTGCGCCTATAACGCCCGCGCCGCCGCCCATCCAGGCCAGCTCACGCTGTCCATTACCGGCGTGCCTGCCGGTACCTATGCGGCGCAAGCATTCCACGATGAAAACGACAACGGCACCATCGACCGCAATTTTCTAGGGCTTCCTGAGGAAGGCATGGGCTTCTCCCATGATGCGCCGATGCATTTCGGCCCACCCCAATTCGACATCGCCGCCTTCACGCTGGGCACCGCCGATGCCGTATTGAGTTTCAAGCTGCGGTATTTCTGACCCTTACCAACGCGCATCGCTTGCTACGCCCGCTTCCTGGTCACACCGGCTACGTCCGGCAATTCTGCAGCCACGCTTCCAATCCGGGCCGGCGCGGATTCCGGCATCAGCAACACCCCTATCTGCCCGATGGCGGTGGCTCCGGTGAGATACCACGCAGGCGCCATGGCACTTCCCGTGACATGGATCAGCCAGGTAATCACAAGCTGCGTGGTGCCGCCGAAGGCAGCCACCGACACAGCATACATCGTGCCAAACCCGCTGCCACGGATGGATGCCGGCAGGCTCTCGACCAAGCCTGCAACAAAGGAGGCTGTGTTGAGGTTGCTCGCGATGCTGAGAATGCTCATCCCCAGGATCAGCACGGCTTCGGACCGTTCAGCCACGATCCACGCGAACACAGGGTAGATCGCCACCAGGAACAGCAGATTTCCCCATATATTGAGAGGGCGGCGCCCGATACGATCCGAGAGCCAGCCTCCCAGCTGGATAGCGGGGATCCCCACGACGAAGCTGAGCGTTTCGGCAACGAAGCCGACGCGGGCGGACATGTGCAGCGTGGCCTGCGCGTACGTAACGGTGTAGTCCGAGATATACGTGGCGATCGTCAGCGCGGAAAGCACGGCCAGGCCCAGCAGCAAAAGGCGCCACTGCGTGCGCGCCTGCTCTATCTGGGATGGTGCGGCGGTGCCGGACGCCTGCTGGACCAAGGTTTCGGGCAGGCTGCGGCGCAGCCAAAGGCCGAACGGCACCGTTGCGGCGCCGAGCAGAAAGGCGATCCGCCAGCCATAGCTATCGAGCGCCGCAGGCGGGAGCATGGCGGTGAGCGCCACGCCCACCGAGCCGCCTGCGATCAAAGCTAGATACTGGCTGGATCCTTGCCAGCCGACGATCAGGCCGCGGTTTTCTGCCGTTGCCGCCTCCATCAGATAGGCAGTGTTGGCGCCGACCTCGCCGCCCAGCGAAAACCCCTGCACCATGCGCGCGACCACCGCCAGGATGGGTGCTGCCAGGCCAATGCTGGCATAGGGCGGGATCACCGCCATCGCCACGATGGAGCCGCCGATCAGGATGAAGCAGAGCATCATGGCGGGCCGCCGCCCCGCCCGATCGGCGTAGGCGCCGATCGCCACGGCGCCGATCGGCCGGGTGACGAAGCCCGCGCCGAATGTGGCCAGCGAGAGCATCAGGCTGCCATATGCGCTCTGTGTGGGAAAGAACGCATGGCCGATCTGGATGGAGAAGAAGGCGTAGGTGAGGAAGTCGTAGAACTCGAGCGCGTTGCCGATGGTCGCGGCGATGACGTGGCGGGATTTCAGGGCGGGATTTTCCACGTGGTCTGCCCGTCCTTTGCGATCGGCGAATCCGGCATGCGCACTGTGCGCGCACACCGCGAACCAAGGTGAAGGAGCCGCGTTAGACGTGCAACACGCGTTTGGGGGCGGGTTGCTTTTGCCGAAGATCTTCGGCAGCAGTACAAACGCATGCAACTCAGGGGGCGACGGCGGTGATCGAGTCGGAAGCGGCGATGGGCGATGCTGCTGGCAGCATTTTCAGTGATCTGATGGCCGACATGGCAAAGGGCTGAGGCACATGGATCTTGTTCCTCTGCTCCTCTTCAGCCTGGCAGGAACGGTTATCGTGACGGGTGTGGCGGTCGCTTTCGCACGGCGGGCCATGCGGACCCAGGTAGCCGAGGGACATAACGATGTGCTGGTTCCGATCTTTCTCACAACCGGGACCATCTATGCCGTGTTCCTTGCCTTCCTCGTCGTGGCCGTTTGGGAGTCATACGACGCCGCACATGCCAATGTCGCGGAAGAGGCCTCATCGCTCGCAACACTCTACCGGGAGAGTGCCGGGATGGACGCGGGCGCGTCGAGCGCGCTGCGGAGCCTGATCAAAGAGTATACGGAGGCCGTGATCCAGGATGAATGGCGTGTGCAGGCCGCGACGGGCGGTGCCAGTCCGAAGGCGCGGGAGGCCGGGTTGAACATGTTCCGGCTTTTTCGCCAGCTCCCGCCGGCGGTGCGGCAGGGCGATGCGGCCGTTGACGAGGCGGCTCTGACGCTCATGACACGGGTTCAGGATGACCGGAACAAGCGGACGCTGGAGGCGGGTGAGTCGATGGCGCCGATCATGTGGGTGGTATCGATTGGCAGCGGGATGCTGATCGTGGGGATGACATGCCTGCTGTATATGGAGCGGCTTTGGCCTCATATTCTGATGTCCAGCCTGATGGCTGGGATGATCTGCACGCTGCTGTGCATGACCTTCGTGCTCGCCCGCCCGTTCCACGGCCCGCTCGCCTTGCAGCCGGACGCATTTGAGCATTCGCTGGGCGTGTACGCCGCGGTGGACAAGACACCATGACAATGCGGATCAGCACATTGACGGCCAAGGAGCCGACGGAAACCGAGCTAGGCGTGGTCTACGCCAGTGTCGAGGGCGTGAACGAGATTTCCTACGAGGAGTGTGCGCACAAGCTGCGGGAGAAGGCCCGAGCCTTGGGGGCCACCGGCTTGATCGGGCTGCAACTGGTTCAAAGCCAGTTCCAATGGAACCAGCGCACGAGCCTTCTGGCGACGGCGGTGCGGGCAGACTGAGACACGGCGCCTACCGACTCTCACCGCCACCCGGGGACCAGCCCTGCGGCGCCATCTCGAACCCCGCGAACTCGAACGCGGGCGCGACGACGCAACTCACCACGGTCCATGCCCCAAGGCTGCGCGCATCCTGCCAGGCATGCGCGGGCACAACCGCCTGAAGCACCTCGCCATCCGCCAGATCGGTGCCGAGCCGCACGAGCTGGGTGGTGCCTTGGGGTGTGTTGATGCCAAGCAGCAACGGTGCACCGGCGTGCCACAACCAGATCTCCGCGGCATCCACGCGGTGCCAGCGCGACCGCTCGCCGGCAGCCAGCAGGAACAGGATGCTGGTGGCGGCACCTCGGCCACCGCCCGTTGGCCGGTCGCGCCACAGCTCTCGATAATGACCGCCCTCAGGATGCGGCGAGAGGCCGAGCGCCAGCCGCACCGCCTTGACCGGAAGGGTGGGGTCTCGCAGATCGATGGTCAATGTCGGCTCCCCTCGGGCGTGGACCACCCGCATTTCATGCGCGCTACGGGTCCTGCATATCCTTCTCTAGGCGTCCCCGCTGCCGCCGCCCAATCGCCAGCTCCGTCACCACGCCATGCAGCGTGCGCAGCTCCTGTTCCGTCACCTCGCCGCGCTGGAACAGATGGCGCAGATTGCGCACCATGCCGGGGCGCTTGGGCGCATTGCGGAGAAATCCGCAGGCGTCCAGCTGGTCCACCAGATGGGTGAGGAAATTCTCAAGCTGGGATTTGGGGGCGACCGGACTCTCGTTCGTCATCAGCGCGCGGGGCGGCGTCTCGTCGATCGTCTGCCACCATTCNNGCCATCACCATCACCGCCTGCGCAAGGTTCAGGGAGGTGAAAGCGGGGTTCATTGGATAGCGGATCAGCGCGTCGGCACAGGCCATGTCGTCATTATCAAGCCCCGCGCGCTCAGGGCCGAACAGCAGGCCGCAGCGCAGGTCGCGATGGCAGATTTCCCGCAGCTCGGCGGCTGCACCACGCGCGGTCAGCACGGGTTTGACGATGTGGCGCGGCCGCGGGCAGGTGGCGAAGACGTGGTGCAGATCAGCCACCGCATCCTCCACCGTGGGATGAAGCGTGAGCGCTTCGAGCAGCCGTTGCGCGCCCGATGCGTTGCGCCAGGCCGCCGGCTGCGGCCAGCCATCGCGCGGGGCAACAAGGCGCAGATGGAACAAGCCACCATTGGCCATGGCGCGGGCGACGGCACCGATATTATCGGCGAGTTGCGGGCGCACGAGAATGACGACGGGGCTGTGGCCGATCGGGTGGAGGTCGGCGCCTTGGTCTTTGCCGGTCATGAAGGAAGATGTTCTTTTTCGAAAAAAAGAACCAAAAAACTTCTATCCCTTTGGGTTCGTGATGGTGCTGGCGTGTCGGATCGTGGGCCAGGGCNNGCCTTGCGAGCGGCCAGGCGATCGGCGATCGCGGCCTCGATGGCGGCATCGGGGGCACCGCGGAACCAGGCATCCGGCGCGCGTTGCAGAATGCCGAGCATGTCGCCGGCCGCGCGCAGCCCAGCGGACGCTTCGGCGTCGCCAGCCATTGCTGCGTCGGCCAATTCGCGCATCGCGGCGATGGCGGCAGGGGTGTTCAGATCATCGCATAAGGCGGCCATCACGCTGTGGGGCACATCCGCACCGCACGCCGGGGGCGTGCGTTCCAGTGCGCGATAGAAACGGTCCATTTCCTGGCGCGCTTCGGCAAGACCGGCATCGGAAAAGTCCAGCAGCGCGCGGTAATGCGTGCGCAGGATCAGCAGGCGCACCGCCTCGGCCGGCGCGCGCCGCAGCACATCGCGCAAGGTGAAGAAATTGCCCAGGCTCTTGGACATCTTCTCCCCGTTCACCTGCAGCATACCGTTATGCAACCACACCCGCGCGAAGGCGCTTGCCGGAAAGGCGCAGAGACTCTGCGCCCGCTCATTTTCGTGGTGCGGGAAAATCAGATCAGTGCCGCCGCCGTGAATATCGAAGGTCTCGCCAAGGTAACGCCACGACATGGCGCTGCACTCGATGTGCCATCCGGGCCGGCCGCGGCCCCAAGGGCTATCCCAGCCCGGCAACGCGGGTGGCGAGGGCTTCCAGAGCACGAAATCGCCAGCGTCACGCTTATAGGGCGCGACCTCGACCCGGGCGCCGGCAAGAAGATCATCTGGGCTGCGGCCGGAGAGCGCGCCGTATTGGGCGAAGCTGGCCACGGAAAACAGCACATGGCCCTCCGCGGCGTAGGCGTGGCCGCGGGCGATCAGCCGCGCGATCAGATCGATCATTTCCGGAATATGGGCCGTCGCGCGCGGCTCCACATCGGGTGCAACATTGCCGATCGCTGCCATGTCAGCCTGGTAGTCCGCCGTGGTGCGTGCCGTCACGGCGGCAATGGGCTCGCCACATTCGGCGGCGCGGGCGTTGATCTTGTCATCCACATCGGTGATATTGCGTACATACGTTACTTTAAAGAAACGTTTACGCAGCAGGCGGGCCAGCACGTCGAACACAACCGTGGCCCGGACGTTGCCGATATGAGGAACATCATAGACGGTTGGACCGCACACATACATCCGCACGTGGCTGGGATCGGCCGGGACAAAGCGCTCGCGCCGCCGGGTTTGGCTGTTGTGGAAATACAGATCGGACATTGTCGGCTGACCTTGTGGGGAAAAACCTTACGTGAGGCAAGAGATTGGCGGGCTTTGTGCGGTTCCGCTGTTTCCTGAGGCCTGATATGCACGTATGTGGTAGGTCCGCCGGATGGTGGAATGACTCTAGGTTGTAGTGGAGGAGTCGTGTTAAACCGTTATCCGCTGCTGCCGCGGTCGGACGAGCTCTGGCCGAACTTCCGCTGGCGGCTGGTGAAACACCTCTACGACCAGTATCGGGCGATGCTGGAAGGCAGCGCGGCGCTGGCGCTCGTGGAGGTGATTTGCGCGTTCCGCACGGGATCTTCGGTTTTTCTGGGTCTGTTCGCGGCCGTGGTGGCCACGACCGCGGGCAGGTATGCGCTTACCATCTGGTTCAGGCGGAATGACGGCCCAACCCCACCGCGGCAGGCCGGCACACCGGAGGTGTGGGCGCAGCGTTTCGTCGCCGGGATCATCGCCAGTAGTGTCCTGTTCGGGGCGACAACCCTGGTGGTATGCCTGCAATTCCACGACCCGGCTTTGCAATTGCTGGTGTTCTTGGTGGAAGCGGCCTGGATCGCCGGGTCCACGCAGCGCAATGCGGCCTCGCCCTTGGCCGTTGCCAGCCAGACAGCGGTGATCTCACTCACCGCCATCGTTTCGGCCATGTGGAGCGGATCGCCGATCGTGCTCTGGGTCGTGCCCTTCGTGGTCGCCCACGCCCTTTCCGCCCGATCCGGCCTCGCCTTCTTTGGCGATCTGCACCTCAACACGCTGCTCACCGAGCAGCGGCTGGAAGCGGCCAACGCGCAGCTGATGGAGCTTTCCGCGACCGACGGGCTGACCGGTATCAGCAATCGCCGCGCCTTCGACGCCGAATTTCAGCGCGAGGTGGGCCGTGCGGCGCGTAATGCCGACACGATCGGGCTGATCATGATCGACGTGGATTTCTTCAAGGCCTTCAACGATCGCTATGGGCATACGGCGGGCGATGCCTGCCTGCGGGAAATCGCCGCCATCGCCGAAGGAACGCTGCACCGGCCGAGCGATTTCGTGGCGCGCTTCGGCGGCGAGGAGTTCGCCGTGATGCTGCCCGGCACGCCATTGGAGGGCGCGCGCGACGTGGCCGAGCGGATACGACGCGCCGTGCTGCACGCGGCGCGGCTGCACGCCGGCAGCCCGTTTGGCCAAGTGACGATCAGCCTGGGCGTGGCGAGTATCGTGCCAAAACCCGGCACCAAGCCGCAAAGCCTGATCGACCTGGCGGACGGAGCCCTGTACCAGGCGAAGAGGGGCGGGCGAAACCAGGTGTGCATCGCCGGGGCGCCGCAAGCCGTGGAGGGATTGAGAGCGAGGCAGTGAAGGAAGGAAGGCGTTCTTTTTTGAAAAAAGAACCAAAAAACTTTTATTCCCCGCCTTCCGCCGTCATTCGACCCCGCGGGACAGACCTTACCTAAACAAACAAAAGTTTTTTGGTTCTTTTTTTCAAAAAAGAACCTCTTCCTTTCCTCTGTTGACAAACATGCACCTCTCGCCCTAGGTCCATTTGAGAACGGTTCGCAACTTTGAACCGCGCTTCCGGAGAAGACCTGGTGCTCGATCAAATCAGCCCGCCAGCCGCAAAGCCCGCCGCCACCCGCCTTGCCCGTGCGCTGGCCGTGTTCGGCCCCGGCCTGGTGGTGATGTTGGCCGATACGGATGTCGGCAGCGTGATCACGGCGGGGCAGAGCGGCGTGCAGTTCGGCTACCACCTGCTGGGCCAACAACTGATCCTGGTGCCTATTCTCTACATGGTTCAGGAACTCACCGTGCGGCTGGGCATTTTCACCGGCCGCGGCCATGGCGAGCTGATCCGCGAGAGTTTCGGCCAGTTCTGGGCCTGGGTATCCGCGGCCGGGCTGGCGGTGGCCACGGCTGGGGCGCTGCTGACGGAGTTCTCCGGCGTGGCCGGTGTGGGCGAGTTGTATGGCGTTCCACGTGCGGTCAGCCTCTCCTTGGCGGCAGCGGCGTTGCTGGCCGTTGTTCTCACGGGATCCTACCGGCGGGTGGAGCGGGCGGCCATCGCGGTGGGGCTGTTCGAATTCGCCTTTTTCTATGTGGCCTGGGCAGCGCATCCCGCCCTGGGCGAGCTGACGCGTGGAATGGTGAGCATTCCGTGGCGGGACTCGCATTACCTGTATCTGTCAGCGGCCAATATCGGTGCCGTGATCATGCCGTGGATGATTTTCTACCAGCAATCGGCGGTGGCCGATAAGAAGCTACGGCCCGAGCATTATTCGGCCGCGTGCTGGGATACCGCCGCCGGCGCGCTGCTGACGCAGTTGGTGATGGCGGCGGTGCTGATCGCGTGTGCCGCGACAATCGGGGCGAAGAACCCGCATGCCTCACTCTCCACGGTTGGCGAGATGAGCCAGGCGCTGACCCCGTTCATGGGGCAGTTCACGGGCAAGCTGGTGTTTTCGCTGGGCGTTCTGGGTGCCGGCCTGGTGGCGGCCATTGTGGCATCGCTGGCGCTGGCCTGGGGCGTGGGCGAGGTTGCCGGCTACCGCCGGTCGCTGGAGCTGAAGCCGCTGCAGGCGCGCTGGTTCTACGGGGTGTATGCGGTGTGCGTGGTGGCGGGCGCGGCCCTGGTGGCCGTATGGCCGAACCTGGTTTCGCTGAATGTGGGTGTTCAGGTGATGAACGCGCTGCTGCTGCCTCTGGTGCTCGGCTTCCTGATCGCGCTCGCCGTCTTCAGCCTGCCCCCGGAGCGCCGCCTGCGCGGCTGGTATATGTGGACCGTCATCACCGTCTCCGCCCTGACCACAGCCTTGGGCGTGTATGGCGGGCTATCGGGCGCGGGCCTGGTATAAAAGTCTTTTCCGCTGCGCGGGGCCTTCTTTCTTGAAAGAAAGAAGCAAAGAACTTTTACCTGTCGCACCCGTGGAAAGGGTCAAAGATCTTTGAATTTGCGCTGGAGGTCGAACTCGCGGGAGGTGACGTAGGTCTCCACGCGGGCGAGGCGCTGGTCCAGCCGGGCCATGATCTCGCATACGGCCAGAACGCCGGGGTTGGTGGGGGCGGCACTGGGCGGGCTGCCGGCGAAGCGCACCCTCATGGCCGGTATGCCGCCGCGGCGCTGCACCATGCGCCAGATGATGTACAGCACGATGCCGGCGAAGATCAGCGTCAGCAGGTGGCCGAACAGCGTGGGCTCGCTGTCGTGGGTCGTGATCGTTGTGCCAGCGTGGCGCGAGTCTTCCTCAACATCGACCTTATGCGCCACCTCGCTGATCACCGTATCGACCAGCGAAGGGCCGCCGACAACCACATCGCTGCCGCCGCTGGCGGACCGGTTCAAATGTCCCGTCACGACACCGAGCTTGATGTCTGCCCCTCCGGTGGCGCTGACATCGGCACTTCCGACCGTGGCCGCCACCGCCAGATCGCCGGAGCCTCGCACATGCGCCTCCAGCTTGGTGATGCTGCCGGCGCCGATAAGCATATCGCCGGAGCCGGTGCTGTCGATCGTGACGAAGCCCGCGGCAATATCGCCCACCGCAAGATCGCCGGACCCGAAATGGCGCAGGGTGAGTCCACCATGCAAATGGCCGAGCCGCACATCGCCGCTGCCGGTCAGGTCCAGAACGGCCGAGCCATTCACAGTACCGATCGACACATCACTGTCGCTATGAAGATCGAGGATCAGGCTGCCCACCCGGCCGGCCTGCACGTTACCGCTGCCCTGCACGCTGGCCTGCAGCACAGCATCGGTATCGGCGATGTGCACGGCCCCTTCCCCGCTGAGCGTCAACACCACAGGGGCGGAAGGCGGCAGTTCGATGCGAAGCTTGCCGGCATCATCTGAACAGCCGGAGGTGCTGATCACCGCGGTGCTACCCGTCACCATGGATAGGCAGGAGAGGCCGCCATCCATGGAGACCTGGATGCGGCCGGAGAGCGAGGGGTTGGTGGTGATGATGGTGTCTTGCGACAGCGTATCGGTCAGCACGAGGCGCTCGCCATGGATCACGCTGGTTTCGGCCGCGGCTTGGGTGATACCGGCGGTCAGCACCAGGCCGAAGGCCACCAGCCTGAGGTGCATCAGAACGCTCACGTGCGCACCCGCGCGCGCCAGCCTGGCGCGTCCTCGTCCAGCAGGCGCTCAAGCGTTTCCACCCGCTGTTCCAGACGGCGGGCAATATCCATGGCCCGGTCCAGCGCCGACTGGTCGCCGGGGGGGAGGCCCAGGGATGTTCGTTCCTGCCGTTTGTAGTGCGATCGGACCGCCGTCAGCACAATGACGAAGGTAAAAATGATAACGAGGTCCCAGTTCATGCCCACACGTCCCGTTTGACCAGCCGAGCGTCTACGCGCTCATGGCCTATGGTTAGCATCCGCTGTGCCAGGGCGGCAGGGGGCGGTATTGCTGGGGTTTTTGGGCCGGGAGCGTGGCGGTGTGGTGTGGCGTGCCAGGGGTTGGTGCGGCACGCCAAGAATGGGTCTCGCGGAAGCCACACCTGATGCTTCCGGCGCGTGCGATGTCATCGAACGCCGCACACCACTGGGCGTAGGTGCAAGGCGCGCCAGTGGGCAGGGGTGTACAATCCTGATGAACAACATCCCCCGTCAGGCGTGTACCGGCTTCGCCACCCTCCTGCCGATCAACTTTGAACACCATGTCGGGTAAGCCACCCGCCTCACAGCACACTCAGCCTTAACCGCGTGCCCACCCGCTCCTGCCCCATCAGCGGCAGCAGCGCCGCCAGTTCCGGCCCATGCTCCTCACCGGTAAGCGCCAGGCGCAGCGGCTGGAACAGCGCGCGGCCCTTGCGGCCCGTGCTGATCTTCAGCGCCTCCGTCCAGCCGGACCAGGTGGAGGCCGACCATGGCTCCGGCGGCAGATGCGCCAGGGCTGCGCGGAAGAAATCAGCCTGATCCTCCTGCACCGGCGGCACAATGTCACCGGCCACCACGTGCCACCAATGGCGCGCCTCGCTCAGCAGATCCAGATTTCCACGCACCGCCTCCCAGAACGCCAACGTGGCCGCCGCAGGCAGGCGATCCCGCACCTGATCGAAGGGCGCGGCATGCAAAACCCGGCGGTTGAGCGCCAGAAGCTGGCGGATGTCGAACCGCGCCGGAGAACGGGAGACACGCGAGAGATCATAGCTTTCGGCCAGCGCCGGCAGGGCAAGCGGCTCGGGGGAGTCACTGGTGCCTAGGCGGGCGAGGTAGCCAAGAATGGCGGCGGGTTCCACGCCATCCTGACGCAGCGCGCGCAGCGACAATCCCTCCAGCCGCTTGGATAGCTTGCCGCCATCCTGATCCACCAACAGCGGCAGATGCGCGAAGGTGAATTTCGATGGGTTGGTGCCGAGCGCTGAGACGATATCCAACTGCACGCCGGTGTTGGTGATGTGGTCCTCGCCGCGGATGATGTGGGTAACGGCGCTCTCGATGTCGTCCACCACGCTGGTAAACGTGTAGAGGAACGTGCCGTCGGCGCGGATCAGCACCGGATCGGAGACGCTGGGCAGTTTCACGCCGCGGCGGCCAAGCACCAGATCGTTCCATTCGACAGTGCTGTCGGAGAGNNCCGCGCTTCAGCCGCAGGTCCCGCTTGAAGCGCAGCTCCTCCTCGCTTTCAAAACACGGATACAGCCGCCCGGAGGCACGCAGCCGATCCGCCGCCGCCTCATACAGCGCCGTGCGGGCGGACTGGCGAAAGGTTTCGTCCCACGTGATGCCCAGCCAGGTCAGATCATGCGCAATGGCCTCTTCGTATTCCGTGCGCGAGCGCTCGGTGTCGGTATCATCAATACGAAGCAGGAAGTTTGCCCGATGCCTGCGCGCGAACAACGCATTCGCGATCGCGATACGTGCATTCCCCACATGCAGAAACCCGGTCGGACTAGGCGCAAAGCGAACTCGCATAAAAAAATGCCTAAAGTGTTAAAAGTTTTTTGCTTCTTTTTTTCAAAAAAGAAGATTCTTCTTTCTTGAAAGAAAGAAGCAAAGAACTTTTGCTCATGGCGTGTCGCGGCGGGGATCGAGCGTGCGCCAGTCGCGGTCGGTCTCGCTGGCGGGGTGGTCGATGAAAAACGACAGCTCCGCGGCGCTGCGCCACGCCGCGTCACCGCCATCGATGATTTCCGCGTCCTCGCCAAACGCGAACCAGGTGGCCAGCGCATCGTCGCCGGCCGCGCGGCAGCGCTCCACACTGTCGCGCACATAGGCGCGGGCGAAGGCGTTGGCCTGCATCAGCGTGGGAAAACCGCCGATCTCCTCGACAATATTGTCCTCCGCGCCACCCGAGAGATCCAGGATGCGCACGCGCCAGCCGCCGGCCGGGGCAAACAGATCGCTCACGCCACAAGCCCCGTGAAACCGTTGGTGATGGGATAGCGCCGGTCACGCCCGAAGGCGCGCGCGGTGATCTTAACGCCCGGCGGCGCCTGCCGGCGCTTATACTCGGCGCGATCGAGCATCTTCCACACCCGCACCACGGTGGCGCGATCGAACCCATGCGCTACCATATCGGCCACCGAGCGTTCGCCTTCCACCAGCCCCGCCAGAATGGCATCCAGCGTCTCGTAGGCGGGCAGGCTGTCCTGATCCGTCTGATCGTGCTTCAGCTCGGCCGAGGGCGGTTTGGTGATCACCCGCTCCGGCATCACCGCACCTTCCGGCCCCAGCAGCCCGGCCGGATGATTCGCGTTGCGCCAGCGCGAGAGGGCGAACACGCCGGTCTTGTATACATCCTTCAGCACCGAATACCCGCCGCACATGTCCCCATACAGCGTGGCATAGCCCACCGACATCTCGCTCTTGTTGCCGGTGGTCAGCAGCATGTGGCCAAACTTGTTGGACATCGCCATCAGCAGCAGGCCCCGCGCGCGGGACTGGATGTTTTCCTCAGTGGTATCATCCGGCAGACCCTCGAACAGCGGCGCCAGCGCGGCATCCACGGCATGCATCGCCGGCGTGATCGCCACCGTATCGATGCGGATACCTAAGAGCCGCGCGCATTCGGCCGCATCATCCAGCGAATGCTGGCTGGTGTAGGGGCTGGGCAGCATCACCGCCCGCACGCGGTCCGGCCCCAGCGCATCCACCGCGATGGCGGCGGAAAGCGCGCTGTCGATCCCGCCGGATAGGCCCAGCAGCACGCCAGGAAACCCGTTCTTGCGCACGTAATCGGCTAGGCCCAGGCAGAGGCAGCGGTAGATTTTCTCCGTATTCGGCATCTCCGGCGGCAGCGCCAGGGACGCGCAGACCAGCCTGCCTTCGCTGCGCCGCCATTCGGTAAGGGTGATGGCGGGCGAGAAGGAGGGCATCACGGCCGCCAGCGAGCGATCCGGGTTCAACACAAAGCTCGCGCCCTCGAACACCAGCTCATCCTGGCCGCACACCTGGTTGCAGAACACGAAGGCCAGGCCCGTTTCCACCACGCGCGCCACGGCCAGCGCCACGCGCTTGCCGGCCTTTTCATCCTCAAACGGCGAGCCGTTGATGGAGAGCAGCATCTCCGCGCCGGTCTCCGCCAGCGTTTCGCTCACCGCGGGGAACCACCAATCCTCGCAAATCATCAACCCGAGGCGGAAGCCGCGGAACACCACCGGGCCGGGCGCGGGGCCGGCATCGAAAACGCGCTTGTCGTCGAAAACGCCGTAATTGGGCAGTTCGTGCTTGGCGCGGCGGGCGGTGATCTGGCCGCCGTCCATCACGAAGGCCGCGTTGTAGATCAGATCGCGATCGCGCCACGGCCCGCCCACGATCAGGCCCGGGCCGCCATCGGCCGTATCCGCCGCCAGGTCGGCCAGGGCCGCCTCGCAGGTGGCAACGAAGGCCGCCTTGCGCACCAGATCCTCCGGCGGATAGCCGGCGATGGAGAACTCTGGCGTCACCAGCAGATCGGCGCCCATCGAAGCCGCCTCGGCACGGGCCGCCCGGAGCTGGGCCAAATTGGCCGCGATCTGGCCTTCATGCGGGTTCAGCTGGGCGATCGCGATGCGCAACGTATCAGCGTCGGCGCGGGGTGGGGGGGCGGGCATGCAGCGGAAGCTAGGGGTGCGGGCCGCCCGGTGCAATCACCACCCGGAGCACGGCCGGCCTGCCGGCAACGTTGGCTGGCCTCGATGCCACCCTCACCCACCACGAAGTCGGCATCGAAATTCCACTGCTGGAGCTGTACCGCTAACCCGAAAGCCCCGGGATCGGTAACCCCATGGTATCGGCCAGCAGGCACGCGTTCAGCAAGATGGTGGCGCCCGTAGCCGCAACCGCCAGCGCCAGCATGCCCCGCCCGGCCGCCATCGTCCCCATCACATCGCGACGCCGGCTGAGCAGCAGCAGCGCGATCATCGGCACGGGCAACACCAAGGAGAGCACAACCTGGCTGATCACCAGGCTGCGCGTGGCATCGAACCCCGCCGCCACCACCACAAAGGCGGGGATCATCGTCACCAGCCGCCGCATCCAGATCGGGATGCGCCAGCCGACGAACCCCTGCATGATCACCTGCCCCGCCATGGTGCCCACCACGGAACTGGAAATGCCGGATGCCATCAGCGAGACCAGAAACACCCCGGCCGCCGCGGCCCCGAACAGCGGCACCAGCGTGTGGTAGGCCGCCTGGATCTCGGCAATGTCGCTATGGCCAAGGTGGAAGGCGCGCGCGGCCATCATCACCATCGCTGCGTTCACAATTCCGGCCATGGTGAGCGCCGCCACCACCTCCCGGTTAGAATAGCGCAGAAGCTGCCGCCTCTCCCGCCCGTTGCGCGCCGGCGCACGATCCTGCGTCAGGCCGGAATGCAAGTAGATCGCATGCGGCATCACCGTGGCACCCACGATGCCCACCGAGAGCAGCACGGCGCTGCGGTCCGCCAGATGCGGCACCACCATGCCCAACGCGGCAGCACCCCAATCCGGCGGGGCCACCGCCAGTTCTATAACGTAACAAATTCCGATCACACCCACCAGCCCGCCGATCACCAGTTCCAGCGGCCGGAACCCGGTGCGATCGAGCAACAGGATACCGTAGGTGATCAGCGCGGTGATCACCATGCCCAGCAATAGGGGCATGCCGAACAACAGCGACAGCCCGATTGCGCCGCCCAGGAATTCGGCCAGATCGGTGGCCATGGCGGCAATCTCGCTCACGCCCCACATCGCCAGCACCACCGGCCGCGGAAAATGCGCGCGGCACAGTTCCGCCAGGTTGCGGTTCGTCACGATCCCCAGTTTGGCGGACATCGCCTGGAACAGCATGGCCACGCCATTGGCCAGCACCACCACCCAAAGCAGGCCATAGCCATACCGCGCCCCGGCCTGGATGTTGGTAGCGAAATTGCCCGGATCGATATAAGCGACCGAAGCCACAATCGCGGGCCCGGCAAAAGGCAAAATCGCGCGCCAACCCCGGCGCCGCCCATCCAGGACCTCGCGTATGGCCCAGGTGGTGCGGTCGCTCAGAGTTTTTGCCGTGGCACCATCGCTTAGGCTCATATAATTTATGTAGTCTAGGCTACGGGATGTGCAAAGGCCTAGAACGGTCACAATCCGGCGGCGGTCCGGCAAAAAGAGGCAAGGCGGTCTTGGACCAGGCACACGACCACAAAGCATCGGCGGAGGCGACGCAAGCGCGGCGGTTCGGCCGCGCCCGCATCGCCCGCGCCGCCGCCCTGCTGGAGGATTACACCGAACTCATCGCCGATCTGCTCGCCGAAGATGGCGAGGCCCGGCCCACCGACATCGCCCGCCGCCTAGGCGTCAGCCACGTCACGGTGGTGAAAGCCATCACCCGACTGAAGCGGGAAGGCCTGGTCACCGCCCGCCCCTATCGCGGCATTTTCCTCACGCCGGAAGGCCAGGCCCTCGCCGCCCGGGTTCGGCGCCGGCACCGCCTGGTGGTCGATCTGCTGGTTGCGGTGGGCGTGCCCCAGGAGGATGCGGAGACCGACGCCGAAGGCATCGAGCATCACGTCTCCCCCACCACACTGCAGGCATTTGCGGCATTCCTGACACGGCAGGCATAAGCGGCACAGGCGCCCAAGCGGACGAAGGGAAAAGCAAGATTCTTCTTTTTTGAAAAAAAGAAGCAAAAAACTTTTAACTGTTGGGCGGTGGGCTATATGGGCGGAGATGCCGGATCGAACACCTGCCCTTTCGATAACGCTGCATGGCTCGATCCATGAGATCGATGCGGCGGAATGGGATATGTGCGCAGGGATGGACAATCCCTTCGTCAGCCACGCCTTCCTGAGCGCAGTCGAAGATAGCGGCTCCGCTACCGCGCGCACTGGCTGGCTGCCACGGCACGCCGCGCTACGCGATGATCGCGGTATGCTGATCGCCGCGGCGCCCCTCTATGCCAAGGGGCACAGCTACGGCGAATATGTGTTCGATCACGGCTGGGCACGCGCCTTCGAACAAGCCGGCGGCGACTACTACCCAAAACTGCAAGTGTCCGCCCCCTTCAGCCCGGTGACCGGCCCGCGCCTTCTGTTGCGCCCCGGTAGCCAAATAGACACCGCAACACTAGCCGGCGCGCTGACCCAGGCCTGTCGCGAATTGCAGCTGAGCTCGGTGCATGTGACGTTCTGCACACAGGCTGAATACACATCCCTGGGGCAAGCCGGCTGGTTACAACGCCTTGGCGTGCAATACCACTGGCATAACGATGGCTACGCCAGCTTCGACGATTTTCTCGCGGCACTCAGCTCACGCAAGCGCAAGGTAATCCGGCGTGAAAGGCGCGATGCCAATGCAAGCGGCCTGAATTTCCTGACCCTGCGCGGATCGGAAATCGAAAAGGCCCACTGGAAAGCGTTCTACCGGTTCTATCACTCCACCGTGGACCGCAAATGGGGCAGCGCATATTTGACGGAAAAGTTCTTCCCCCTGCTCTCCGCCCGCCTGGGCGACCGCGTTGTTCTGATGCTGGCCGAACATAGCGGCAAGCTGGTGGCCGGCGCGCTGAACCTGGCAGGCACCGATACGCTGTACGGGCGCAACTGGGGCTGCATCGGCGACTTCCCTTTCCTGCACTTCGAACTCTGCTACTACCGCGCGATCGATTTCGCCATCGCCCACGGCATGAAAACGGTGGAAGCCGGCGCGCAAGGCGAACATAAGATCCAGCGGGGCTACCTGCCATCCCCCACTTACTCCGCGCACTGGATTGCCAATCCTGGCCTGCGGCGCGCGATCGGCGATCACCTGGCGCGGGAGCGGCCGGCGATGGAGGCGGAGATGGCCACGCTGATGGAGTTTTCGCCGTTCAAGGAAGAAAAGTGAGAGTTCTTGCTTGAAAAAAAGCACCAAAACACTTTGACTCTTTGGCGCACGCTGCCGGCGAGTCCCGCCCCAAGGTATCGAAAGTTTTTTGGTTCTTTTTTTCAAAAAAGAACATTCTTCCTTTCTTAAGCAACTGTAAAATCGAATCGGTCACGCGAAAAGTTTGGATTGAAATACGGATCATTCTCCATATACCGCGCCCATCGTGCCACAAAACGCCGCCGCTCATCGGGATTCTGTGTCACACGCTTGGCCGAGGCGCCCTCGAAATGGAATAGTGACGCATAAGGCGTGTAGACAATCCGGTAGCCGTTTTCGAGAATCTTGAGACATAGATCAGTGTCATTGAAGTCAATCGCAAAGCTTTCATCCAGTCCGCCAACCTGCGACATCACGCTCTTGCGCGTCGCAAAGCATGCGCCGGTGACCGCGGAGTAATTACGTATCAGATGCGTAAAACCGTTATAACCGATAAAGTCGCCAGGAAATGAGTGGTATACATGCGCCGTACCGCTATTCACCCCGATCACGCAGCCCACATGCTGGATAGTGCCGTCTGCATGCAGCAAGCGCGCGCCCACCGCGCCCACCTCCGGATCCTGGGATAATTCCAACAAACTTGTGAGCCAGTCCTCGTTGATCACTTCCATATCATCGTTCAGCAGCACCAGATGCTCGGTGCGGCAGATACGAAGTGCGTAATTAGCCTTGGCGGCATAGTTGAACGGCACCACCGGGCCGGCGAAGTTTTCTACCCGCACGCCGAGGGAACGGAAGCGCGCGGTCTGCTCGGCTGATAGCTTGCTGTTATCCACCACCACAATCTCGTAATTGCGGTAGGTCGTGCGGCGCAGGATGGAATCTACGAGGTTATCGACCATGTGGAACGACCCTCGGCCCGGCAGATCGAGCTCGCCATTATTCGTCAGGATCAGCAAGGATACGCGCGGCCGGCCAAGTATCTTACGCCGGACGCGGAATGTGCCGGGCAGCAGCCCATCCTCCACCCATGCCCTATCGCCATGTTTCTGTGCCACGTGATCTTGCAGCGCACGCAAGCCGGCCTGCAAGGCGTAGGGCTTGGCATCCACAACCGCTGCGGCCGAGCCCTGCACCGCGCGCCAATGGTACAGCGCGCGGGCGATATGGTGCACCTTCTGCGTGCGCCTGGAAAGCCGCAGCATCAAATCGTAATCCTGCGCGCCGGAATACTCCTGGCGAAAGCCACCCACGTCCAGAAACAGCTTCTTGCGCACCACCAGCATGTGCAGCACGTACATTACCGATTCCAGGTGTTCAGGCGACCAGTCCGGCTTGTGGTAGGTATCGATCAAGCGGCCCTGTTCGTCTATCTTGTCCTCATCGGTGTAGATGACGTCGATATCTGCATTGGCGAAGAGGGCTCGGGCTACCTCCAGAAGTGCATCGGGATGGATCGTGTCATCATTGTCCAGCATGGCGATGAATTCGCCGGTGGCCATTTCCACCGCCAGGTTGGATGCCCCGGCAATGCCCAGGTTGCGCGGCGAATGGCGAATTTTAAGTCGCGGATCAACCCCCTGCAGGCGCTGCAACAACGCCAGCGTCGGCTCTTCGGTGCTCGCATCATTGCACAGGCATAGCTCCCAGAACGGATAGCTCTGCTTCAGCACCGACAGCACGCAGGCTTCCAGCCAAACCGGCGCCACATTATAGACGGGCACGATCAGGCTGATCACCGGGCGGCGCGCACCAAGCGAGGCGATCGCATGGCGCTGCATGGCGTCTAGCGCAGTGAAGGGTGCGGAGCCCACAAGGCCGCGCGTGCGTCCCACCCAGGCGAGAAACGGCGGCAACTCGGCCGATAGCCCGATCGCAAGCAGGCGGCGGCGGATTTCATTACCGATCTGCGCGGCGCTGAACTGATCCCGCATCCGCTGCGCGGCGCGCGCACCGCGCGCCCACGCCGCCGGCTGATCCTCGTACACCGCGCGGAACTGCGCGATCAGCGATGCCTTCTTCGGCTCCGCCCACACATAATGCGGCATATACGGGCCGGTCTGTGCCTCCACCTCGGTAAGATCGTAGTCGATCGGGAACCCTACGCTCTCATCAAAGAACTCCAGGTTGCCGGAGTAATTGGTGGCAATCACCGGCTTGCCCAGCGCCATGAACTCGGCGATGTTCAGGCCGAATCCCTCGCTGCGGTGCGCTGATACAAAGCAATCGCACGCCGCGCGCAGCAGCGCCATGTCGGCATCGCTGAGCAGATCCGCCATCACCAGCACATTCTCCGCGCCGCGCAGCGCGCGGTTGAGCTGGCGCGTGATGGAGGGCTCCACGGCGGTGGAGTGGAATTTGATCACCAGGAAAACGTTCTCGTCCCCTGCGAAGGCTTCGCGGAACGCATCGATCACCATGGAGGGGTTCTTGCGCGCCGACGTGCTGCCCACATCGAACGCCACCAGAAACACCAGCCGGTCGGGCGGGATGCCGAACATCTCCCGGCCAGCCTCGGCCGATGCGGGCACCACTTCCACCGGCAGCCGGATCTTGTGTACCGGCACGGGCGCGATGGCGCCGATGCTGTCGATCTCGAAATCGCTATTGGTCCATACCTCGTCCAGCGGCGCGAAGCTGGTGTGCCAGTCCGGCCGGAACGCGGCGAGTTCCCAGGCCCAGACAGCAATGTTGTAGGCATCGTCGAAATGCCCTGTGGGATAAAGCGCGGTCAGCCGGGCAATCTGGTCGGCGTTGGCCAGCAGCAAATTGCTGCGGTACTTTGGCTTGCGGACACGCTCCGCCGGCGTAATCCGCGGCAGGGCGCGACTCACATCAAAAGGGTGCAGTTCGGTTGCAATCCCCACGCTCTGGATCGCCCGCAGCAGCCCCCGCGCTGCCGTGCCCAGCCCGCTGGTGGCCGCGAACGGGCCGAACACGTTGATGCCGAAGGGCTTGGCCAGAACCTCCGCCGGCCGTGCCTGCCAACTGGCATAGGGCGCTATCCCGGTGCCAACCCTGCCCTCGAACCTGCCATGGTGAACCCAGTGGTGTCGCGCCGCCGCGGGATCGGAACCCAAGGCGTGGCGCACATCGGGATACAGCAGCAGATAGCTTTCGGCATCGAAATGCTCAGTGGACACCTCGCAATCCGTGCCGGGGGGCGGCGCGTCGGTGTAGAGCGCATCATCCACAATGCTGGGCCGCAGGCCTGCCTGTTCCTCCGCACGGCCCACCGCCAGCCAGTGCGCGCGGCCGCTCGCGAATGTCGCCTTCTCCACCAGCGCTGCCACATCCGGGTTAAGAGCCAGGTATAGATCCTCGGAAAATGGCTCCGATCCAGGCCGGGCCGGCGCCCCCTGTTTTGGTTGCGGAACATAGGGCAGCCCGGTTTCGGAGGCCGGCAACGCCATGGGTGCAGGGGAGGCCGGCACCGGCTGGTCATGGTCGGCCGGCGGCAACACGGAATACGCCAGGCCCGGCGGGCCGCCACGAAACGGCGAGGGACGCACACCACTGGCGATCTCAGCCGCCCCGAATGCCACGTAATGCTCATAGCCGCTGGTAAACGCACCCGCCATCACGGCCTGGCGCACGTCGCCAAAGGCCGTCAGATAAATATGCTCGGGGAAACTCTCCGCATCGAACGCATCATCCGGCATAGGCGAACCCGCTCCTTATACACATGACGCCTCTCTACCATGGATTGGCGCGAGGCCACATCGGGGGAACCGGGCGTTTGAGGAAGAAAGGAAGAAAGAGTCTTCTTTTTTGAAAAAAAGAAGCAAAAAACTTTGATACCGGGGTGGGATGCATGGGGCGCCGTTTATGGTATGGACAATTGAAGGGGTAATTGCGCATGCGGATACATCACACAGGACGGTGCCGTGTTCGTCGATAGCGATGCCGCACAACCACTGTATCGCCGCATTGCCTCCGCGCTGCAGGGATCGATCACATCCGGCCAATATCCGGTGGGCGCGGTTCTGCCCACGGAGATAGAGATTTCGCAAGCATTCGGCGTGTGCCGGCAAACGGTGCGCGATGCGCTGCGCATCCTCAGCGATTCCGGTGTGGTGCGCCGCCGCCGCCGGGTGGGTACCGTGGTGATAGGGCGCGGTCCCGCCGCATCTTTCGTACAGCCGCTCCGCGGGTTTGAGGAGTTGCTGCAATACGCGCGCAACGCGCGCCTTACCGTGGATCACTACGGGCCAGCCACCGGATCACGCCTGGCCCGGCGGCTTAAGCTGGTCCCTGCGGAATGGCTACGTGTGGAGGGTTTGCGCGGACCAGCCAGCCGCCCGGTTGGTCTAACCACAGCGCTGATCCGGCGTGATTGCGCACCCAGCCGCGAGGCGCTGGAAGCGCGCGCGAATTCCTTTACCGAGGTGATCGAACAAGCAAGCGGCATCGCCGCCAGCCGTATCGACCAGGAAATTACCGCCTGCGCCCTGACCCGGCGCGAGGCCGAATCGCTGGCCGCAACCGCCGGTGCCCCCGCCCTGCGCACGCTGCGCCGGTATTTCGACCAGCGCGACACCCCCTACTTCATCGCTGACAGCGTGCACCCCGCGGAACGCTTTATCTACACCATGAGCTTCAACCGCTGTGGCGCCCAGGAATAAAAGGTCTTTACTTCTTTCTTTCAAGAAAGAAGACTCTTCCTTAGTCTAGATCGGGTTCCGCGCGATCAGTTGCCGCGCGATGATGATCCGTTGCATTTCGTTTGTACCTTCGCCTATGCACATCAGCGGGGCATCACGGTACAGTCGCTCGATCGGGTATTCCTTGCTATAGCCGTAGCCGCCGAAGATGCGCATGGCTTCCAGGGTCACCTCAACGGCCGTTTCTGATGCGAAATATTTTGCCATCCCGGCCTCCATGTCGCAACGCTCGCCAAGGTCATAGGCCTGGGCCGCGTCCGCCACCAGCAGTTCGGAGGCGCGGACGCGCGCGGCCATCTCACCGAGCTTGAGCTGTATCGCCTGATGCTCGCAGATCGGCTTGCCGAAAGTATGGCGATGCTGGCTATAGGCCACGCTTTCCTGCAGTGCCCGGCGCGCCAGGCCCACGGCGCGCGCGGCCACATTTATGCGGCCGAGTTCCAGACCGCCCACCGCCATGTAAAACCCTTTTCCCTCCGCGCCGCCCACAAGATGGCGCTCCGCATCCAGCTCCACGCCCTCGAAGATCAGCTCCGCGCTGTCGATCCCCTTGTAACCCAGCTTCTCGATCTTGCGCCCCGCGCGGTAGCCTTCCGTGGGCGCACCCGTAGCCGGATCGAATTTCGGCACAATGAACATCGATAGCCCACGGTGCCGCAGGGAGGCATCGGGGTCCGTGCGTGCCAGCAGGGCTACGACACCACCCTCGATGCCGTTGCTGATCCATGTTTTCGTACCATCGATCACGTAGGTGCCGCGCTCCGTGCGCCGCGCACGCGTGCGGATGGCGCCCAGATCGGTGCCGGTATCGGGCTCCGTCAGCCCAAGGCTGCCGCGGATCTCGCCGGTGGCAAATCGCGGCAGCCACAGCGCCTTCTGCGCCGGCGTGCCAAATTTCTCCACGATCGCGGCCATCAGCAGATGCGAGTTGAAAATACCGGTGAGCGACATCCATGTTTCGCTGATCAGCGTCACGATGTCGGCGTATAGCGATGCCCGCAGGCCCAGCCCGCCGTACTCCGTGGAGATGGTGGCGCCGAACAGGCCAAGCTGCTTCATCTGTGCGACCAGCTCAGCCGGGTAGACGTCGTCGTGCTCCATCGCCGCCGCCACCGGCCGCACCTCCCGCGCCAGCCAGCGCTCGATACCTTCCAGCATCGCGGCATCCTCCGGCGGCCGACTGTGCTGTTTCATGATCCGACTCCAAAAGCAGGAAGAATGTTCTTTTTTGAAAAAAAGAACCAAAAAACTTTATCCCTTTGCGCACGCTGCCGGCGAGCTAAACGCCAACAGTCAAAAGCCTTTTGCTTCTTTTCGTCAGAAAAGAAGACCTTATCTCCCTGTGCACTCAGTACATTGCGCTGTTATCCTCAACCGCATGGCCCGCAAACGGGACCAGGATATTGCGCACGAAGCTGCACACGATCTTGCCATGCTGGTTGCGCCCGGTGGTGCGCACGGTCACGATGCCCTGCTGCGGCCGACTGGCCGAGGCACGCTTGCCCAGCACCTCCGACTCGCCGTAGATCGTATCCCCGGCGAAAACGGGCGCGCTAAAGCGCACCTCTTCCATGCCCAGATTGGCAATCGCCTTGTAGCTGACGTCGGTCACGCTCATGCCGATCAGCAGGGCCAGCGTATAGGGGCTTACCACGATATTGCGCCCGAACTCGGAACCGGCCGCGAATTCCGCGTCGAAATGCATCGGGTGGTTGTTCATTGTCATGAGCGTGAACTGATGATTTTCGAATTCCGTGATCGTCTTCCCCGGCCGGTGTTCGTAGACATCCCCGACACCGAAATCCTCGAAACTGCGGCCGAAGGTTTCGCGAAAGCGTTTCTCGCCTACCTGTTTAAAACCCTGCACGCGCCATCCTCCTGGTGTTGCGGCACAGCCTCTGCGTCCGCGCTGGCTTTTGGTCTCGGACCGCCGCCCTGGCTGGCGGCGGGAATAATTGGCATAATCCATACCCTGGCCGCGCCGGCACGCGCGAATGTCCGGCACATGTTTGGGCCGAAACGGTTCAACACGCCATAAGGTACGGTCATATGGCCGCCTTCGCAATGCTTGCGTTTTGACAATGTCATGTGCACGCACCTGTTCAAGCGGTGCATAGGACAGAAGACCAGAAAGAAAGGTCGTCTTTTGGAATGAAAAGAAACAAAAAACTTTTGATACTTCAGGTGTTTACCGGGCGGTGGTCGCGCGCGAGGGTGCGGAAGAGTTGGGCGGTCATTGTCGCGCGCATGGCCGCCAGGGTTTGCTGTTCCTCCGGGGTGGGGACGTAGGCTTCAACCGCGTCACGCGCGGCCATGCCCTGCTGGCCAAGAACCGACTCCAGCACGAATACCCGCTCCTTCACCACCCATAATTCGGCCGCCAACTCCAGCATCATGGAAAGGAGCTGGTCCATTCCCGGCTCATCAAAGAAAGCGGGGCGCTTTCCGGCCGCATCCAGCGGCAACACACTCATCCTATCGCTTCCAGGCGCCGAAACCGAACCATTGCAGGCTGGCACTGAGCCGCCCGGTTTCGCCATCGATCGTGGCGGGCCGGTGCACTGCCTCCGCAAACGCCGAATCCTCCATGTATGTATATTGCGGCACCGTGAACTGCAGATAATCCTCCGCGGCAAACCCGCCGGCCCGTGTCAGCAACGGGTAATCCTGATCGCGGAAGGCACGGTAATACGGCTCGGCATTGTAGTAGCAATCCCAATCCAAATAGAATTGATCATAGGGTTCCAGCGCCTGGTTGGGCGGCAGTTCCATGTTTACCAGCAACCCGCCCGGCCGCAACACACGATGCGCCTCGGCAAAGAAGCGCTTGATGTCCTTCACCGACATCTCGTGCAGAAACATCGAGCTGAAAACCACATCGAAACTCGCATCCGGGAAAGCCAGCGACGTTGCATCCATCTGATGGAAATGCGCGGAAATCCCCAGGCTGCCCGCCCGCGCATGCGCATAGCGCAGCACGGACGCGGAGACATCGATGCCAGTGACCCGCGCGCCAGGATATGTCTGCGCCCAGGCCAGCGTGTTATGGCCCACCGTGCAACCGGCATCCAGAATATCGGCCGGCCGGAAATCGGGGAACTTCTTGGCAATATAGTTTGCCATGGACATGCCGATATCGTTCAGCTCACGTCCCATGAAACCGGCAGAAAACACCGCCAAACCGTTATCATAAATGGCCCCGGCCGCCGGCGTATCGGGCGCGGCATGCACGCCGGGCATCAGATGCACATCAATCTCGGTCACGTTCTCCGGCAGATCCAGCGCGGGATCCAGCGTCAGGGTGCCGCCGGCCCGGTCCTGCACGGCCACCGCGCGCGCCTGCATCTCCGGCAGCGCCGCCTCGATGCCCGGCACCACGGAACGCCATACCATCTCCTGCGCATTGTAACGCACGCTGCTGTAGAACTTGAAAAACAGATCGCCCTTCATCGCTTCATGCACGTCATCCTGCGTGGCAGCCGGCCGGCCCAGGCGCTGCGCCAACGCGGGCGCCACCGCCTGCTGATAACGCTGCTTCATGCCAGCCGCCATGTCGTTCAGTACATAGCCGCGCAAGGCGGATACGAAATCCTGGCGCGCACGCGTGTCCTGGGGGTGCGACACCTTCAGATCGTGCAGCAGTTCCATAGGCATCGGCCGCTCTCCTTGCACCCACAATTGGACCAGACAAATGAAAATCCGCCGCCGCGTCAAGGGCTGTGGGCTGCCCACCTATAACACGCCTACAACCTCCACAAGGCTACCATCCGGCGCCCGCAGCGTGCCCGCCGCCAGGCCGCCGTACAGCACCCCGCCCATGTGGCACGGCCGGGTAATCCACGGCGCATCCCGCAGCGCCCCCATATCGGGCGCCAGCAACGTGGCAATAGCCACCCCGGGCGGCAGGGCGCCGGGCCAGCAGGGCCGCGCCGCGGCGCCGGCGGGATATTGATCCATCTCCAGAAAAACATCGGCCACATGGCTCAGCGTCGCGATGCGATGCTTGTGGTCCGCGGCCAGCCCAAACGCGTCCGAAAGCACGCCATATTCCAGCGCCACATCAGGCCCCGGCTCTAGCCCCATCACTTCGGCGAACCAGCGCCGCGATGCCGCCATATCGGAACAGGCGAGCACCAGAATAAACAGCATGTCCACGGGGCTGCCGGCACGCGGCAGCGCCATACCCGGCGGATCGGCATCGATCTGCGTGAGGAACACGATCTCCTGGTCCGGCCCGCGCACCTGCATCGCACAGATGCTGGGCAACCCATCCAGCCGCGCCGGCGGCCCGATCACCGTGAACGGTGAGTCCCGCAGCCGCGCCGCCACCGCCACCACATCCTGAACGCAGATCTCGATGGCGGCCCAACCGAAGCTGCGCAGCGGCCGATAGGCATCCGGCGAATCGCCCTGCACAAACCGCAGGAAAACCGGCGCGCCGGAAGCCGGCGCGCATACGCAATACCGCTGACCCGCCGCGCCAGGCGTCCCCCAGGATTCAGCCAGCAATGCCGGCACCGTGCCCGCCTCGGCCAGGGTATAGCCAAACCATTCACCATAGCAGGCAGCAGCGGCGTCCGGATTTAGGGTCGTCAGCGTTGCCGCCCGCAAAAGCTTCATCCATACCCCTAGCGCCGTCATTGGTCTGCAAACGAACCCGCGCAAGCTTCCCATTGGCGTCGGGATATGTCTATACCTTTGCAGTGCGATCCAGGATAAGAAAGCTGTTCTTTTTTGAAAAAAAGAACCAAAAAACTTTTACCTCCGCGCCTTCCCAACGATCCGGCACTGCTGACACACCCCATGCCTGAACGAACAAAAGTTTTTTGGTTCTTTTTTTTCAAAAAAGAACATCTTCGTTCCTCAAAGGAGCCCCCATGCCCACCCGTCTGATCGCCCTCTTCAACCTCAAGCCCGGCGTCACCGTACAAGCCTACGAGAATTGGGCCAAAACGGTCGATCTGCCCACGGTCCGTGCTTTACCCTCCATCGCGGGCTTCGAGGTGATGCGCGTTACCGGCACCCTCGGCGGCGCCGGGCCNNGGCGAGGACATCGCCACTGACACCATGACGGCCATAGCCGCCGCCTTCCAGGGCATGGCCGATGTGACCTTCCTCACCACCGACCGCGTTGAGCCGGATCTCGCGTGAGCACCCTCAGCCTGCGCAGCATGCTGTTCGTTCCCGGCAATCGCGCGGACCGGTTCGGCCGCGCCCTGGCTGCCGGCGCCGATGCCATCTGCATCGATCTGGAGGATGCGGTGGCGCAGGATGCCAAATCCGGCGCCCGCGCCACGGTGATGGCCTATCCGGCACAAGCCGCATTGGCCGGCCAGCATGCGGCATTGGGTGTGCGGATCAATTCCATCCGCACGCAAGATGGCCTGCGCGATCTCGCCGCCCTGGCCGATGCGCCGGTGCTGCCGGATTTTTTGATGATCCCGAAGATAGCGCACCCGGAAGAGGCGGCCATTATCGCGGAAGCCTTCCCCGGCCTGCCGCTCTGGCCGATTGTGGAATCCGCTGCGGGCCTCTTCCAGGCCGCCGCCATCGCCGCCGCCCCCTCAGTGGCGGGCCTGCTCTTCGGCGCCGTGGATTACGCCGCGGAATGCGGCTGCACATTGGCATGGGAGTCGCTGCTCTATGCGCGCAGCGCGCTTGCCGCCTTCCGCGCCGCTGCCGGCATCCAACTCCTCGATGTGCCGGCCCTGGACATCAAGGACAGCGCGGGGCTGGACGCCACCACCCGCCGCGCGCGGGATCTGGGCTTTACCGGCCGCGCCTGTATCCACCCCGCCCAGGTGGAAACCGTCAATGCCGCCTTCGCCCCGTCGGAAGCGGAGATAGCAGCCGCGCATCGCCTGGTGCAGGCGCTGCGCGAAGCCGCTGGCGCCGCCGCTCTGTTGGATGGCAAACTGATCGAAAAACCCGTGATCCTGGCAGCCGAGCGCGTGCTCGCCCGCGCCGCTGCCCTGCGCGAAGCCGAACATGGCTGAACCTGGCATCCCGCCTGGCCCACTCCATGGCGTGCGTATCCTCGCGCTGGAGATGTACGGCGCCGGCCCGTACGGATCGCAGATCCTGGCTGAACTCGGCGCGGACGTGATCAAGATCGAATCTCCCGCCATGGGCGGCGATGTGTCCCGCGCCACCGGCCCCTTCCTGCTGGGCGAGGACGACAGCGAGTTCTTCCAGGCTTTTTCGCGTGCCAAACGATCCGTGGCGCTGGACATCAAAACCGCGCAGGGCCGCGCCGATTTCGAACGCCTGGTCGCCTCCTCCGATGCGGTGGCGAACAATCTGCGCGGCGACCAGCCGGAAAAACTCGCCCTCACCTACGCCCAGCTAGGCCAGGTCAAGCCTTCCATCGTGTGCGCGCATCTCTCGGCCTATGGCCGCGGCAATTCCCGACAATCCTGGCCCGGCTACGATTACCTGATGCAGGCCGAGGCGGGGCTGATGAGCCTCACCGGCGAGCCGGGCGGCCCGCCCACGCGCCTGGGCGTATCCATGGTGGATTACATGTCCGGCACCATGATGGCGGCCGGGTTGCTGGCGGCTTTGCTGGCCGCTTCGCGCACCGGAAGCGGCTGCGATGTGGACGTATCGCTGTTCGATGTGGCGCTGCATCAGCTCTCCTACACCGCCGTATGGGCGATGAACGAGGATTTCATCGTTCAGCGCATGCCGCGCAGTGCGCACCCCACCGCGGCCCCCTCCCAGCTTGTGCGCACGCAGGATGGCTGGGCCTTCATCATGTGCCAGACTCAAAAATTCTGGCTCAAGCTGTGCGAATTGGCGGGCGCGGCGGATCTGGCGGCGGATGCGCGCTTCGCGGGACTGGCGGAGCGGCGCGCGAACCTACGCGACCTCACCGCGGCGCTGGATGCGCTGTTTGCCACGCGCACCACACAAGCATGGCGCCAGCTCTTCGCGGGCGTTGTGCCATTCGCGCCCGTTCTGACCATCGAGCAGGCACTGGGGCAAGATTTCGTGGCCGAGTCTGGCCTGCGCGACGTGGTGGCGCATCCGCAGCGCCCCGGCGGCCTGCACATGCTCGCCTGCCCGATCAAGATCGATCAGCACCGCATGCCAGGCCGGCGCGGCCCAGCCTTGGGCGAACACACCGCGGAGATATTGGGCGCGGATGCCGGACGATGAAGCTGCAAGGCGTGCGTGTTCTCGATATTTCCATGTTCCTGCCGGGCCCTATGCTGACGCTGATGATGGCGGACCATGGCGCGGACGTGATCCGGATTGAACCGCCAGGGACCGGCGAGCCGACGCGCGAGATCGGCTACCAGGTAGGCGGCATGTCAGCCTGGTTCCGCAACACCCATCGCGGCAAGCGATCCATTCAGCTCGATCTGAAAACGGCTGAGGGGAGAACGACACTTCTTGATCTGGCCCGCGATGCGGACGTGTTTGTGGAAGCCTTCCGCCCCGGTGTGGCCGCGCGCCTCGGCTTCGATTACCCAACCCTGGGCACGGAAAACCCCCGCCTGATCTACTGTTCGATCTCCGCCTTCGGCCAGGATGGCCCGCGCCGTGACCTGCCCGCGCATGATCTGGCGGTGGAAGCGCTCGCCGGCGTTTTGCCGTTGAATGAAGGGCAGGACGGCAAACCCGCTATGCCGCATATGCCGGTAGCCGACGCACTCGCCTCGCTCACCGGGCTCGCCGGCGTGCTGATGGCCCTGCACCGCCGCCACGAAACCGGCCGGGGCGATTATATCGACGCCGCGATGTTCGATTCCCTGCTGGCCTGGACCCCCAACATCTCCGGCCGCATTTTCGCAACCGGCCAGCCGCACGTGCCGAAGGAGGAACGCTCCTGGGGCGGCAACGCGATGTACAACCTCTACGAAACCGCCGACGCCCAATGGATCGTGCTTGGTGGCGCGGAGATAAAGTTCGCCGCCAACCTTCTGCACGCGGTCGGCCGCCCCGATCTTCTGCCGCTGGCCGCACTTCCCCCAGGGCCAGGCCAGGAACCCTTGCGCGACTATCTGCGCAACCTCTTCCGCACCCGCACGCGCGCGGATTGGCAAGCCTGGTTCGCCGGCCGCGACATTGCCTTCGCCCCCGTGCGCACCCTTGCCGAAGCCTTCACCGACCCTGCCAACCGACTGCTGAGCCACGATCCCTTCGGCACGCCCCTCATGGGCACCCCCATCCGCTTCCTCGAAGAACCCGCCAGGCTGAACCCCGCCGCGCCGGCGTTGAACGCCGACCACGGCACTGGCTGGCGAGCATGACTCTTATGGGTAAAAGTTCTTTGCTTCTTTCTTTCAAGAAAGACCCGCCGCGGAGCGGCAAAAAGCAAGAGTCTTCTTTTTCTGAAGAAAAAGAAGCAAAAAGACTTTTACCTATGGCG
>PKZM01000194.1 GCA_003133065.1 Acetobacteraceae bacterium
GCGCCGGATGCCTGGTTCCGCGGTGCCCCCGATGCCGCCATCGAGGCCGCGATCGCCGATCGCCTGGCCGCTCGCAAGGCGCGCGATTTCGCTCGGGCTGACGCGATCAGGCGTGAGTTGGCCGAGCGTGGCGTGTTGCTGGAGGATAATGCGGCGGGGACGACATGGCGGTGGGCTTAGTCAGGAAGGATGTTCTTTTTTGAAAAAAAGAACCAAAAAACTTTTACCTGTTTGGCCTCGCTCAGCGTGGCTGCTGGATCGCTGAAAGCACCCATTGGCCGCCGGGCGTGCGCACAAAAGTCCAGAATTCGGTGACCGTCACACGCTCGGTCAGGCTGCCGTCAACCACATGGCCGGCACGATCGCGCGTGACATCGAGCATCGAAAACCGCATCGAAACGGTCGCGTACTCGCGTGAACGCTCGGACCAGGCCTCCGAAAGATCGCCCTGCAGCAATTGCACGCCCGAAACCTGGTTGCGAACGCCGCGGCTGGTCTGTTCGGCCATCTGATCGGCGAAATAACTCACCATCTCCGGCGTGGCCATGCCACGCAACGCGTTCAGATCGTGCACGGACCATGCCGCCTGGATGTTGTGCAATAGCCTGTCGAAACTCTGATAGTCCGGCGGGGCCAGCGCCAGGGGCTGATTGGCGGGTCGGGGCGGCGCAAAACCCGGGCGGGCGCCAGCGCCAGAATTGCCAAAGGCGGGATTGAACCGGCGGGCGAACATGTCGGCGCCAGCCGGCGCCAGATTGCCGGCAAAGAAGCGGCGATACAGCCAGCTCGCCAACATATACAGCAGAAACAATTGCAAGAGCAGGCCCAGGAAGCCCATGCCACCATGCATGCCGCCAAAGAAACCATGGCCGAACAACATGCCGCCTATACCGGCGCCGACCAGGCCGCCGAGCAAGCCGCTGGCGAACGCGGATCGGCCGCTCATGCCGTAACCGCCATATCCCGGCGTGCCATAACCGCCATAGCTTCGCGGCGTCATGCTGCTCTGCACCGGCGCGCTGCCATAGGGCGCATTGCTGGTGCCAGGAGCGGTCGCGTACGTATGGCTGCCGCGGCTGCCGAGCGAAAGGCCGCTATTCACCCGCGCCTCCACCATGGAAGGCGCCAACACGAGAAGCATGGTCAGCAGCAGCGGAAGGGTGCGACGAAGCTGAGGGATTTTCATGCCGCACGATATAGGGATGGCATCGGCCTTACGTGAGGGCCGGGCGGGCGCGTTCATGCGGCTTGAGGGATCCGTGCCCAGGGCGGAATGTGGATCGATATGGACTTCTCATTTGATATCAAGGCATTGCTGTGCAGTGCTTCCAGCCGCAGCAGGGCCAGGCCGGCGGAACCGTTGCTAGAGCGTATCTGACCTACCTCCTTGTCATGGCTGAACACCGGCGTACCAGCATCGGGCAGCGGTAATGTCGCGCTGACAGGCACAAGCCGGCGCTTGACCAGGCCGCGGTAACGCGTGCGGGCGGTCAGTTCCTGGCCCATGTAGCAGCCCTTGGTCCAGGAAACGCCATTCAGCTCATCGAAGCCCGCTTCCAGCAACACCGTCTTCTCCGGCTCGAGGTCGCGGGAGCCGTCGGGCAGGCCGAGGCCAATCCGGTGCCTGTCCCAGTCGTCGAAGCTGGCGGTGGCGGGCGGCAGGGATGGGCAAAGCACACGCCAGCCGGCGCCCGGCAGGCGCGGATCAGGCGCGGCGATGGTGCCCTCCGGCAGGTCTTGCGTGCCGCCCCACGCGGTCGCGACATGCAGGGGGCTGGCCGCCAGGTGGATGTCGGCACGCAGCTTGTAGCGGGTCAGACGGGAGGCGAGCATTTCCGCTTGCGCGGCCTCGCAATCGATCAGCAAGGCGTCGGCGGTGGCAAGGATGAAGAAATCCGCCAGCCACTTGCCCTGGGCAGTCAGCAGCGCCGCCCAGATGGCCCTGCCGGGCGCTGCCAGGGCCACGTCGTTGGAGACCAGGCCATTGAGAAAGCCGACCCTGTCACCTCCGGTGAGGTAGAGCACAGCCCGGGCGGGGAGATGAGCCAGCATCATGTCAGTTTCCAGTTGCCGTTTTCCAGTTGCCGAAGGAGGTGGGGAGTGCTGCCCGCTTCTGGCAACTGGCCAGTGAGGGCTGACAACTGCTACAGCGTCGCCATCCATGCGCATACTCTTCATCACCGCGACGCGGCTCGGCGACGCGGTTCTCTCCACCGGCTTGATCGAGCATCTGCGTCAGGTTTTCCCCGCGGCGGGTTTTACCGTTGCATGCGGGCCGGTGGCGGCTGGTGTGTTCGCCCGCATGCCGGGGCTGGACCGGGTGATCGTGGTCGATAAGCGGCGCTTCGATCTGCATTGGCTGTCTTTATGGGCGCAGGTGGTGCGCACGCGCTGGGATCTGGTGGTTGATTTGCGCGGCTCGGCGCTGAGCCTGTGCGTAGTGAGCTGCCGGCGGGCAATCATGCGCGGGGGGCGGCGGCCCGGCCATCGGCTGACCCATATCGCGGGCGCCATGGGGCTGCCCGCCCCGGTGCTGCCGGTCGCGTGGACCGCGCCGGGCGATCGCGCCTTGGCGGCGTCACTGCTGCCGGGTGGTGGGCCGATCGTGGGATTGGGTCCATCGGCCAACTGGCCGGCGAAGATCTGGCCGGCAGAGCGGTTTGTAGAGCTTTTCAAGGCGCTGGCGGCCAGGCTGCCGGGCGCGCGCGCAGCCGTATTCGGCGGCCCGGATGCTGCGGATCGCCTGGCGGGCGATCGCGTGCTGGCAGCACTGCCGGGGGCGGTGGATTTGGTGGGGCGGCTCAGCCTTCCGGAAGCGGCCGCGTGCCTGGCCCGGTGTTCGATTTTCGTGGGCAACGATTCGGGCCTGATGCACCTCGCCGCCTCAGCCGGCACGCCGACGCTCGGCCTGTTCGGCCCCACGCCTGCCAGCGAATACGCGCCTGCAGGAAGGTGCACTGCCGTAGCACAGGCCGATGGGCCGCCCGGCGACGCCGCCATGACAGATCTCCCCGTACAATCCGCGATTTTGGCGGCCCTCGAGCTGTTACTCTTGGATGGCCGCCTGAGTACGGTTTCAACCTTGGTTGACTCGGCCTGATGAATAAAAGTTCTTTGGTTCTTTCTTTCAAGAAAGAACGTCTTCCTTCTTTTTTCTTATGAAGCTCGCCCAGCTGATGGCCGGCGCCGACGCCGGTGGCGCCGAGCTGTTCTTCGAGCGCCTCTGTGCCGGGCTTTCGCGTGCCGGCGATGAGGTCTTACCCGTGATCCGCCGCAATGCCGCGCGTGCCGCGCGTTTGCGGGCGGCGGGATTGGCGCCGGTGGAGATGGGGTTTGGCGGCGCCGCGGATCTCTTGACGCGGCCGCTGATGGGGCGGCGTCTACGCCGGTTTGCCCCGCGTGTGGCGGTGGCGTGGATGGGGCGCGCCGCACGGCATGCGCCATCTGGCCCTTGGGTGCTGGTGGGCCGTTTGGGCGGCTACTACGATGTGCGCCAGTTTTCGCGCTGCGAGCATTTGGTGGGCAACACCCAGGGGGTGGTCGACTGGATCCTGCGGCAGGGCGTGCCGCCGGCGCGGGTGCACAAACTGCCGAATTTCGTGGCCGATCAGGCAGGTGGGGTGCCTGCCTCCCTGGGCGTGCCGGCGGGTGCTGCGTTGGTGCTGGGCATGGGGCGGCTGCATCGCAACAAGGGTTTCGATGTGCTGATCGCGGCGATCAGCCGGCTGCCGGGCGTGCATGCCGCCATTGCCGGCGATGGGCCCGAGCGGGTGGCGCTGGAGCGTCTTGCCAATCATGCTGGTGTTGCGGATCGCGTTCATTTCCTGGGCTGGCGCAGCGATACAGCATCGCTGCTCGCTGCGTGTGACGTGCTGGTCTGCCCCAGCCGGATCGAGCCGCTGGGCAATGTGGTCCTGGAGGCGTTTTCCGCGCACCGGCCGGTGGTCGCTGCCATGGCCGATGGCCCGCGGGAGCTGATTTCGTCCGGCCGCACGGGGGTTCTCGTGGCGCAGGAGAGTGCCATCGCGCTGGCAGCGGGGATCGAGGGTGTGTTGCACCATCCGCGTCAGGCTTCGGCCATGGTGCGGGCGGCGCGGGATTGTTATGAGGAGGCGTATTCGGAAGGTGCCGTGGTGCAGCGCTGGCGTGACTTTCTCGGCAGTGTTTCCAAGGAGACTCCGATCGGCACACGGCATGGGGTCGCCTGATGTGCGGCATCGCCGGCCTGGCGATGATGACCGGTGCGCCGCCGCCCGATCCGGCCGTGCTGGCGGCGATGCGGCAGGCGCTTGCGCATCGGGGACCGGATGGTTCCGCAACGGTGGTGCTCGGCCAGACGGCACTGGTACATACGCGGCTGGCGATCATCGATGTGGCGGGCGGCGACCAGCCGTTTTTCGATGGCCCTGCGGCGCTGATCGCCAATGGCGAGGTTTATAATTTCCGGGAATTGCGCGCCGCCATGCCGGGCACGCGCTTTGCCACAGGCAGTGACTGTGAGCCGCCGCTGCATCTGTTCCGCGCCGATCCGGAGGGTTTCGCGGTGGCCTTGCGCGGCATGTTCGCCATCGCCATCCATGATCGCGCCGGCCGCACGCTGACGCTGACGCGCGATCCGTTCGGCATCAAGCCGCTGTATGTGGCGCAGATCGAAGGCGGCATGGCCTTCGCCTCCGAGCCGCAGGCGCTGCTGGCGGCGGGGCTGGTGCGCCGCTGCGTGCGGCCAGGGGCACGGGACGAGCTGCTCCAGATGCAGTTCACCACTGGGGCGGAGACGATCTTTCCTGGCATCATGCGGGTGCTTCCGGGGGAGACGTTGCAGATTGCCGATGGCAGGCTGATCGACCACCGCCGTGTCGCGGGGCTGCCGCAAGGTGGACCGGAGGAGATCGGCGAGGCGGAGGCGCTGGCGCGGCTGGATGCGGCGCTGATGGAGAGCGTGGATCTGCACCAGCGAAGCGACGTGCCGTATGGCATGTTCCTCTCCGGCGGGATCGACAGTGCGGCCATCCTGGCGGTGATGGCGCGGCTGAATGCGCGGCCGGTGCTGGCGTTCACCGCCGGTTTCGATGTGGTGGGCGCCGCCGATGAGCGGGCGGGGGCGGCCGCCATGGCCCGGTCCGTAGGCGCTGAGCACGTGCCCATTGAGATCACCCGGCAGATGGTGTTCCGCCATTTGCCGCAGATTGTGGCCGCGATGGACGACCCGGCCGCGGACTACGCGATCATCCCGAGCTGGTTCCTGGCGCGCCGCGCGCGGGAATCGGTGAAGGTGGTTCTTTGCGGGGAGGGCGGCGACGAGATTTTCGGCGGCTATGGGCGCTATCGCAGCGCGATGCGGCCCTGGTATTTCGGCGGCCGCGTGATGCGCGGCCGCGGCACGTTCGACCGCGTCGATGTGTTGCGCCGCCCGTCCTCAGCTTGGCGGGATGGGCTGGCTGCCGCCGAGGCGCATGCCAGCCTGCCCGGCCGGTCCCGCCTGCAGATCGCGCAGGCGACGGATATGGCGGATTGGCTGCCGCATGATCTGCTGCTGAAGCTGGATCGCTGCCTGATGGCGCATGGGGTGGAGGGGCGCACGCCGTTCCTTGATCCGGCGGTCGCTTCTGCCGGCTTCCGGCTGCCGGATGGGCTGAAGGTGCAGGACCGGCGGGGAAAATATCTGCTGCGGCGGTGGCTGGAGGGGGCGTTGCCGGCGGCAAGGCCGTTCGCGCCGAAACAGGGGTTTACCGTGCCTGTGGGGGCGTGGATCGCGGCGGAGGGGGTTCGGCTCGGCCGTGCGGTGTCGGCACAGCCGGGCGTCGCCGAGATTGCGGAGCCTGAACGGGTGGAGGCGCTGTTCAAGGCCGCCGACGGCAAGCGCGAGGGTATGGCCTGCTGGGCTTTGCTGTTTTACGCCCTGTGGCACCGCGCCCATATCGAAGGCCGCGTCCCAGAGGGCGACGTGTTTCAGGCGCTCAACCCTTAGTTCGTTCTTGTTTTGTTTCACGTGAAACAATTTCACATATCGAAGAAAGCGTTCTTTTTTGAAAAAAAGAACCAAAAAACTTTTGTCCGTTTGCGCTTGCTGCCGGAGAATTGCGCATAAATTGGCAAAAGTCTTTTGCTTCTTTTCTTCAGAAAAGAAGACCTTGCTTTTTTAGTGGTCTACTGCAACTGCCGACACGCTGTTGTACGGGCTGCCTTCCGGGGTAAGGGCCTGGGTGGACCACACCAGATAAACCAGAACGCGCTTGTCCTTGTCCCAGATGCGGGAGACACGGATCTGCTTGAACAGCCAACTCGCGCTGGCCCCGAACACCACCTCGTTGTCCGGCAGCTTGCCTTTCAGCGAGACAGGGCCGGTGGCGCGGCAGGCGATGGAAAACCGGCTCGGGTCGGTGGCCAGGCCCAGATGGCCTTTCAGGCCGCCGGTTTCGGCGCGGGACATGTAACAGCTCACGCCATCCACCTTGGGATCGTCGTAACGGTCCACCACGATCTTGTCGTCGCCGAGCAGGCGGAAGGTGGTGTTCACGCTGCCGACGCGTGTCTGCGCTGCGGCCGGGGCTGCGAAAGCGCAGGCGATCAGGGCGGCGAGGACGGGGCGGATCATGCTGCTTGCGCCTTCAGCCGGTTGGCGAAAGTCTTGCGGAATTTTCGCACCTTGGGCGCCACCACCACCTGGCAGTAGCCGCTGCCGGGGTTGCGGGCGAAGTAGTCGTCGTGCTCGTCCTCGGCCGGATAGAAGGTCTTGAGCGGCACGATCTCCGTGACGATCTTGCCCGGATACAGGCCGGCGGCCTCGATCTCGGCCAGCACCTCATGGGCGATCCGCGCCTCCTCCTCGTTGGCGGTCATGATGCTGGAGCGGTATTGCGTGCCCACATCGGCTCCCTGCCGGTTCAGCGTGGTGGGATCGTGGATCGTAAAGAACACCCGCAGCAGATCCGCGTAGGAGAGGCGGGCCGGGTCGTAGGCGATGCGCACCACCTCGGCGTGGCCTGTGCCGCCGGTGCAGACCTGCCGGTAGCTGGGGTTTTCCGTGTGGCCGCCGGCGTAGCCGGATTTCACCGAGATTACCCCGTCGAGGTCGAGATACACGGCCTCCACGCACCAGAAACAGCCAGCACCCAGCACGGCAATGGCGGCTTGCGATTCATCATGACTCAAGGGGGGCATAGTGTTGATCTCCCAGGTTGAGCGCGCAGATGGCGATGCAAGGCGGCCAGGAAAACCCCCGGCCACAAGCCAAGCAACGAAACGGCGGAACCAGATGGTTCCGCCGCGCTGTTGTGCCATCTCTGACCTATCCGGCTCAGGAGACGCGGATGGAGGCGGCTTCCGGACCCTTTTGGCCTTGGGTGATCTGGATGGTTACCCGCTGGCCCTCCGCCAGTTCGGTCAGACCGGCGCGGCGCAGGGCGGAGGCGTGGACGAATACATCCTTGCCGCCATCCTCCGGCGCGATGAAGCCAAAGCCCTTCGAGGTGTTGTACCACTTCACGGTACCTTGCTGCTCGGGGCCGGAGGCCACAGGCGCATCGAAGCCGCGGCGCGGCGCGCCAAACCCGCCCCCGCCCCCGCCCCCGTAGCCGCCCCCGCCGCCGGCACCATATCCGCCGCGATCTGGCGCACGGGGTGCACGGGGCGGCGCGGTACCGGCCGTGCTTTCATCGACCTCGGTGACCTCGGTAACCTGCGGGCCTTTCTGGCCTTGACCGATCCGCACCTTCAACGTGGCGCCCGGATTGACGGAGGTGACGCCGGTGCGCGCCAACACACTGGCGTGCAGGAACACGTCGCCCGTGCCCTCGGTCATTTCCACAAAGCCAAAGCCTTTCTCAGCATTGAACCACTTCACCACGGCGGTGCTTTCCGGGCCGGTGGCGATGGGGGCTGCCGGGCTAGGGCGCCGGGGGAAGGACGGTGGGGGAATGACCGGCTCGGGAAACGACGCGAACTCGTCGAAGCCCTTTTCTGATCGCCGCCGCCGCTGCCAGTTGTCCGTCTTGGCCATGGATTCGTCCGCTACTCAATGTATGCACAGGCATCGTCGCGCCGCCGTGGCGCATTGCCCCTGCCGAGAGCCCGATCATACACCGGACCGAAGGCGAATAAAGCCCTGGATTATGGGTCAACGCATTCAGTTTCACTGTGCGCACAGGTGCTGCGGCAGCGCGGAATCACAATTTTGAAACCAGGGCGGCATCTGTGCCCAGATTGATACGTTCCCGTTTGGGCCTGGCGAAAGACTGAATACCAGGATGAACGGCGTGCGCGCCGGCACGTTCAGACACTCCCCCGGGCGACCGTGTTCCGTCCGGGGACAGGCTATGAACAGGGAGCTTCAGATCATGGACAATCCGCTCGATGACGACGATGCGACGCGCGCGCAAACGATACGGGAACGTGCCTATCACCTCTGGGAGGCCGACGGGAGGCCGGACGGACGGGATACGGAGTTCTGGGAACGCGCGCGCGCGCTGATCGGCATGGAGGCCAGCGCCGGCGCCGGGCAGTTGCGCAATCCCGCCGTGGTTCCCGGTGCCGATCCGTACGCGCCCACACGGGTGGAGGAGGCGGCGATTCAGGAGAATCTCGGCGAGTTTCCCGATCGGCTGGCGGATCAGGGCGAGCGCAAACTGTTTCCAGCCAAGGCAAACCGCAAGCGCGCCTAGAGTGTCGGATCAGATAATCAAAACTCTTTTTGCTTCTCTTTCTTCAGAAAAAGACGACGCTTCTCGTTCTACGGCACCGCTGCATGTGTACAAAAGTACGTGTATCCATGACGGGTCCGGCTGCACCTGCGCAGGATCGTGGACGTGGGACATGGCAGGCCTTGCCGATGCACCAAGGCCTGCCAAAGTCCCATCAGACACGAGGCCGTCCGGGGCGTCGAAGGGATGAATGTATGATCCGCTGGCTGGTCGTGCTGCTGATACTCGCCACTGTCACGGGCATGATGAGCTTTGGCATCATTCCCACGCAGGCTGCCGGCCTCGCGCATCTGTTGCTGCAGGGCTACCTGATATTGCTGACGATTACCCTGCTCATCGGCATATTCCGGCCGCGCCCACGCGGCGACAACTGAGGTGGCCGGGCAGGGGTGATGCCCGGCCTGCGGAGATGCCCGATCGGGCGGCCGACGGTGCGGCGCATATGGCTGGATTGATGGGCTGAACGACACCCGCGCATCCCAGCGACACGCATCCGTTGTCAGAGCAGAACGACTTGCCAGCGGATAGATTTTCCTGCAATTAAGGGTTGCGTGCCCAGAACGGCTTCTTCGCCCTGTGCGTGAGGAGGCGCTGGTGACGTCGCGGGTGTTCGTGTGGCTTTCAACCGACGGTGGCGCATGGTCGTTAGCCTCCAACTGGGCAGATGTGACGGACGGGGTCAGCCCCTCCCTGGTCGTGCCCGGTGCGCAGGATAGCGTTACGGTGAGCGGGCCTTCCGGTGCTGCGGTGCAGACCTTGACCGGCCCGGGGGCGGCGGGCTCGGCCGTGTTCAGCGGCAATTCCATCCTCTCCGGCAGTTATGCCTTCGGCACGCTGGGGCTGGGTCAATCGGGCAGCGGCGGCTTGCTGCAACTGGCCTCCGGCACCGATGTGACGGCCGGGTCGGCCGTGGTTACGTCGGGCAGCCTGCTTGGCGGCGCGGGCAGCACGCTCTCGGTCTCCTCCAGCCTGGTGGTCGGATCGGCCTTGGGCTATGCGGCCACGGTCAATGCCACTGGCGGCGCGCGCATCACCGCCGGCTCGCTGCTGCTCAATGATGCCGCGGACAGTCTTTATGTTGACGCGACGTCGATCCTGGAAATCGGCCAGGCGGGGATTGGTCGCGCTGGCCAACTGACGATCGATGCGGGTGCCACCCTCTCGGGCCAGGGCGCTGCGAACGCGTATGGCCAGTTGGTCAATGGCGGCACGATATCGGCCGCTGCCGGAACGCTGATGGTCGGCACGCTCTCCGGCACGGGCACGCTGGAGATCGGCGCGGGGGCCACGCTGGTGTTGAACGGATCGTGCGGCGCTGGCCAGGCGGTGCGGTTCGGCGGCGCCAACGCGACCTTGGCGATCGACGAAGAGTATTTTGCCCCCGCCGGCACGCTGAGCGGCTTTGCTGCTGGCGATGCGATCGATGTGGTGGGCAGCCCGATTTCCAGCGCGAATTTCACGGCCACCGGCGCCAGCGGCGGGGTGCTGGCGCTGAGCTATGGTGGCCAGGTGGCGGCGCGGATCACGCTCGCGGGCAACTATACGGGTGCGATGTTCCTGGCCTCGGGAGATGGTGACGGCGGCACGCTGATCACCATGGCCGCAACAGGCAGTGGCGGCGGCACACTCAGCCCCGGCACCACCACGCCCGACCAGTACGTTTGGCTGCCGGCCGGATCGGCCATCTGGGACAGGGCGGCGAACTGGCAGGACCAGACGACCGGCGCCAATCCGGCGAGTATCGCCCCCGGCGCCAACGATCTGGTGAGCATTGCGGCGTCGCAGGCCAGTTTCTCGGTGATCGCGGGCCCAGGCGATGCGGCCACGCTGGGGGTGACGGGGGAGGTGGCGCTTTCGGGCGCATTCGGCATCGGCACGCTCACGGTTGGCCAGGCGAGCGGCACAGGTTTTACCACGGGAACGCTGGACCTCACCCCCGGTGGCAGCATCGGCGCCACCACGCTGGAGATTGCGGCCGGCGCCATCTCGGTGAGCGGCAGTGCGACGTCACTGACGGTTGCCGGTACCCTCACGCTCGGCGGCGGGATATCGGGTGTTGGTCTGCCGGTCACCGCGCTCGTGGCCGAGGCAGGGGGGGCGGTGCGGGCGGCCAGCCTGGTGATGGGCGGCGGCTCGGGCGACAGCATCACGACCGACCCCACCGGATCGGTCGAAATCGGCGCTGCGGGCGGCGCCCAAGCGGGCGCCGTGACCATCGATGCCGGGGCGACGCTGACGGGTAACGGCAGCATCAATCCGCTCGGCAGCATCATCGATAACGGCACGATCCTGGCGACCGGCGGCACGCTAACGCTCGGCACCGTAACTGGCAGCGGCAGCCTGACCGTGGCCGCTGGCGCGACGCTCGAGCTGGAGTCTCCAACCGCAGACCCGATTTCGCTGACTGGCTCTCAAACCACCGGCTCGGTGCTCGCCTTGGCCACGGCGCGGGCGGCCCCGACCGGCACGATCACCGGCTTTGGCCTGGGGGACGCCTTCGATCTGGAGGGCAGTTCGCTGACCGGCGTGCAGTACACGGCATCGACGACCAGCATCGGCGGCACCGTACTGCTCATCTACTACACCACCATCGTCGCGCGGCTCTATCTCGCGGGCAATTATGCCGGGCTGCATTTCCTGGGCACGCCGGATGGTAATGGCGGCACGGAGATCACCCTCACGCAGCCAACCGGTGGCAGCGGTGGCGCGGGGCAATCCGGCACCGATTCGCTTTGCTGGACAGTTCCGGTCAGCGGCAATTGGGGCCACGCGGCCAGCTGGACCGATACGACCCTGAGCCAGACCGCAACCCTGCCGCCGGGAGCGCAGACACCGGTGACGATCGTGGGGCCCACGGGCACCACGGTGGAATCGATCTCCGGCACCGGCACCTGCGCGAGCCTGTTCGCCACGGGCAATACGGTGCTGACCGGGGTGTTTTCGGTGGGCCAACTGACCGTGGGTGTGGCGGCGACGCAGACGCAAGCGGCTGAGGCGGCCATGTTGGAAGCGACCAACGCTTCCACGATCGTTGCGACAGGCGCGAACCTGGCCGATGGCGATCTGATTGCCACTGGCCCGGGCGGCGCGGTGACCGTCTCGGGCACGCTTCAGATCGGCGGCGGTGCGGCCGGCGGATCCCCCAGCGCCGTTCTGACGGCACAAAACCGGGCCACGATGCAACTTGGCGGGCTCTTTCTGGGGGTTGGCGCCACAGATAGCGTGACAGTGGACACGACCGCCTCCATCGAGGTCGGCACGCTGGGGGCGGCGGCTTCCGGGGCGCTGACAGTGGATCCGGGCAACGAGGCCAGCGGCCAGGGCAACCTCGATTCGGCCGGCACGATCATCGATAACGGCATGGTCGAGGCGCTGGGCGGCACGCTGGAGGTTGGGGCAATCAGCGGTACCGGCACGCTCGCCATCGGCACGGAGGCGGCATTGGCGCTGGCCACCGCCACGGGCATGCCGATCCGCTTCTCCGGGGGCGGCGCGGCGCTGATCCTGCCGGGTACGGCGGAACGCATCACATCCCTGATCACCGGCTTCGCCCCCGGCGATAGCATTGTGACGGGCCAAAGTCCGGTGAGCGCGGTCAGCTATCAGCCGGGCAGCGGCGGCATCGGCACGCTGACCCTTTCCGAAGGCGGCACCGCGGTCAGCAGCCTGTTGCTGGCGGGTAATTACGCTAGTGATACGTTTGCCGTGATACCGGATGGGACGGGCGCGGAGATCACGGTGTCGGCGGGGGGCACGGCCACCAGCGGGCCGCCCGCGGGCACCGCCGGTGACGATGCCTATGTGTGGACGGGAGCGCAGAGCCAGGCCTGGGCCGACGCTGCCAACTGGACCGACACGACGGAGGATCAGAGCCCCGCTTCCGTGGCGCCGGGCGCCAATGACAGCGTTTCCATCGCGGGCGGTGCCAATGCGGTGGAACTGGTGATCGGGCCGGCGGATGCGGCCGCGCTGTCGCTATCGGGCACCGTGTCGCTGTCAGGGACCTATGCCATCGGGTCGCTCGCGGTGGGGACAGCTACCCACTCGGGATTGCTGGCGCTCGACAACGGGGCCTGGGTGAGTGCGGCGGTTGCGGAGGTGCAGGGCAGTGTGGCGCTGCAAGGGGGGACTCTGTCGGTTGCAGAGACCCTGGCCTTGGGCGGCGCCGGGAGCGCGAGTGTTCTGGCCGCACTCGGCCAAACCCGTGTGCAGTTGGGTGCGCTGACGCTGGGCAACCCAGGCGATGTCGTCTCGACCGATGGAACGGCCTCGGTGGAAATTGGCGGGACATCCGGTGCTGCCCCCGGCGCCGTCACCGTTGATCCGGGCGGCGTTCTTCAGGGTGCGGGCGCTGTGAACCTGGCGGGCGCGGTGGTGGATGACGGGCTGATCACGGCGAGCGGCGGCACACTGGCTTTGGGTGACGTATCAGGCACGGGCACTTTGCTCGCCGGCATTGGCGCCGATGTGCTGGTCTCGGGCAGCCTGGGTGGCGGATTGACCGTCGATTTTGCGGGCGCCGGCACGCTTTCCATCGGCGCTTCCGCATGGCCGCAGAGCGGCGCCTTCGCCCCCGGGATCGCCGATTTCGGTCCGGGTGATGAGATCCTGCTTCCCTTTGGCGGTGCCACAAGTGCCGCCTATGCCCAGACAGCGCCCGGGGAGGGCGTGCTCACCATCGACGATGGCAGCCAAAACCTGGCGGAGCTGACCCTTTTGGGCGGCGATCTGTCCGGGCTGTCCTTCGCGGTGACCGGCTCGCCGGGCGGCGGCACGGAACTGACGGCGACCGAGACCACAGGCTCAACCCAGGAAGGGAATGCACCCGTGACAGGCTCCACCTCCAACAGCGGCACCCAAGTGACGCGGGGCGATCTGCTGAGCAGCTTTGCCGCGCTTTTTCCGACCCTGTCGCAAACGGTGCTCGGCGACGTGATCGGCGAGCAGGGCATCTATCTGTGGAACTCGGTGGATGGCACGCAGCCCCAGCAGACCGTGTTCGGCGGCAGCGGCGAGCCCGCCGGTGTCAATCTCGAGACGGTTGATATCACCAGCCAGACTGGCACTGCCGGGATCGGCCCGGGCGGCCTCATCGTTGTGCCCGCCGGCTATAGCGGGGTGCTGCTGGAGGGCAGCGAGAAGCTCGACCTGCTCGATAACGCCATCGGCAACGCGCTGCTGGTGGGCAATGCGGGCGGCGGGCTGCTGGCGACGCTGGAGAACAACGATACGCTGGTCGGCGCGCCAGGTGCGAGCACCACGTTTACAGCCCAGCTTTCCGCAGGGGCGGCCGTGGGCAGCGGCATGAACGTGTCGATCGTGGGCGGCGGCAACGATCTGATGGTCACCAACAACGACAACGCCGACATCACCACCAGCGACGGCCGCAGCACGCTGTTTCTCGGTTCGGCCTATAACAGTGTCGTTTCGAACGGTGCGGATACGATAGTATGTGGCGGGACCGGAATCGCCAGTGACACCATCACCGCCCAGGCCAACGCGGGCAGCGCCGGCGATGTGGCGTTTGGCCCCAGCGAGGGGATGCTGACTTTCATCGGCGGGTCCGCGCCCGCTACGGTGGTGGGCAGCGGCGGTAGCATCGTCATGCACGGCGGCAGTGGCAGCGGTAACGAACTTTGGGCCGCCAACAGCCAGACGGAGTATATCGGCGGCTCCGGCTCGGCCATCATCGTCGGCGGATCGGCCAACGACATGCTGGTGCAGGGCGGCACCGGCGTGGTGACGGTGTTCGGCGGCACCGGGTCGGGCGTGTATTCCGGTGAGGCTGGCTCGATCTTTGTGGTGGGCCTCGGCCAGAGCACGGTCAACGCGAGCGGCGCCTCAACCGTGTATCTCACGGGCAATGCCGCTGTTTCCGTCGCGGCCGGCGGCAGCGGTGTTGACGCGTATGGGGGCAATTCGGCCGCCAACGACAGCTTTCAGGCAGGCGCCGGCAGCTGCACGCTGTGGGGGGGCGCGGGCAACGACAGCTTTACGGCCGGCACGGGCAGCAGCATCCTCGTCGGCGGCAGCGGCGACAACGTGTTCAACTTCATCAACGGCGATGACGGTGGCACGGATACGATCGTGGGCTTCACCCCGGGTAGCGACCTGATCGCGTTGCATGGCTACGGCACCGCGATGCCCACCATCAGCGTGGCTTTTGGCGACAGTTTCGTGAACCTGTCGGACGGCACCCAAATCATCGTGGAGAACGTCACGAACCTGACCTCGGCCTCGTTTACTTTTTCGTAAGAGATAAAGTTCTTTTCTTCTTTCTTTCAGGAAAGAAGGCCCCGCGCAGCTTCACGCGAGGTAAAAGAGGAAAGACTCTTCTTTTTTGAAAAAAGAAGCAAAAAACTTTTGTCTGTCGGGTGTGGGATCAGCGGTTTGAGAGCCGACACATCTTGCGGCGACTCTTGGTCGCGCCATAGCGTGTGGATGCAGAGCCGGTTTGCCCTCCCGGTACGGCCTGCCCCCAGGGGAGACCCCGTATGTCTCTAAGCATGCACGCCAGCCCTGCTGCCAACCCCCTCGATGTCATGGAGCAAATCGTCGTCGCGAACGATTGGGTATTCGACCGGCGGTCGGACGCCGAAATGGCCGCCGAAGCGCCCGGCAAATGGTGCGATTACGGGCTGTATTTTGCGTGGTCCACCGAAATCTCCGCCATGCATTTCACCTGCACCTTCGATTTGAAAGTGCCCGCACCGCGGCGGGCGGCGCTGTACGAACTGCTGGCCCGCGCCAATGAGCGGCTGTGGATTGGGCATTTCGGGATGGATAGCGACGACGGCATGCCGCTGTTCCGCCACTCCGTGCTGCTGCGCGGCGCGCCCGGCGCCTCGGCGGAGAGCCTGGAGGATATGGTGGATATCGCGATTACCGAATGCGAGCGCTTCTATCCGGCGTTCCAGTTCGT
>PKZM01000118.1 GCA_003133065.1 Acetobacteraceae bacterium
GCGACAGCACAGGCAAAAGTTTTTTGGTTCTTTTTTTCAAAAAAGAACATTCTTCCTTCTTACTTCCCCTCCCTGAGCAACGTCTCCCGCGCGCCCCCCTGCCGCCCCAGCATCCACCCCGGATATTCCGGCGGCAGCATGCTCACGCGCCCGAGCATCTCCATCTCGTCCGCGCTCAGCTCAACCGCGGTGCTCGCCAGATTATCCTCCAGTTGTTCCAGCCGCTTGGCGCCGATGATCACGCTCGTCACGGTGTCCTGCTTGAGCAGCCACGCCAGGGCGATCTGCGCCACCGACACCTTATGCCGTTCGGCGATCGGCCGCATCGCCTCCACGCAGGCGAAGCCGCGGTCACGGTCGACCGGCGGAAAATCGAACCCCGCCCGACGGCCCTCGCCCTGCTTGTCCCTGCTGTATTTGCCGCTCAGCAAGCCGCCCGCCAGCGGGCTCCACACCATCAGCCCAAGGTTTTCGCTGCGCAGCATCGGCACGATCTCGCGCTCCAGATCACGCCCGGCCAGCGTGTAATAGGCTTGCAGCGACTCAAACCGTGCCAGGCCCTGCCGCTCGGCGATGCCGAGCGCCTTAACGATTTGCCAGGCCGCCCAGTTGGAAACGCCCACGTATCGGACATGCCCGTGTTGCACCAGCGTATCCAGCGCCCGCACCGTCTCTTCGATCGGCGTCGCCGGATCGAAGCCGTGGATTTGATACAGGTCTACATGGTCCAGTTGCAGCCGCTTCAAACTCGCCTTGATGGCGTCCATGATATGCGCGCGGGAATTGCCCCGTCCGTTCGGCCCCTTTCCCGTCGGGCTGAAGACCTTCGTCGCCACCACGACCTCGTCGCGCGGCACGTTGAGATTGCGCAGTGCCTGCCCGGTGATCTCCTCCGAGGCGCCGCCCGCGTAGACATCCGCGGTGTCGATGAAATTCACCCCCGCCTCGATCGCCCGGCCCACCAGCCGGTCCGCCTCCGCCTGCCCCAGCGATCCGATCTGTTTCCACATCCCCTCCGTGCCGCCAAAAGTCATGGTGCCGAGGCATAGCTCGGACACGAACAGGCCGGTTTGGCCCAGTCTGTTAAAACGCATGCTGTTTTGATCTCCTCGGCTAAGTCAGGCCTTGGCCCGCAGGCACAACGCGGGGCCGGCCGCATCGTCCCTCATGATGGCGGGTAGCCGCCCAAGCATCTAGGGCGCAGCCCGCCGCCCCACCATCCCCCGCATCGCGGCCAACACCGTCTCCACAGGCGCTCGCCGGTACTCCCACATCGCCCCCGGCGGCGGCGGATTCACCACCATCGTCGCGTTCGCCTCGAATACCATCAACGCCCCATCGCCGCGCAGACCGAAATCCATCCCCGCATAATCCAGCCCCAACACCCGCCCCACCTCGCCTAATGCCGCCATACCGTGGCGCCCGAGCACACGCGGCATTTCCTGCAAGAACGCCTGCTCCTCCGCCCGATACGCTGGCTGCTGCTCCATCGCGGCAGTAAAATAATGCACTTTCCAGTCCGCCGAGACCGCCATGTGCAGCGGATAGGCCACGCCATCCACGAACATCACGCGATATTTCCGCGCCATCCCATCCGACCCGCGCGCATCGAGGTAGTCGATCGCCAGCAGCATCTCCCCCGGCAAGGCCCCGACCGCCGCCGGCAGCCGGGCCTGCGACTCGACACGGCAGAAATGCTGCCCCGTATGAAACCCCGGCGACCGCACCAGCAACGGAAACTCCCACCCCGTCGCCGCCAGCAGCGCTGCCCGCGACATCTCTTGGATCCGCGGCACCAGCACCCCCGGCAGTCCCGCCAGGCGCCGCGCCATCGCCGCCCGCCCGGTGCCCATCACCCGCGCCGGCGGGTTGATCACCGCCGCCACGCTGCGGCCCGCAATGGCTCGTGCCCGCACCAGCGCCGCGCCACAGCAATCCGCGTCACCCACCGCATTGACCACCACATCATGCGGCGGCAATGGTGCACCCCCTTCAAAATACTCGACATAGACAGCCGTCACCGCGAACATCCGGTCCGGCAGCCAGTGCTTTACGGGGATATTGCCCCCATGGGCAGAAACCAGCAGCAACACCCGCACCGCCGCACCACGCCCGCGATAGGGCCGCACCACCGTCGCGTGACCGGTGAAGCCGCGCACCCAGTGCAGGCCCGCCTCTTCGCCCCGCTCAGTCAGCACCCGCGCCAGCCCGCGATGTGCCTCCGCTAACCCGTCATCGATCGCTAGCGCCCGGCGATAGGCCGCAATGGCGCCGTCCGCCTCGCCGGCCTCGGCCAGAACATCCCCCAGGCGCACATGCCCGGCCGGCGCATCGGGGTGATGTTCCACCGCTTGCGCGCACAATGTCCGCGCGGCCGAGCGATGGCCGCTCGCCCATGCCAGCGAGCTCAACTCCAACAGGGCCGACAAGTGCGTCGGCTGAGCCTGTAACAGCCCCAGATAGGCCATTTTGGCGGCCTCATCCTCGCCCGCCGATGCAAGGGCGCGCGCTGCGGATAACTCCATCCTTCACCTCATGGAGGGAGTTAGGCAGAAGGAAGTTGTTCTTTTTTGAAAAAAGACCCAAAAACTTTTGACTGTTGGTGCGCGTCTCGCTGGCAGCGGGCGCAAAGGGCTTGAAGTTTTTTGGGTCGTTTTTTCAAAAAAGACCGCGTACTTCCTTACCAGTATTCAGTCCCTGGGCTCCCCTTGAACGGTCCAATGAATGCGCTGGTAATCCAGCCCCCATAGAAGCCGCCAGGCTGCGGGATGGCCCGCTCATCGCCCACGTAACAGGCGTCCATGCGGCCGCAATAGACCGCAACGCAATCGGTAAGGTCGGCATAGGCTGGGGTGGGGTCAGGGTAGGTCCAGGCCGCGTCGTGTTCCGTGCGGCCGCCGGCGGTGAGGCTGAGATAGCGGGCGGTGCCTTTCCATTCGCAAAAGCTGGTGCGTGGGCGGGGGATGAGTATGCCGGAGCGGAAGGCGGAGGGGGGCAGATAGTAGGTCGGCGGATGCGTGGTCTCCAGGATGCGCAGGGCATCGTCCGTCTCGGCTATGGTCTCGCCGGCGAGGACGATGCGAATGCGCTCGGTGACCCGCTCCAGGGCGGGCGGGCGGGGAAAATCGGCGACGCGCCGGGGGGTGATCATACCCCCCGATATGTGCGGCCGGCGCAAGCACGCCAGGGGAAGCGGCGGCCCGTGTTGGCGAAAAGCTGCGGCGTGCGCCGCAGTTCCAGCGCCATGCGCGCCTCGGCGAAAGCTTTGGCAGTGTCCGCCACAGTAATGTTATCGCTTTGCATCACCAACCGGGTCAGCGGATCGGACAACAGGTCCTCAAGTGTGAGGTTTTCTTCGCGTGCTCGCATGTGTCACCTCGTGGGATGACCGGACAATCGCTGAATTGGTTTTGAAGCGGGGAATCGAACGGTGACGAAACGCTACAGATGCTGGTGGGGAAAACGCTCGTTTCGCGCTATAGCGGGCCCAGTGCCATGAGGCTGAGAAGGGCTGTTACGCCGACGATCCAGAACTTTGTCATGCGGTCCTCCTTAGGGCGATCGCAGGTTCGCTGCAATGCACCATTAGCCTCCGGATGTAACGCAAGTTTTGCGGACGAGGTGCGGAAGGTGACTTCTACCCGGGATTTTACCCAGGCGGCGGCCTACAGCCTGGGCGGGTTATCCGCCTTGAGAACCTCGCCGGCGAGATAGAGGCTGCCGCAGATCAGGATACGGGCCGGCCGAGATTCGGCGGCGGCGATCCGGTTCAAGGCGGCAGCGACCGTGGGGCCGGGACGGGCCTGGTCGCCGGATGCGGCGATGATGTCGGGCACCGGCAACGCCAGGTGTTGCCCTGGTTCCTGCACGGCCCACAGCGTGGCGGCGTGGGGCAGCAGGGGGGCGAGGAAGGCGCCGATATCCTTGCTCTGCTTCATGCCGACGATGAGGTGGGTGGGTTGGTCGGACCAGGTGGCGAGGTGCTCGGCAAGCGCCTGGCCGGCGCCCTGGTTGTGGCCGCCGTCCAGATAGAGGGTGAGGTTGCCGGGCAGGGAGGCGGCCAGGCGGCCTGTGAGGCGCTGCAGGCGCGCCGGCCACGTGGCGGAAGCGATACCGCCATAGGCCGCTTGTGGTAGCCCGAGCCCGCAAGCGCGCAGGGCGGCGATGGCGATGCCGGCGTTGTCGATCTGGTGGGCGCCGGCCAGCGCGGGTTTGGGCAGGCTGAGCCTGCCGGCGGCGTCGGTATAGATCAGCTCGGTGCCGCTGAGGGTCGCGTCCCAATCCCGGCCGCGTTCCAGCAGGGGGGCGCCTGCTGCGGCCGCGCAGGCGCGCAGGGTGGCACGCACATCGGGGGTTTGGTGGCCGGTGGCGACGGGGCGGCCGGGTTTGATGATGCCGGCTTTTTCCCAGGCGATCCGGGAGAGGTCGTTGCCCAGGAAATCCTGGTGGTCGAGCGAGATGGAGGTGATGGCGCAGGCGGCCGGCGCGGGGAAGACGTTGGTGGCGTCGTAGCGCCCGCCGAGGCCGACTTCCACGATGCACAGGTCCGCCGGGCTGCGGGAGAACAGCAGCAATCCCGCCGCGGCCAGGGCCTCGAACACGGTGATGGGGGCGCCGGCGTTGCGCTGTTCGATTTCGGCCAGCGTCTCGGCGAGGCTCTCCTCGGAGACGAGGTGGCCGGCGAGGCGGAAGCGTTCGGTGAGGGAGACGAGGTGGGGCGAGATGGTGACATGGACGCGCATGCCGGCCGCTTCGGCGATGGCGCGCAGGAAGGCGCAGGTGCTGCCTTTGCCGTTGGTGCCGGCGACGTGGATCACGGGCGGCAGTGCCAGCTGCGGATCGCCCAGGGTGTGCAGAAGGCGCAGGACCCGATCGAGGCTGAGGTCGATGAGTTTCGGGTATAGCCCGTGGAGTCGATCGAGGATGGCGTCGGTACGCGCGGAGCTTGGGGCCGGTGTCGGTACGTCGGGCATGCGTCTCTCGGCTAGTGTCGTGCGCCGCCGTGGAGTCCGCGACAGCCGTGCAAAAGTCTTTTGCTTCTTTTCTTCAGAAAAGAAGACCTTTCTTTTTCACTACGCCTCCGCCTCTGCGCGTTCCTCAACCGGTTCCGGCGCGACCTCCGGCAGGAACGGCCCCAGCAGGGCGATCAGGCGGGCGAGGGTTTCAGGCAGGTCCGGCCGGCGCACCACGATATCCACGATACCGTGTTCGTGCAGGTATTCGGCGCGCTGGAAGCCTTCCGGCAGGGTTTCGCGCACGGTTTGTTCGATCACGCGGGCGCCGGCGAAGCCGATCAGGGCGCCCGGTTCGGCCAGGTGGATGTCGCCGAGCATAGCGAAGCTGGCGGTGACGCCGCCGGTTGTGGGATCCGTGAGCACGACGATGAAGGGCAGTCCCGCTTCCTTCAGCAGCATGGCGGCGATGGTGGTGCGCGGCATTTGCATCAGGCTGACGGCACCTTCCTGCATGCGCGCGCCGCCCGAGGCGGTGAACACGATCAGCGGCACCTGTTGCAGCAGGGCCAGGCGTGCGGCGGCGACGATGCCTTCGCCGACGGCCGCGCCCATGGAGCCGCCCATGAAGTTGAATTCCATGACGGCGACGACGGCTTTCTGGCCGCCGATGGTGCCGTGGGCAACGACGAGGGCGTCTTCCAGGCCGGTTTTGGTGCGGGCTTCGCGCAGGCGTTCGGCGTAGCGTTTCTGGTCGCGGAACGTCAGCGGGTCCGCGGGGGCCTTTGGGAGCTCAATGCGCGTAAAGCTGTTGTCGTCGAAGGTCCAGGCGAGGCGTTCCAGTGCGGTGCCGCGCATATGGTGGCCGCAATGCGTGCAGACGCGCTGGTTCTTTTCCAGCTCCTTGGTGAAGATCATCTGTTCGCAGGCGGGGCATTGCGACCAGAGGTTTTCCGGCACCTCGGGCCGCTGCCCCAGCAGGGTGCGTATCTTCGGCCGGACATATTCAGTGAGCCAGCTCATCTTTGGTGTGTTCCCCTAAAAGGTAAAAGTTTTTTGCTTCTTTTTTTCAAAAAAGAAGACCTTTCTTTCTCTTCTCTGGTGATGTGTATCGCTTCAGCTCACCCACCCTACGGTTGTTCAGGCCGGCGCTTTGGTGACGGCTTGTACTGCTTCGGCGAGGTCGCGCACTTGGTCGAGGACGCGTCGGACGGTGTCGGGGCGGGCGCGGCCTTGGTCGTCCAGGCTGGCGGCAAGGGTGTCAATGAGGGCGGAGGCGACGACGGCACCGTCGGCCTGGCGCACCGCGGCGGCGGCCTGGGCGGGGGTGCGCACGCCGAAGCCGATGGCGATGGGTAGATCGGTAACCGCACGGATGCGGGGGATCGCGGCCGCCAGCTCATCCACCGTAGCGGTGCGGGTGCCGGTAACGCCCGTGATGCTTACGTAATAAACAAAGCCGGAGCAGCCCTGAAGCACATGCGGCAGCCGGCGGTCATCGGTGGTGGGGGCGACGAGACGGATGATGTCCAACCCATGTTCGGCGGCGTGGGGGCCAAGGATGGCGGCTTCCTCGGTGGGGAGATCGACAACAATCAGGCCGTCCACGCCGGCATCGGCGGCATCGCGGCAGAAGCAGGCGGGATCGTAGGCAAGGATGGGATTGAGATAGCCCATCAGAACGATCGGGGTGGTGCCATCTTCAACCCGGAACTCGCGCACCATGGAGAGCGTGCGGTCCAGCGTGGCGCCGGCCGCCAGGCCACGGCGGCCGGCGGCCTGGATGGTGGGGCCATCGGCCATCGGATCTGTGAAGGGCATGCCGATCTCAATCAGATCGGCACCGGCGGCCGGCATCCCGGTGAGGATGGCCATGGAGGTGGCGGGGTCGGGGTCATAGGCTTCCAGGAAGGGGATGAGGGCGCCGCGGCCGGAGGCGCGGAGAGTGGCGAAGCGGGCAGAGATGCGGCTCATGAAGAAGAAAGGCCTTCTTTTTTGAAAAAAAGAAGCAAAAAACTTTTGGCTGTGCTGTCGCGCAATAGCCGGAAACATGCGCACCGCATCACAGCTTCGCCCCAAGGTGTTCCGCTACCGTGAAGATGTCCTTGTCCCCCCGCCCCGACAGATTCATCAGGATGATGCTATCCGCCGGCATGGTGGGGGCCAGCTTCTGGATGTGCGCCAGGGCATGAGCACATTCCAGCGCGGGGATGATGCCCTCCGTGCGGCTGCATAGCTGGAAGGCAGCCAGGGCCTCGTCGTCGGTGATGCCCACGTATTCAGCGCGGCCGATATCATGCAGCCAGGCGTGTTCGGGGCCGATGCCGGGATAATCGAGGCCGGCGCTGATGCTGTGCGCCTCGGTGATCTGGCCGTCATCNNCCGGGGCGTCCGCGCTCGATGCTCGCCGCCTGCGCGCCGCTGTCCAGGCCGCGGCCGGCCGCCTCCACGCCGATCAGGCGCACGGAGGGATCATCGAGAAACGGATGAAAGATGCCCATGGCGTTGCTGCCGCCGCCGACGGAGGCGATCACCACATCCGGTAGCTGGCCCTCCGCCTCCATCAACTGTGCCCGCGCCTCAATGCCGATCACGCTCTGGAAATCCCGTACCATGGCGGGATACGGGTGCGGGCCAGCGACGGTGCCGATCAGGAAATAGGTGTCGGTCACGTTGGCTACCCAGTCCCGCATCGCCTCGTTCATCGCATCCTTCAGCGTGCCGGCGCCGGTGGTGACGGGCACCACCTCGGCGCCCAGCAGCTTCATGCGGAACACGTTGGGTTTCTGGCGCTCCACATCGACCGCGCCCATGTAGATGACGCAGGGCATGCCCATCAGCGCGCAGACGGTGGCGGTGGCAACACCATGCTGGCCTGCGCCGGTCTCCGCGATGATGCGGGTTTTGCCCATGCGGCGCGCCAGCAGGATCTGGCCCATGCAGGAATTCACTTTATGCGCGCCGGTGTGATTCAGCTCCTCGCGCTTGAGGTAGATCTTGGCACCGCCCAGCGTGCGCGTGAGGCGCTCGGCGAACCAAAGCGGGCTAGGGCGGCCCACGTAATCCTTCAGATAATAGTCCAGCTCGCGCTGGAAGCCGGGGTCGGCCTTGGTGGCCTCGTAGGCCGCCTCCAGCTCCAATACGAGGGGCATCAGGGTTTCGGCCACGAAGCGCCCGCCATAGTCGCCAAACCGCCCATGGCCGTCCGGACCCTGGCGCAGGGTGTTGGGGATCGGCGGGGTAGTGGAGTGGTTCAATGCGGTCTCCGAAGACGGCGGGTGCGCTTAATAGCGCGGCGCCGCAGGATTACCAGATGGCGTGCGGCGTCCGCATGGCCAGGGACCTGCCGAAGCCGACGATGATTAGCCCCGCGCTGCCGACACGAAGGCCTGGATCAGGTCCGGATCCTTGACGCCCGGTGCACTTTCAACCCCGGATGAGACGTCCACGGCCGTGGCGTCGGTCAGCTTGATGGCGCGTGCAACGTTCCAGGGGGTGAGGCCGCCGGCGAGCAGCCATTTCATCTCGGGCTGCCAGCCAAACAGCAATGACCAGTCGAGCGGCACGGAAAGCCCGCCCGGGCGCGTGGCGCCAGGCGGCGGCTTTGGCTCGATCACCAGGGCTGCGGCGACGCCGCTATCCTCGGGCAGATCCTCGCGGACGCGCACACCGATAGACCGCCACACGGGCACATCGAACCTGGCGCGAATGGCGGCGATCCGCTCGGCCGAGGCATAGAGCTGGAGCACATTGAGCTTCAGCGTGTCGAGCACATCGGCCACCTCGGCATCGGTGGGATCAACGAACAAGCCCACGCGCGACGGGCCGCCGATGAGGCGGGCGGAGAGGCGAGCGGCCAGGCCAGGCGTGACGTGCCGGGGCGAGCCAGGATAGAACACGAAGCCGATCCACGTGGCGCCCGCCTCTGCCGCGGCATCGAACGCGGCCGGGCTGTTCACCCCGCAAATCTTCACCCGCACCGTCAAGAGCGGCTGGTTCCCCCCCGGCGCGTCACTTCGGCGCGGCAATCGCAGGGGTGACCGGGCGGGCCTGGCTAATTACCGGAAGATCGAACCGCACCGGCGCCGGGCTGGGGCGCATGGCGCGCTGCGGCGCGTGGTGCGCCCGCAATTCAGCTTCCAGGGACGCGGCCCGGCGTTCGGCACGGCGGGCCCGGCCGCGCGCGGCAATGGTGCCGAACCAGACGAACAGAGCCCCGAGGAAGAAGAAGCTGCCCGAAGCGGCCAGGATGGCGATGGAAAGCGGGGCTTCCAGCGACAGATCCGTCGGCCAGAGCGCCAACTGCACATGCTGCGGGTTGGATAGCGCGAAGGCCACCAGCACGATCAGGAATGGGATCAGAAGCAGGGCGCGGAGCATGGGGGGACGTTAGCGCCTGGAGTTGGGGTTGGCAAAGCGAAGGAACATCTTCCTTTACGTCTATGCCGAAACCTTCGCCCGCGGCCGCGCAGCCGGCTGCGTGTTCACGCGTTCGCGCAGCTCCTTGCCGGCCTTGAAGAAGGGCACGGCTTTCTCGTCCACCGGAACTGCCTCGCCGGTGCGGGGGTTGCGGCCGGTGCGGGCATCGCGGCGTTTGATGGTGAAGGCGCCGAAGCCGCGCAGCTCCACACGTTCACCACGCGTGAGGGCGGCGGAGATTTCATCGAACACCGTCGCCACGATGAGCTCCACATCCGGTGCCCTGAGGTGAGGATTGGCGGACGCCACCTCCGCGATCAGCTCCGAACGGGTCATTGGCCGGTGCCGCTACGCATGTGAGACAAGGGCCGGGCCAAACAAGGCATTAGCTGCGCCCAAACATGACCGGGCAGCACCCAAGCCTGCATCCCGCACTCCTATTCCCGCATCAGCGAAGGCTGCCAGAGCGCCCAAACGCCGTCAACGCGCAGTGTCTGCTGCGCCGTCACAACTATGTCGGCAAGGCTGCTCTTGAGCATTTGATCGAAGACCGTGCCTTTTTGGACATCACGCACAGGAAGATCGGCGGCCAGGTGGCGCTTGGTCTGCATCCAATGCAGCGCCTGCTGTTCTCCCCCGATCTCATCGACCAGGCTCAGAGCCAGCGCCTGGCGGCCGGTATAGGCGCGCCCGTCGGCGAGCTGGCGCACACGGGCGGGGTCCATATGCCGGCCGCTGGCGACCAGGCCGACGAACTGGTCGTAGAGATCCATCACCAGGCCCTGGAGATAGTCGTGCCCCGCCGGGCTCATCGGTTGGGTGAAGCTGGGCTGGCCCTTGAGAGGGCCGGAGACGAGGGGATCGGACTTGATGCCGAGCTTGTCGAGCAGGCCGGAGATGTCACCGGTTTCCAGGATGACACCGATGGAGCCGGTGAGCGTGCTGTCGCGCGCGACGATATAGGGGGCGGCGACCGCGATCATGTACCCCGCGGAGGCGGCGGTGCCGTCCATCACCGCGACCACGGGCTTGGCCTGGGCCAATTTGATCACGGCATCGTGAATGCCCTCGCCACCGGAGACGGCACCGCCGGGGGTGTCCAGATGCAGCAGCACGCCGCGCACGGCGGGGTCGCCGCGCAGCTTGTCGAGATCATCGATCTGCTCGCGGCCGTCGCCGATAAGGCCATTGATGGCGTAGCGGGCGATGCGTGGGCCGCCGATACCGCCGCTACCATGCGGGACGGCAATAACGGCGGCGAGAACCAGGGCAGCCACGGCGAGGATGCGCCAGAACGCCAAGCGCCGCTTCAGGCGTCGGCGGTCGATGACTGCGTCTGCTTCCAGGGCCATGTTCAGCTTTCAGTTGTCAGTTTTCAGGTGTCAGAAAGCTGCTTGCGCCAGGTCTTTCTGACAACTGAAAACTGACAACCGGCCACTGCTACTCGGATTGCTGGTTGCGGCGGCGGATGGCGGCACCGAGAATGTCGCCCAGCGAGGCGCCGCTATCGGTTGTTCCGAATTCGGCCATGGCCTGCTTGTCCTCTTCCATCTCGCGCCCTTTGATGGTGAGGGACAGCTTACGCGCCGCGCGGTCGATGGCGGTGATCTTGGCATCGACCTTCTCGCCCACGGCGAAGCGGTCCGGCCGCTGATCGCTCTTCTCGCGCGAGAGCTCGGCGCGGCGGATGAAGCCGCTGAGCACGTCGTCTACCTTCACCTCGATGCCGTTCGCCTGGATGGCGGTGACGATGCAGGTGACCACCTCGCCCTTCTTCACCCGGCTCATGCTCTCGGCGAAGGGGTCTTCCTGAAGCTGCTTGACGCCCAGGGAGATGCGTTCCTTCTCCACATCGATATCCAGCACGCGGGCACTGACGATCTTGCCCTTTTCGTAGGCGTTGATCGCCGTCTCGCCCGGCTCGTCCCAGCTGATGTCGGACATGTGGACCATGCCGTCGATATCCGGGGCCAGGCCGATGAACAGGCCGAACTCGGTGATGTTGCGCACCTCGCCTTCGACCGTGGTGCCGACCGGGTGTTCCTCGGCGAACTGTTCCCAGGGGTTGCGCTGCACCTGCTTGAGGCCGAGCGAGATCCGGCGCTTGGAACTGTCCACATCGAGGACCAGCACATCCACCTCCTGCGAGGTGGCGACGATCTTGCCGGGATGGACGTTCTTCTTGGTCCAGGACATTTCNNTCCAGCTCCACGAAGGCGCCGTAATCGGTGATGTTGGTCACGCGGCCGGAGAATTTGCCGCCGGGCGGATATTTCTCCGTCACGCCATCCCAGGGGTCGGCTTCCAACTGCTTCATGCCCAGGCTGATGCGTTGGGTATCGGCATTGAAGCGGATCACCTGCACGCGGACGGGCTGGCCGATCTGCAAGGCCTCCGCAGGGTGGTTGATGCGGCGCCAGGCGATGTCGGTGACGTGCAGCAGGGCGACGGCGCCGCCGAGATCGACCGTGAAGCCGCCCTTGACGCGGCCGTAGATGGTGCCGTTGACGCGGATATTGCTCTCGAAGGAGCGCTCCAGCAGCGTCCAGGCTTCCTCACGGCGGGCTTTTTCGCGGGAGAGGACGATGGCGCCGTCCCGGTCCTCATAGCGTTCGACGAAAAGCTCGATCATGTCGCCCGGCTTGATTTCGGGCTTTTGGCCGGGGTTGACGAATTCCTTCAGGGCGACGCGGCCTTCGGATTTGAGGCCGACATCGACGATGACGAATTCATCGGTGAGGCGTACGACGCGTCCGGTGACGACGGAGCCGTCGAATCCGGTATCGCGGCCGAGGGTTTCGTCGAGCAGGTCCGCAAAACTCTCTTCGCCGGCGCGGGCGGGGGAGGACGGGCGATCGAGAACAGCTGAGCTGGAAGCCATGTGGGCGGGATATTCCTGTATTGAGCGGCCCGTTCTGGCGGGCGCGGTCAGTGTATGCGCGTGCGGGTTGTATTTGCACACGGCTTGCACGGGGGTGCCCGGGCCGGGGTGAACGAAAACAGGCCCTGAGCCGGGGGGCTGGACCTGTGCTCGGACACATAGGCCGCTGGGCGGCGGAGTCAACAGCAAAGGGGGGTGTTGAACGCAGGGGGGCGCGGTACCGGCCGCGGAGGCTCGGTTACTCCCCACCACCCAGGCGGGCTACGCGGGCAAAGTCAGGAAGGTTTTCTTTTTTGAAAAAAAGAAGCAAAAAACTTTTGGAGTGCTGTCGCGGACTCGCCGGCAGCGTACCCAAAAGGGCAAAAGTTTTTTGGTTCTTTTTTTCAAAAAAGAACACTTCCTTCCTTAAATTACCTCCACCTTCCCCGCCGACTGCACCTCCACCAGCCTTCGATACACGCCCTCCCTTGCCATCAACGCCTGGTGCGAGCCCTCCTCCACGATCCGCCCCCGATCGAACACGAGTATCCGATCCAACGCGCGCACCGTGCTCAGCCGGTGTGCGATGACGATGGCGGTGCGCCCGGCCATCAGCCGCAGCATTGCTTCCTGGATCAGGGCTTCGGATTCCGAATCCAGGCTGGATGTTGCTTCGTCCAGCACCAGGATCGGGGAATCGGCCAGGAAGGCCCGCGCCAGGGCAACACGCTGCCGCTCGCCGCCCGAGAGCTTGATGCCACGCTCGCCCACCAGCGTTGCGTAGCCTTGCGGCAGGCGCGCGATGAAATCATGTGCGTTGGCCAGGCGTGCGGCATGTTCGATGGCATCCTGCGAGGCGCCGGGCCGCCCATAGGCGATGTTTTCCGCAAGCGAGCGATGGAACAGCACCGGATCCTGCTGCACGGTGGCGATCTGCGAGCGCAGCGAGGCTTGCGTTGCCAGCGCGATATCCTGGCCATCGATGCGGATCTGGCCGGATGTCACATCGTAGAGCCGGTCCACCAGTTTTACGAACGTGGTCTTGCCCGAACCGGAATGCCCCACCAGGCCCACGCGCTCGCCGGCGGCGATGGTCAGGTTCAAGTTTTGGTACAACGGCCGGCTTTGCGCGCCGTAGGTGAAGCCGACGTGATCGAACACGATTTCGCCGCGCGTGATCGCGATCGGGCGGGAAGCCGGCGCATCGGACACGCTGGGAAGCTGCCCGTGCAGCAGCACCATCTCGTGCATGTCGTTCACCGACCGTTGCAAAACAGAAATGTGTTGGCCGATGTCGCGCAGGTAGCCGTGCACCACGAAATAGGTGGTGAGCACCCAGGTGAGGTCGCCGGCGGTGGCCCGGCCGATCCACCACAGCCACAGCGAGAGGCCGACGACGGCGGTGCGGAGCGCGAGCAGGCTTGCCGCTTGCGAACTGCCGCTATTGGTGCCGCGGATCCAGGCCCGCCGCGTGCGCTGGCGCCATTTGGCGAGGGTGGCCGCCAGCCGCGCATCCTCCCGCGCTTCCGCGCCGAAGGCTTTGACCACAGCGTTGCAACTGACCGCGTCGGCCAGCGTGCCGCCCACCCGCGTATCCCATTGGTTGGACAGGCGCGAGGCCGGCGCGACATAACCGAGCGACAGCGCGATGGCCTGCGCGGTGAAGGCCAGCGAGCCGGCGGCGATCAGGGCCCCCATCACCGGCCAGCGCAAGCCCAGCAGCAGCGTGGAGCCGGCGAGCACCACGGCGGAGGGGAGCAGGGCGAGCAGGATCGTATCGTTCAGCGTATCGAACGCCCACATGCCGCGGCTGATCTTGCGCACGGTGGACCCGGCGAAGGTGCTGGCCTGCCATTCGGTGGAGAGGCGCTGGATTCGGGCAAAGGCGCTGCGCGCGACATCGGCCATGTTGGCAAGCGTGAGACGGACGATGCCGCGGTAGAGCACGTAACGCAGGACCACCAGTACGAGGCCCAGCACGACCATGGCGCCCAGCGCCGCCAGAGCTGCGTCGCGGGCTGCGATCCGCGCGGGCAGGCCCACGGCATCGATCAGGCGACCGGCGTAGAGCGGCATCAGCACGTCCGACACCGTGGCGCCGGCCGAGGCGGCGATGATGGCGGCAACCGTTGCGGGGTGGCGGCGCCATTGCGCCATGGTGAAGGCAAGGACCTGCCGGAAAGGCAATATGCCGCGGGCGATGCGCGTTGGTGGCACGATACGTTACGGCCTGGTAGGGCCGAACCTTCTGGTAGGAGCTTTGGAACAGGCCGGCGCTGGGAAGCGACGACGGGTGGGGCAGCAGGGTGCTATTGCGGCCGGCGGAGGGTGGGTGGTGTTCGGTATATCGACATGCGGACCCTCCCTCTCCAAAGTTGCTCAGACGTTAAAGTAGGCCATGCGTGCCGCTAGGGGCAACAGATTTTTGCTGCGCCGCAGCCTTTCCGGCACTGCGTCACGCCCACCCCAACAGGCACACGCTTTTGGTTCTTTTTCAAAAAAGAACGTCTTTCTTCCTCTACTGTGCCGGCATCATACGCCGATACAGATGCCACGTCGCATGCCCCAGAAAACCCACGCCGCGCCGCCGTGATGCCTGGTTGTATCAATCGCAGCGGCGTTGCTACCATAAATTGCAGGGGAGGGAGAAAATCGTCTGAGGCAAGGAAAGCAAGGTCTTCGTTCCTGAAAGAAAAAAGCAAAGAACTTTCAACTTTTAGAACCCGCATCCTTACCGGCGAGTTGGCCGATGGCGGACCAGTCCAGGTGATCGCCGCCATGGGCCAGAAGCGTGAGGAAGCGATCGCGTAGCAGGCTGGCCACGGGCATGGGCACACGCAGCTCCTCGCCGGCGGCAAGCGCCAGGCGAATGTCCTTCAAACCCAGCGGCGCTGCGAAGCCGGCGGGTTCATGCTTGTGGTCGGCGATGAAGCCACCATAGGTGCGATACACCGGGGCACCGAACAGGGTGGAGGTGAGCATCTCCAGATACGCATGCCTGTCCACTCCACCCTTGGCCACCAAGGCCATCGCCTCGCCCAAACTTTCGATCACAGCGGCGATGAGAAAATTGCCGCTCAGCTTGACCAGGTTCGCCGCCTCGGGCTGGTCCGACATCACGAAAACCCGCTGCCCCATCGCATCGAGCAACGGCATGCACGTATCCAGATCGTCCCGCCCGCCCGCTGCCATGATGAACAGCTTGGCTGCCGCCGCCGCCTCTGGCCGGCCGAACACGGGCGCTGCCACATAACGCTGCCCGGCCACGGCATGCGCGCGGGCTAAATGCCGCGACTGCGCCACCCCGATGGTGCTGCAGGAAACATGCAGCGCGCCCGCGGCCAGCGATGCGACAATGCCGCCCTCACCATAGGCCACGTTTTCCACCGCGTGATCATCGGCCAGCATGGAGATCACTACCTCGCCGCCACACGCCTCCGCGATCTCAGCGGCCGCCGTGGCGCCGAGATCCACCAAAGGCTTCGTCTTCTCGCGGCTGCGGTTGAATACAGTCACGCTGTGGCCGGCGCGGACCAGGTTGGCCGCCATGCCGGAACCCATTTGGCCCAGGCCGATGAAACCGACTTTCATGGGAAACTCCTCAGCAAGGGAAAGAAAGAATGTTCTTTTTTGAAAAAAAGAACCAAAAAACTTTTACCTGTGGCGTACGCTGCCGGGAGGCGCGCACCAAAAGTCAAAAGTTTTTTGCTTCTTTTTTTCAAAAAAGAAGGCCTTTCTTCCTTCAAGGAACAATCAAAAACTGCCCCAGCCTGCCATCCGGCAGCTCATACGTGCTGAGCGTAACCGTGCGCGCCGCATACGTGACATCAAAAACCCGTTCCACCATACCGCCGCGATCATCATGCGCCCGCTCCCGCGCCGAGAGGGGTGGGCCGAGCGGCGCCAGGCTGGAGGCGTAATCGGCCAGCACCGCCGGCGTGAAGTAGGATTGCGCGTTGGCGTTAAGCTGCGCCATGTCGATATGCCCATGCGCGAGCGTGCCCAGCAGCGCCACCACGCGCGCGGTATGCGGATCGCTGGTATCGAGCGGCGAGATGCCGAAGGCGATCAGCGTGATCCGCTTGGCGATGATGCTGGCGGCGCGGGAGGCATCCTGGTTGGTGAGCACGGCGATGGCCGCGTGATCGTCCGGGAATACCATGTTATCGGAGACAAAGCCGGTTTCCTCGCCGCCATGTTCGATCACCCGGTGGCCGGAAAGTGTGGCGAGCGTGAGCCCCAGCGCGTAATGCGTGGATGTTCCGTTGTTGAGTTTCACTTCGGTCTCCAGCGCATCGTAGGAGGCCGGCGAGAGCAGCGAGCGGTCGATCAGGCTGATGTCCCATAGCGCCAGATCATGCGCTGTCATGGCCAGGCTGCCGGAGCCGAAACTCCAGCCTTTCTGGTCCAGCGGCGCGGGCCTCGGCGGGCCGAAGCCGTAGCGTTCGTAGCCCACCACGCCGGGGGGCACGCCCAACCCATCGTAATCCCANNGGCGGAAAATCCAGTTTTTTACCGCCCCACGTATCGGCCACGTGTTGCGGCGTGGTGGGCGAGCGGAACACCAGCGGGGAGTAATCCTCCGGCCAGAAATCCTGATAGCCCGCCGTATGGGAGAGGATCTGGCGGATGGTGACGTGGTTGGCCTCCGTGAGTTCCGGCAGGAAGCGGCCGACGGGGTCGTCCAGCGTGAGCTTGCCGTCCTGCGCCAGCAGCAGGATCAGGCTGGCGGTGAATTCCTTCGATACGGAGCCGATCGGGTAGCGCGTGGCCGGGGTGGCGGCCAGTGGCGGCGCCAGCCGCGCCTGGCCATAGGCGCGTTCGGCCACGATGCGACCATCCTTCACGATCGACAGGCTGGCGGAAGGCACGCCGGTGAGTGCCAAAGTCTGCCGCGCCGCCGCATCGATTGCGGTCAGCTGGGCGGCGGTGAGGCCGGGCGCGGCGGTAGCGGCGTGAGCCAGGAAAGTGGGCAGGCAGGCAAGCAGGGCAAGGCGCATCATGATCCTCCGATACACCCGCCCCTCTATCGGATGACGGCCTGTTTGCAGAAGCGTAAAGCCAGGGTGGGACCGTTCAGGATCGGCAGCATTTGCAGCAGTGTCACAGGATTCGCCCTTGGTTTGCGGCGTGGCCGGCTGGACCCCGCACGCAGGGCGCGAAGCTTAGCGGCTGTCGCCGGGGAAGGCTATGCCCCTGAGGGCGAAGCCGGCGGCAACCCGTACCACTTCCAGGGGATCGTGGTCCTTGATGGCGGTCAGGCGCGCCGTGACGTCGCTGTCGTGAAACTCGGCGAGGCATTTTATTGCCACAAGGCGGAGGCCCAGATCGGAACTGACACTGAACGCCATCGCAAGTGCTTTTATGTGTTCACGTTTTTCCTTCTGCAAACTGGAAGTCTCTTCCATGACGACAGTCAGCGTCATAAGAAGCGTTCCCCTATGGAGGAGGTTGGTAGAACGGTGAAATTCGGCTATTGCAGGATCTACAACCGGATCTCCTATTTCGCCCAAAGAACGATAATTGTAACCCCAGTCGAGAAGGATGGGGTCAATCAAAGCATTAATCGCCGCAGGATTTTTGAGTGCCCCGGCCTCCGCCACTAGGCCGGCTACATAATCGCCGTACTCTTCGTCAGGCTCCGTGCCATCGTCTAACCGCATGAAGCGCCGCTCCGCCTCGAGTAGCGCAAGAATGAGCTCCGCGCTCTGCGGATGAGGCGCTTCACTGTGCCCTGGGTCTGTCCCGGCCGTTACGCGTCGAAATTGCTCTCGGCGCTGCTTCCACGTTAGCTTCAGCAAGGCTGTCGCCGAACGGTTGATCTGCGCCTCAGATATAATCTGGGTGGCCGCGGCGCCAGCTTTCTGCTGGGCGTGGGCGAGGCACGAAGACGCCAGAATTACCGTTGCAGCGCGGGCGAAGGTTCGCATGACATACCTTTGACTAAACAAAAACATCTGTGATTCCGCAAGCAACTCTACGGTGCGTAAAGGCCCGGCTTACCGCGAGTAGCGGGCGTTGTTGCTGTGACGGGATGCGGACCCCAGTCGACGTGAATGCACCGAAGGCGGCAAGCGAACCGCTTGGTTGTCGGCTCCACCCACGCACCGGCCGCGTTTGCGAGCAACTGAATGTTGTCATGCTCAGCCTGCGTGTTGGATATGTTTACCATATCTAACGCATCTCCAAACATGTGCCGGCTGTTGGGCGCGGAACCAGGAATACTTGCATTATGCGCAGGATTCTGATAGCCACTTAAGAGGTTGTGTACAACACCGCCGCCTGGGCCTGTGTTGTTAAGTATGGACGTGCACAGCATGTTCAGGCCATAGCCGCTCGAGGTCGGCACGGTCAGCGGGTAGCGCACCAAAGCCCAGCTGTAGTCGCCCGTATTATAGTTGTAAAACTCGTAGAACAGACCTACAGGGCCCTGCGTAAAGTCGTAGCAGGTTGGGACAAGCTGGACGTTGTAGGTTGCATACTCCGCGATTAGCGCGTCCCTCTGGTCGCCACAGGTATAGGGCGCCCGGCCGAAGGAGAAGCTGCTGACCGTTCCCGAAACCGAAATGCCTTGGCTTTCAGCCACCTGGGCAGTTCGCGTCGTCCTTGTCCACATTAGTCGAGGTGACCACGGTCCCGGTCAGCTTGAATTCGTAGGTTTGTGCTTCGGCTGGCACGGATAGGTTCAGCGCGATCGCGAGTAGTCCGCACGCAACCATGACTGTTCGCTCAAGCATAAGGACCGATCCGCAGGCGCCGCGAAAATCGAGGCGAAGTCCTCTACTGCCCCGCCCTCCCAATCGGACGCAGCCGTCCACATGACGGAAACCCTGGTCACCCAGCTCGCAACGCTCATCGACGTCCCCCCACTAAGCTCGTAACGAGCACAGTATTATACCGCCCGGCGCGCGGCGGATAGCGCCCCCACCCAATCAAACCAAGACATATTGAATAAAACTCTTTGCGTCTTTTCGCAAAAAAGAGGCGCCCTCTTCGTTTTTCAAAAAAGAAAAAAACCTGTACCGTTTCGGCGACCCACGTGGGCCTTTTCAGGCGCGCGTGGCGAGGGCAGGGTGAAGCCGCACAAATTGGATCGGTGGCATGCGGCTGGCTCTTATTCTCGCAATCTGGCTCGGGATCGGCGTGGCACAGGCGCAGCCGACGGCCGATCCGTTCCTCTGGCTGGAACAGGTGCAAAGCCCGCGCGCGCTCGATTGGGTGCGCGCGGAAGACGCACGCTCCCTCAAGATCCTGCAAGCCGATCCGCACTATCAAACCTTCTACAGCCAGGCCCTCGCCCTGGCGCAATCCAGCGACCGTATCCCAACCCCCGATTTCACCGCCGGCCAGATCACCAACCTCTGGCAGGATGCCACCCACGTGCAAGGCATCTGGCGCCGCACATCGCTGGCCAGCTACCAAACACCCACGCCCGCGTGGGCGACGGTGCTGGATCTCGATGCACTCTCCAAGGCCGAGCACAGCACCTGGGTGTGGAAAGGCGATACCTGCTTCCACCCCGCCGATCACCGCTGCCTGATCTCCCTCTCCAACGGTGGCGAGGATGCCGTCACCACGCGAGAATTCGATTTCGAGAAAACCCGGTTTGTGCATGGCGGCTTCCTGATCCCACACGCCAAGCAGGTGGCGGATTGGGAAACGCCCGACAGCATCCTGGTCGGCACCGACTGGGGGCCAGGCAGCATGACCGCCTCCGGCTACCCCTTCATCATCAAGCGCCTGCATCGCGGCCAGGCGCTTGCCCAAGCCCAGGAAGTGTTTCGCGGCACGCCGCAGGACGTAGCCGTACAGGTGCAAACCCTGACCGACGCGCAAGGCCACGTGGTGCCCATTCTGCAGCGGGGAATTGATTTCTTCCGCACAGAATCCGGGTCGTGACGCCCACCGCCACCATCAAGTTGCCTTTGCCGGAGAAAGCCGAAATCGAAGGCCTGGTCGATAACCTGCTGATCGTGAAACTCAACCAGGATTTTACGCCAGCCGGCGGCCACCCAAAGAAAGCCGGCACGCTGGTGGCGCTGGACATGGCGCATCTGGATCGCCCGCCCACCACGGTGTTTGTGCCCAACGCCGCGCAAGCCGTGGATGAAGTGGCAACGACCGCGCATACCGTGGTGGCGAACATCCTGGATCGCGTACGCGGCCGCGCGTTAGTGTTCACGCCGGCCGCCACAGGCTGGTCCACGCGCACCATTGATCTGCCGGATAACGCGGCGGTCAGCCTGGTTGCGACCAACGACGTGAATGACGAGGTTTTTCTCGATGTCACCAGCTTCTTGGTGCCGACATCTCTATCCCTGACGGATGCGGCAGCGGCTACACCGCCGGTGGTGATAAAATCCCTGCCGCCGAAATTCGATGCCAGTGGCGAGGTGACGGAGCAGTTCGAAGCCACCAGCACGGACGGCACAAAAATTCCATATTTCGTGGTGCACCCCAAGGGCATGAAGCTGGATGGCAAAAACCCTACCCTGCTCTACGCCTATGGCGGCTTCCAGGTGAGCATGACGCCGAAATACAGCCCCACGCTCGGCAAGCTATGGCTGGAACGCGGCGGCGTTTATGTGCTGGCCAATATCCGCGGCGGCGGCGAATTCGGCCCCGCCTGGCACGAGGCCGGGCTGAAAACGAAACGCCAGATCATCTATGATGACTTTGCCGCCGTGGCGAAGGATCTGATCGCGCGCCGCATCACCTCGCCGGGGGAGCTGGGCATACGCGGCGGCAGCAATGGCGGGCTGCTGATGGGCGTGGAATTCGAACAGCACCCGGATTTGTGGCACGCCGTGATTATCGAGGTGCCGCTTCTGGACATGCTGCGGTTCGAAAAGATCGCTGCCGGCGCCAGCTGGGTGGGGGAATATGGCAGCGTATCCAACCCGGCGCAGCGTGCGTTTCTGGCGAGGATTTCGCCCTACGCGAATTTGAAAGCGGGCGTGGCCTACCCGGAGCCGTTTATCTTTACCACCACCAAGGATGATCGCGTGGGCCCCGTGCATGCGCGCAAATTCGCGGCCAAGATGGAAGAGATGAAACTTCCCTTTCTCTATTATGAGGCGCTAGAGGGCGGGCATGCGGCCGGGGCGAACTTGAAGGAGGCGGCGCAGGAGCAGGCGCTAGAGATGACGTATCTGACGGAGAAGCTTCAAAGAAAGTAGGACCTTCTTTTTTGAAAAAAAGAAGCAAAAAACTTTTTTCCCTTTGCGCGCGCTGCCGGCGAGGTGCGCACCAAAGGTAAAAGTTTTTTGGTTCTTTTTTTCAAAAAAGAACACTGTCTTCCCACCCCTTTGGCATGAAACCTGCTGGGGTTGAAGATGGCAGCTTTGAGGCAGCGCGATGGAAGTGGGCGTCTTCATCCCGATCGGCAATAACGGCTGGCTGATTTCCGCCACTTCGCCGCAATACAAGCCGAGCTTCGCGCTGAACAAATCCATCACCCTGGCGGCGGAGCGTTATGGCTTCGATTTCGCGCTCTCCATGATCAAGCTGCACGGGTTCGGCGGCAAAACGGAGTTCTGGGACCATAATCTTGACTCCATGACCCTGATGGCGGGCTTGGCGGCGGTGACGCAGCGGATCAAGATTTTCGCCTCCATCCCCACGCTGGCGCTGCCGCCGGCGATCGCGGCGCGCATGGCGGTCACGATCGACAGCATTTCCGGCGGCCGATTCGGCGTGAACATCGTCTCCGGCTGGCAGAAATCCGAATACAGCCAGATGGGCCTGTGGCCCGCGCAGCATTTCCGCCGCCGCTATGAATATTGCTCCGAATACGTGCAGGTGATGCGCGATCTGTGGCAAACCGGGCAATCCGATTTCCAGGGCGAGTTTTTCCAGATGCAGGATTGCCGCCTGAGCCCGCGCCCGCAAACGCCGATCAAGGTGATCTGCGCGGGCCAGAGCGACAGCGGCATGGCCTTCGCCGCCACATACGGCGACTATAATTTTTCGCTCGGCGCAGGGATCAACCAGCCATCGGCGATCGCGCCCACCATCGCGCGGCTGCAGCGTGCCGTGGAAAAAACCGGCCGCGATGTGGGCGCCTATGTGCTGACGATGATCGTTGCCGATGAGACGGACGAGGCGGCAAAGGCGAAATGGGCGCATTATCACGCAGGCGCGGATAACGAGGCGATTGCCTGGCTGATTGCTTCCAGCAAGGAGGATGTGACGGCCACCGTGGGCTCCAGCGCCGAACACCAGAGCCATCCCGAGGGGGCCATCAACCTGAACATGGGCACGCTGGTGGGATCCTACGAAAGCGTTGCCCGGATGCTGGATGCCATGTCGGAAATCCCTAATCTGCGCGGCGTTTTGCTCACCTTCGATGATTTCGAAATCGGCGTGGAGGCGTTCGGGCAGCGTATTCAGCCGCTGATGCAGAGCCGCCGCCATGTCCGCGCGGGCGTGGCACAGGCGGCATGATCGACCTGGCATCTACCCGCCCCGGCGCGTTTATCACTCTGCCGGCACGGCCGGAAGGTTTGCGCTTTGCTGCCAGCGAAGCGGCGCTGATCGTGGTGGACATGCAGAACGCGTACGCCTCGCCAGGGGGTTATCTTGATCTGGCCGGGTTCGATATCTCCGGCGCCGCCGCCGTGATTGCGCAGTGCGCGACGGCGGCGGCGTCTGCCCGGGCCGCAGGGATGCCCGTGATCTTCCTGCAGAATGGCTGGGATCCCGCCTACCGGGATGCAGGCGGCCCTGGATCGCCCAACTGGTATAAGTCCAACGCGCTGAAAACCATGGCCCGCCGGCCGGAACTGGCGGGCACCCTGCTGGCCAAAGGCGGCTGGGATTACGCCCTTGTGGATCAATTGCAGCCGCGGGAGGGTGATTTTCTGGTGCCCAAGCCGCGCTATAGCGGTTTCTTCAACACCAACCTCGATTCCCTGCTGCGCGCGCGAGGTATTCGCGTTTTGATGTTCTGCGGCATCGCCACCAATGTTTGCGTGGAATCGACCCTGCGCGACGGATTCTTTCTGGAATATTTCGGCGTCGTGTTGGAAGATGCGGTGCATCAGGCCGGGCCGGCGGCGGCCCAGGCGGCCGCGTTGTATAACATAGAAACATTTTTCGGCTGGGTAAGCAATGTTGCCGATTTCGCCGCAGCAATCGGCGGCGCGGAGAGCTGACATGAGCAAGACACCGATTATTCCGGCTGGATCGGGCATTCCGATCGCGCCGTTCTCACCCGGCGTGCTGGCGGATAACGTCGTTTACGTGTCCGGCACCCTGCCCTTCGATGCGCAGAACAACGTGGTGCATGTGGGTGATGCGGCGGCACAGACACGCCATGTGCTGGAAACCATCAAGGGCGTGATCGAGGCCGCCGGCGGCACAATGGAAGATGTCGTCTACAACATGATTTTCGTGAAGGACTTCGCCGATTACGCGGCGCTGAACGCCGTATACGCCTCGTATTTCCCCGGCGACAAGCCTGCCCGTTTCTGCATCCAGTGCGGCTTGGTGAAGCCGGATGCGCTGGTGGAAATTGCCACGATCGCACATCTGGCCCCGCGCACCGGATGAGCCTTATCCTGGCCGATGCTTGGGTAATCACCATGAACGCACGGCGCGAGATATGGGAGCGCGCCTCCGTTCTGGTGCAGGGCGATCGCATCGCCGGCATCGGCACGCGCCCCAGCTTGGAACATCGCAACCCCGATGCCCGAGTGCTGGACTGCCGGGATACGATCGTGATTCCCGGCATGGTCAACACCCACACCCATCTCTTCCAGACCCTGCTGAAGGGCTTGGGTGACGATATGCCGCTGAAGCAGTGGTTCACCTGCATGACGGGTCCATCCGCCGCGGTACTGACCCGCGCGGATGTGCACGCGGCGGCATTGCATGGCTGCGTGGAGAATATCCGCTCCGGCGTCACCACACTGGTGGATTTCATGTATGTGCATCCCGTGCCGGGTCTGGGCGAGCAAGTGGTACGGGCCTACCAGGAAACGGGCATGCGCGGCTTCGTGTGCCGCGGTTTTATCAACGCGGGCGCCGATCTGGGCGTGCCGGTGCCACTGATCGAAAACGCCGCGGCTGCGCTGGCGGACGCACGCGCGCTGATCAACCGGCACAACGTGCCCGGGGCTCGGGTGCGCGTGGGGCTGGCGCCGTGCATGATCTGGACAGTGGATGCCGCCGCCCTGCGCGCCACGCGGGCGCTGGCCGATGAGACGGGCGCCCTGATCAGCACGCATGTTTCCGAAACCGCGTTTGAAATTGCACATGCGCAGCAACATTACGGCATGACGGATACGCAGGTTCTCAGCGAACTCGGCTTTCTCGGCCCCGACGTGCTGGCGGTGCATTGCGTCCAATGCGGCAGTGCAGATATCGGCCTGCTGCACGCGCATGATGTGAAGGTTTCACATAACCCGTGCAGCAATCTCTATCTCGCTTCCGGCGTGCCGCCGATCCCGGCCATGCTGAAGGCCGGCATCACCGTGGGCCTGGGATCGGATGGCCCCGCCAGCAGCAACAATCACAATTTGTTCCAGGCCATGAAGTTCGCGGCGCTGATGCAAAAGGGTTTCCACCGCGACGCCACGATCATGACCGCGGAGAAGGTGCTGGAGATCGCCACCATCGATGGCGCCCGCGCAGTGGGTCTGGAGGCCGACATCGGCTCCATCGAGATCGGCAAGAAAGCCGATATCGCTGTGGTGGACTGCGTCGATCCGTTCATGACCCCGCTGCACAATCCGGTGTCAGCCCTGGCCTATTCCGCGCTGGGGCACGAGGTGCGCACCGTACTGATCGATGGCCGCATCGTGCTGGAGAATCGCACTATGCCGCATATGGATGAAGGCGCCATCCGGCGTGGCGCGCAGAGGGCCGCGGATGGGCTCGCGGTGCGCGCCGGCGTGGCCGGCCTTCGGCAGCGCGCCTGGCCGATGAGGGTGATGTGACCGTGCTGGTTCGCACCACCTGGCTACCGCGCTGGCGGGTGAAGCGGCATGGCTTCATCGCCCCGGACGAAACGCTGCCTTTGGGCCAGACGCTGCTGGCCGGCATGCAGCACGTGATCTGCATGTTCGGCGGCACGGTGTTGGCACCATTGCTGATGGGGTTCGATGCCAGCACGTGCCTTTTGTTTTCCGGCCTGGGCACGTTGCTGTTCTTTCTGCTGCTCGGCGGCCGCCTGCCGAGTTTCGTGGGATCGAGTTTTTCCTTCATCGCGGTGGTGATCGGGGCCACTGGCTATACCGGCAGCGGCGGCAATCCGGCCATTCCCGTAGCTCTTGGCGGCATCTTTACAGCCGGCGTGCTGTACGCCGCCATCGGCGTGCTGGTGATTGTCACAGGCTTCGCTTGGCTGGAGGTGCTGATCCCGCCTGTCGTCACCGGTGCGATCGTGGCCGCCATCGGGCTGAACCTGGCGCCGGTGGCCGTGCACGATCTCGGCGCCGGTGGGGCGGGTATGGCCGCGGGGTTGATGACGGTGCTGCTGATCTGCCTGGCCGCCACCTATGGCGGCGCGCTGCTACGGCGAATGGCGGTGCTGGTGGGTGCTGCCGGCGGATACGGCTTCTATCTTGTTCTGGCCAACGGATTCAGCCTGGCGCTGCCTATCGTGTTCGGGGATGTAGCACAGGCGGCGTGGTTCGGCTGGCCGCAGTTTACATTACCCGTGTTCCAGCCGCGCGCGATGCTGATGATCGCTCCGGTGGCTATCATCCTGGTGGCCGAAAACCTCGGCCATGTGAAGGCAATCGCGGTGATGACAGGCCGCAACATGGACCATCTGCTGGGCCGCGCCTTCCTCGCCGATGGCCTGGCCACGATCCTGGCTGCGAGCTTCGGGGGCACAGGGGTGACAACCTACGCGGAGAACATGGGCGTGATGTCCATCACGCGTAACGCCTCTACGCTGGTGTTCCTGGTGGCCGGGGTCTTTGCAACATGCCTGGGGCTTTCACCGAAAGTGGGTGCGGCGATACGCACTATACCGGTGCCCGTACTGGGCGGATTATCGCTTGTGGTGTTCGGCATGATCGCGGCGATGGCCGGGCGGATCTGGGTGGAAAACAAGGTGGATTTCAGCCGGCCCCGCAATCTGCTGACGGTGGGAATAGCATTGGTGGCAGGGGCGGGGGATCTTACCGTGCGGGCCTACGGGTTTTCAATCGGAGGGATTGGGGTGGCGACGGTGGCGGCGATTGGGGTGTATCATTTGCTGAAGAAGGAGGAGAAGGAAGATGTTCTTTTTTGAAAAAAAGAACCAAAAAACTTTTGCCTGTTGGCGCGCGCCTCGCCGGCAGCGCCCGCAAAGGGATAAAAGTTTTTTGCTTCTTTTTTTCAAAAAAGAAGGCCTTCCTTCATGACCGACCGCACCGCCATCCGCGACCTCCTCGAAAATTGGGTCCTCTGGCGCGATGCCGGCCTATGGGACCGTTTCCGCACCCTCTGGCACGATGACGGCTGGATGATGGCTACCTGGACGCAGGGGCCAGTGGACATGTTCATCGACATCAGCAAGGCCGGTTTTACCCGCGGTGTGCGTATCCTGCATTTTCTTGGCGGAACCACCATCGATGTGCAGGGCAACCGCGCGGTTGCGCAAACCCGCATGACAATCGAACAGCGCGCGCCCATCCATGGCGTGATGTGCGATGTTGTTTGCACCGGGCGCTTCTACGATCTGCTGGAAAAGCGAGACGGCGTATGGGGCATGGTGCTGCGCCAGCCGATCTATGAGCGTGACCGGCTGGACAAGCTCGATCCCGATGAGCCGCTCGTGCTGGACAAGGCCTTGCTCGCGGGCTTCCCCGAAGGCTACAGGCATATTGCGTATCTGCAGACACAGATCGGCTACACCGTGAAGCGGGATATGCCGGGGCTGGTGGGGCCGGAGCTGGAACGCCTCTATGCCCATGGCGCCGCCTGGTTGGCGGGCGGGCCGGCGATGCCGATCGGCGGCTAAGCGCTCAGCAATCCAGCGTGGTATCGCGTTCCCATTGCGTCAGATGCGCTGTGTAGCTGTTCCACTCGGCGAGTTTCAGTTTCAGATAGGCCGGAACCAATTCCGGCATCCGCGCGCGCAATGGTGCGCAGGCATCCAGCGCGCGCAGAGAATCGAGCAGGTTCAGGGGCAGTTTTTTCGCCCCTTCCACCGTGTGGCCCTCGGTGTACATGTTGATATCAAGCCGCGGCCCCGGATCGCGCGCTTCAGCAATGCCATCCAGCCCCGCCGCCAGGATGGCGGCCGGCATCAGATAGGGGTTGGCGGCACCATCGGGCAGGCGCAGCTCGAATCGGTCGCCTTCCGGCACGCGGATCATGTGCGTGCGGTTATTGCCTGTCCATGTCACGGTATTTGGCGCCCAGGTGGCACCCGACACGGTGCGCGGCGCGTTGATGCGCTTGTAGCTGTTCACGGTCGGGTTCAGCAGGGCGGCCAGCGCATCGGCCGAGTGGATGAGCCCGCCGATGAAATTCAGGCCCAACTGTGAGAGGAAGTCACTGGCTTGCGTGGCCGCCACGGCGTTTGTATCGCCGCGCCACAGCGATATGTGGATGTGGCAGCCATTGCCGGTAAGGTTCGCGAACGGCTTGGGCATGAAGGTGGCGCGCAAGCCGTGTTTTTCGGCGATGGATTTCGCCATGTATTTGAAGAAGGCGTGGCGGTCGGCGGTGATCAGCGCCTCATCGTACAGCCAGTTCATTTCGAACTGCCCGTTGGCATCTTCATGATCGTTCTGGTATGGGCGCCAGCCGAGGGTCTGCATAGCGTCGCAGATTTCGGTGATCACGTCGTAGCGGCGCATCAGCGCCTGCTGATCGTAGCAGGGTTTTACCTGGGTATCCGCGCTATCAGAAACGAGCGTGCCATCCGGTGTGGTGAGGAAGAACTCGCATTCCACGCCGGTTTTCAGCGTCAGGCCGAGCTCGGCCGCCGCCGCAAGCTGGGTTTTCAGCACAGTGCGGGGTGCATGGGCCACGGGCTTGCCATCCATCCACAGATCGGCCGCGAGCCAGCCGACGCTGGGTTTCCAGGGCAGAATGGTCAAGCTGGCCGGGTCCGGCACAGCAAACAGATCCGGGTCGGCGGGGGTCATATCCAGCCAGGTGGCGAAGCCCGCGAAGCCGGCGCCGGATTTTTGCATGCCGGCGATGGCGGCGGCCGGCACCAGTTTGGCGCGCTGGGTGCCGAAAAGATCGGTGTAGGAGATCAGAAAATATTTGATGCCGGATTTGGCGGCGATTTCGGCGAGGTCGATGCTCATGGTGCGCTCGTCTCCCAGCATTGGGGCTTCGAAGAAAGATGTTCTTTTTTGAAAAAAAGAACCAAAAAACTTTTACTCATTGGCCTACGCTGCCGGTGAGGCGCGTACCAAGTGTCAAAAGTTTTTTGCTTCTTTTTTTCAAAAAAGCAGACCTTCCTTCCTTTCAGCCGATCGGGTTTGCCCCAGGAATCCAATTCGTCCCAGCCAGCGGAACGCGCGCCATGGCCGCGGCCTCGATCGTCAGCGCCACCAGATCCTCCGGCTCCAGATTATGCAAATGGCTTTTGCCGCAGGCCCGCGCGATGGTTTGCGCCTCCAGAGTCAGCACGGACAGATAATTGGCCAGCCTGCGCCCGCCGGCCACGGGATCAAGCCGTGCGGCCAGCACCGGGTCCTGCGTGGTGATGCCGGCGGGATCGCGGCCCTCCTGCCAATCGTCATATGCGCCGGCGGTGGCGCCCAGCGCCTGGTATTCGGCCTCATAGGCGGGGTCGTTGTCGCCCAGCGCCACCAGCGCCGCCGTGCCGATGGAAACCGCATCGGCGCCCAGCGCCAGGGCCTTGGCCACATCGGCACCGTTGCGAATCCCGCCAGATACGATCAGCTGGATTTTCCGGTGCTGTCCCAGATCCTGCAAGGCCTGCACGGCCGGCCGAATGGCGGCCAGGATGGGGATGCCGACATGTTCAATGAACACATCCTGTGTGGCCGCGGTGCCGCCTTGCATGCCGTCCAGCACCACCACGTCGGCTCCGGATTTTACCGCCAGCGCCACGTCGTAATAGGGCCGGGTGGCGCCAATTTTCACGTAGATCGGCTTTTCATAATTGGTGATTTCACGCAATTCCTCGATCTTGATTTCCAGATCGTCCGGCCCTGTCCAATCCGGGTGGCGGCAGGCGGAGCGCTGATCTATGCCCTTCGGCAGGTTGCGCATCTCCGCCACGCGATCGGAGATTTTCTGGCCCAGCAGCATCCCCCCGCCGCCGGGTTTCGCACCCTGGCCCACCACAATCTCGATCGCATCGGCGCGCCGCAGATCGTCGGGGTTCATGCCATAGCGTGACGGCAGATATTGATAAACGAGAATGCTGGAATGGCCGCGTTCCTCCGGAGTCATCCCGCCATCACCGGTGGTGGTGGAGGTGCCGGCAATGCTGGCGCCGCGGCCGAGCGCCTCCTTCGCCTGCGCGGAGAGGGACCCAAAGCTCATCCCCGCGATGGTGATGGGAATTTTCAAATGGATGGGCTTGCTGGCATGGCGCGTGCCCAGCCACACATCGGTGGCGCAGGTCTCGCGATAACCTTCCAGCGGATAGCGCGAGATGGAGGCGCCGAGAAACAGTAGATCGTCGAAATGCGGCAAATGCCGTTTGGCGCCCGCGCCACGGATATCATAAATGCCCGTCGCCGCCGCCCGGCGTATTTCCGCCAGCGCATGCTGATCAAACGTCGCTGAAAACCTGGACCCCACGCACGCTCCTTCAGCGAACAGATAAAAGTTTTTTGCTTCTTTTTTTCAAAAAAGAAGAATCTTCCTTAAGGCCGCTGCGCGGGGCCTNNCTCTTACTAGTACGCGTTATCCACATGAAAATTGTACAGTTGCCGCGCGGAACCGTAGCGGCGGAAATATCGAGTATCCTCGTCAACGCCAGCCTCGTCCAGCAGGGCGCGCAGTTCCGCATGGTGTTCGGCGCGCATCGGCTTCTCGCAGCAATCCGCGCCCAGCGTGCCGGTCCGGCCGCGAACATAAATATGAGCCTCGTAAATCGAATCCCCCAGCGCATCGCCTGCATCGCCCAGCGCCACCAGCGTGCCGGATTGCGCCATAAACGCGCTCATTGGGCCGATCGATCCCTTCACCACAATCCGCACGCCCTTCATGGAAATGCCGCATCGGGCGGAAGCGTTGCCATCGATGATCAGCAACCCGCCATGGGCGGTGGCACCAGCCGCCTGGCTGGCATCCCCACGCACATGCACCCGGCCGCTCATCATGTTTTCCGCCACCCCCACCCCGGCATTGCCATGGATTTCGATTCTGGCGTGCTTGTTCATGCCCGCGCAGTAATAGCCGGCATGGCCTTCAATCGTCACCGTAATGGGCGCATCGATTCCCACCGCCAGCGCGTGCTGCCCGCCAGGATTCCGGACGGTCCAGTGCGTCTCGTTCGTCTGGTCCGGCAGATCATGCAACGCCTGGTTTAGCGTGCGCCGGCTACTTACCTGAAGATCGACCACCCGCGTCATGGCGCATGCGTCCAGGCATACACGCGGGCCGGCTCAGGTTCGAACACCCGCGCCGTTGCGATGTGCGGCAACCCGGCAAGCGCCCGATATTCCGATCCGAACGCCACATAGTCGTCGGTTTCCGCCATCACCGCCGGTTTGCACGCGATCGGGTCGCGCAACACCGCAAAGCCGGTTTCGGTGCCGACCACAAAGGTGAAGAAGCCATCGAGGTCTTCAAGGCTGGATTGCAGCGCCTCCGCCAGCGTCGCACCCTCCGATAGGCGCCACGTGAGATACCCGGCGGCAACCTCGCTGTCATTGTCGGTGGAAAACGCAATCCCCTGCGGTTCCAGCCGCCGCCGCAGGCTGCGGTGGTTGGAAAGGCTGCCGTTATGCACCAGGCACTGATCCGGGCCGGTGGAAAACGGGTGCGCGCCCGCGGTGGTCACCGCGCTTTCGGTGGCCATGCGCGTATGGCCGATCGCATGCGTGCCCGCCATCCCGGCCAGGTTGAAGCGCCGCGCGATGTCGGCAGGGCGGCCGACCTCCTTATACAACTCTATCCGCGCCCCCGCGCCGGTGATGGCCACGTCGGGCCGGTGTTCCGCCAGCCAGGCGCGCGCGCGGGGTTCCAGCGCCGTAGGCAGGCTCAGCACCATGTGGGTGTCCCTTGGCGTGGCGAGCACGGTTTCGCCCAGCGCGGCGGACAGCGCGCCAGGCAGCCCGGCCATATCGGATCCGCGCAGCGTCATCTTGGTCATTCCCGCGCACGGTTCCCCGTAAATCGCAAAGCCGGCCGAATCCGGCCCGCGGTCGGTCATCACATCCAGCATGCCGGCCAGGTGGCTGCCGAGCTGCGGCGCAAGGGCCGGGGATTTGAGGAAGAGTCCGACGATCCCGCACATATTTGGGGCCCTGCAGGGGTTGCGCTGTAGCGGAGAGGTGTAAAGAAGGCGGCCCATCCGGTCAACTCTGGGGAAGGAAAGTTTCCTGCGAGGAATACAGCATCGGCCGGCAGCCATGCGTCACAGCCGGCCCATCAGGCCGTGATCACGTTCAAACCGGCCTGTTCCAGTAGCCGCAGCGCCGGCCCGCTGGCGCCGGTATCGGTGATCAGCAGTTCCGCATCCGCTATGTCCATGATCTTCGCGGTCGCCACATGGGCGATCTTGCCATGGTCGGCCAGGAAGATGACGCGTGAGGAGGCGGCGATGATGGCATGTTTCACCTCCGCCTCCTCCCAGCTTTGCGTGGTGAAGCCCTTTTCGGCGTCCACGCCGGAGCAGGCGACGAAGGCGACGTCGGCGTTGATCTGGCGCAGCAGCGTGGTGGCGAACGGCGAGATCAGGCAGCGCTGCGGCTTGGCGACCGTTCCGCCGGTAATAACCACCTTCACGCCCATATGGGTTTCAAGCTCCAGCGCCACGTCCAGCGCGGTGGTCACGACAGCCACATCCTGAAGCGAGGGCGGCAGGGCGCGGGCCAGGGCCAAGGTGGTGCTGCCGGCATCGATGATGATGGTTTCGCCGTCGCGCACCAGGCTGGCGGCGAGTTCGCCGATGCGCTGCTTTTCCGCCTCGAAGGCATTGTTCAGCGGGTGCAGGGAGCGCTGGAAGCGCGCGGGGCGCACGGCGATGGCGCCGCCGCGCAGGCGACGCAGCACCTGCTGGCGTTCCAGGGCATCCAGATCGTTCCGGATGGTCACCACCGATACGCCCAGCGTTTCCGCCAGGCCCGCCACAGTGACTTTCCCTTCAGTGCGCAGCAGATCGGCAATCTCCTTCTGCCGGCTCACCGCCCCAAACGCCGTCATGCCTACTAGCCTCCTCCACCGGCGGTACGGCCGTGCCCTTTCCTTTTCTATCGCAAAAGCCACATGGCGGTGTCAAAAGAAATTCTTTGCCTGGAATGTCTGCTCGAAAATCCTTGTTTTGTAGGGTTCCATCGCAATCCGGAGCCTTCGGAAGTTTTGTTTGCATAGTATTTTCGAAAACATTTCTTGTGGCCGCATGCGCCGCGCGGCAGGGTGCGGCCGATGTTGTGCGGACGCGTCGAGGTATTTGGATGAGCGGATCCTCCCCCATGCTGACGGATATCCTGCGCCAGCCGGAGGTGCTGCACGGCCTGCTGGCCCGCCGTGCGGCGTTCTGCGAACTGGGGCGCGCGCATCTGGTGCCGGGGCCCGGGGGGCGTGTGTTCGCGTTCGGCTGCGGGGATGGGTGGTTTGCGGCGCGCGCCGTGGCGGCGATCGCCGGCCGCTTCGTTCAGCCCGCGACGAGCCTGGAGATGGTGCTCGGCGACGGTTTCTCGCATGCGGATCGGGCGGTCGCGATCTCGCTCAGCGGCAGCGTGGACCGCACGAACGCGGCAGCCGGCCGCGTGGTGCAGGAAGGCGGCGTCTGTCTGGCACTGACGCATGAGCATGGCGGCGCGCTGGGCCGTATCGCGGGCCAGGTGGCACCCCTGCGCGTGCCTGAGGTGGCACAATTTCTGACCGGCACCACCCGCTATTCCGCCACGGTGCTGGGCCTGATGATGCTGCTGGAAGGGGCGCAAGGCGGCTGCGCGACGGCCAGCGCGCAGATGCAGGCGTTCGTGGAGGAGCAATTGCCGTCTATCCTGACACAATCGCTCGCGGTCTGCCGGGATGTGTGCCCGGGTCTGGCGCCCGGGATCAGCGGCATCAGGCTGCTGGGCGGCGGCGCGGAGTGGGCGACGGCGGATTATGGCGCGGCCAAGATGGTGAAGATCGTCGATCTTCCCTGCTGGAGCGGGGAGATCGAGGAATTCGCCCATAGCCAGTTCTGGGGCGCGCGCCGCCAGGATCTGGTGGTGCTGCTGGCGGGCGGCGCGCGCCAGGCGGCTCTGGCGGAAAACACGGCGCAGGCGCTGGCGGCGTGCGGCATGGCCTGCCTGGCGGTGGAAACGGCCGGCGTAGCCGTGCCATCCGCGCACATTCGCCTGTCATTGCCCGCGGTGCCGGCTTTCCTCGCGCCACTGGCGGTGGCGGCACCGTTGCAACTGCTGGCGTATTTCATGTCATTGGCCACAGGCGGGGCGCCGGATATGCCAGGCGATCAGGGTGATCCGTCGCGTTTCCGCACGGCGCAGCTGCTGAGCCGAACAAGCGAATTGGCGCCGGCGGCATGAGCGGCGTGCTGACGCCGCTGCTGGCGGCGGATTCGCCTCTGGATCCGACGGCCCGGTCCGTCGTGGAGCGCCTGTTCCGCGGCGAACAGCAATTGATGGCCGCATTGCCCACGGATGATCCGCGTGACCCCAAGCGGCTGCGCCGGGTAAAACTGACGCGTGGGGAGATGTTCGCCCAGCCGGACGCGATCAGGGCGAGCTGGGCGCAGGGGGAGGTGGGGATTGAGGCCGCCGCCAGCGCGTTGGCCGCGATGCCGTTGCGCCGGGTGTTCCTGACCGGGTGCGGCGATAGTCTGGCGGTCATGTATGCGGCGCGGCTGCTTCTGGAGGACATGCTCGGGGTGCCATGCGAGCCGATCCAGGCGCTGGATCTGGCCTATTACTACCACGCCAGCCTGGGCCCGGAGACGCTGGTGGTGGGGTTGAGCTCCAGCGGCACAACCACGCGCACGGTGGAGGCGCTGTTTTTGGCCCGCGCACGCGGCGCCGCCACCCTGGCGCTGAGCAACACGCCCGCATCTGCACTGATGCAGGCGGCGGAACACGGATTGCTCATCCATGCCGAACGCCGCGGGTGGCCTACCCAATCCAGCACCGCGGCGTTGGCGGTGCTGTGCCGGCTGGGGGTGGAAATCGGCATGGCGCGTGGCGCAATGCGGGCGCAGGCGCTCGCCGGGTCGCTCGCCAAGGTTCCTCAGATGATGGCCGATGTGCTGGCTGCGTGTGACGCGCCCGTGGCGGCGCTGGCGGCCCAGTATGCGCACAGGCCAATGTATCTTTTCGCCGGCGGTGGGCCAGCCTATGCGGCGGCAGTGTTCGGGGCGACGAAGATGAAGGAGTGTTCGCCCGATCATGCGATGGCGATCGCGCTGGAAGAGTTCCACCACTACAACTCCCAGAAAGCCGGCGACCCGCTGTTTCTGCTCGCGCCGGCCGGCCCCAGCGTGCCACGCGCGCGCGATACCGCGCAGGAGGGCCGCCGCTGGGGCGGCCGGATCATTGCGGTGGTGACGGGCGGAGAGACGGCGCTGGACGAATTTAGCGACGGCGTGCTGCGCTTGCCGGCGCTGGACGAGGTGTTTGCCGCCTTTACCTTCATCCTGCCGGTCCAGTTGTTCGCCTATCACACTGCGCTTGAAAAATTTCGTGCCGCCGGCGCGGATGTCGATGGCTGAGGGGGGTGCGGCCGCACCCCGCCTGGTGTGCTGCGGCAACCTCACGATCGATGACGTTGTGCTGCCCGATGGCAGGGCGCGGCCGGGCTGCATCGGCGGGGATGCGCTCTATGGCGCGCTGGCGGCGCGGCTGCTGCTGCCGGATGCGGAAATGCTGGCGCCGGTGGGGTGCGATCTGCCGCACTCCGTATGGGCGCTCATCGCGGCGCGCGGCTTCTCGCGGGAGGGTTTGCCCCAGCGCGATTGCCCCACCATCCGAACCCGGTTCGTGTACGAAACGGCAGACAGGCGCGTGGCGACGCTGCTGTCGGACGACGCGGATTTCGATACGCTCTCGCCGCGCGGCCCTGATGTGCCGCCCCGCTATTGGGGCGCCCGCGCATTCATGGTGCTGGCCATGAGCCTTTCGGCGCAGCGCGATCTGGTGGCGGATCTGCGGGCCGGCAGCGATGCGATCATCGCGCTGGATCCGCAGGAAGACTACGTTGCGGGCAATGAGGCAGCGGTGCTCGATCTTGTGGCCAGGGTCGATGTGTTCATGCCCAGCCGCGATGAGGTGAGCCTGCTGGCGGGGGATCGTACGCCGCAGGACGCGGCGCGGTATTTTGCCGGGCTGGGGCCGCGCATCGTGGTGATCAAGCTGGGTGCGGCAGGGTGCCTGGTGCATGATCGCGATACCGGACGTTTCCTGGCGCAGCCTGCCTATCCCGGCGTGGTGGTCGATACGACAGGCGCGGGGGATGCGTTTTGTTGCGCTTTCATGGCCTCGCTGGTGCTGGCGCCGGAAGATCTGGCGCGGGCAGCCCAAGCAGGGGCGAAGGCGGCGAGCTTGGCGGTGGCGGGGTTTGGGACGGAGGGGTTTGAGGAAAACCTTCTTTCTTGAAAAAAGACGAAAAAATTTCCTGCACGGCGTAAGCTGACCGCGAGTCCGCGACAGCGCTCCAAAAGTTTCTTGCTTCTTTTTTTCAAAAAAGAAGGCCTTCCTTCCCTCAATACGCCCGCGCCAGATCAATCACATTGCGCAGCGCCCGCCCCTCAACCAGCCGCCCCACATTATCCAGCAGCAAATCCAGCACATCCGGCACATACGTCGCCGGATCGTCGCAGGAAACATGCGGCGTGATCACCAGGCGCGGGGCATTCCAGATGGGCGCCCCGGCAGGCGGCGGCTCCGGATCGGTCACATCGATCACCGCGCCGCAAAGCCGGCGCGCCTCCAGGGCTGCAATCAGATCGGCTTCGATCACCAGCCCGCCACGGCCGAAATTCACAAACCCCGCCTCCGGCTTCATGCGGCTGAAGAAGGCGGCGTCCGCGCGGCCGCGTGTCTGCGCCGTCAGCGGCAGCGTCAGCACCACCACATCCGCCTCGCCCAGCCGCAGCTCCGCCTCCTCCTGCCCGATCACCGCGTCGAAGGATGTGGCCGGGCCAGGCGTGCGGCGCACGCCGATTGTGATCATGCCCAGCGATTTGGCCGCCCGCGCCACCGCCTGGCCCAGCCCGCCTGTGCCGAAGATCATCGCCGTTGTCCCGGCAATCGTGCTGGTGTGCCGCTTGCTCCACAATTGCGCGCGCTGCGCGGTGATGAAGTGCGGGATCTGCGCGTGCAGCATCAACAGCACCATCACCGACCATTCCTGCAGCTTCGGCCCGTGGATGGTGCTGGCGTTGCACAGGGAGACGCCCGGGGGCAGCCAATCGAACGGCGCCAGATGATCCACGCCGGCGCCGCTGAGCTGGATCAGCCGCAGCGCGCCCCGCACGGTCCGGATCGTTTCGTTGGGAATCATCCAGCCCACCAGAGCGATGCAATCCTGCAAAACCTCCGCGAAGTCCGGCGCATCGATATCGCGGAACACGAACTCGATCGGCGGCAGGCCGGCCGGCGCACGGGCCAGTGCCGCGCGCGTATGCTCGGGGTCCATGCGGAAGATCGCCGATTGTCCGTCCGACGTGCAGACCAACACACGCTGCGCGGTCATGGCGCGATCTCCATCCGGTCCAGCACCCAGTTCGCCAGGCTATGCACCAGTGGTTCCAGATGCGAGTAGCGCCCCGCACGGGCGAAGGGTGAGCTCAGGCCGCGCTGCTGGATTTCCGAAATGTCGTTATCCTCCACGATCGAACGGTCCCACCGCCGGTAATACTTCTCCACCACCGTATCGAAGTCGCTACGCGCGCGCACCGCTTTGGGGAAGCAGGCGCCGCTGCGCACCTGGCAGTGCAGCGGGCCGGCCGGATACACCTCCAGCCACCACATACAATCGAAGGTGAGGGCCAGCATCGTGGTGGGGTAAAGCAGAATGTAATGCGTGCCCTCGGCGCTGTCGCCCTGCAAGGACGGGATATAGGGAAATCCAGTCTCCCCTGCTTCCAGCGCGCGGCTGCCGGTGTGGCGGGTAAACAGCCCGCACCATTGGCCTTGCCCGAACAGCGGCGGATTGATGTCGCGTGCCTGGCGCTGGATGGTTTTCGTATGCACCGTGGGCACGTGATAGGATTCCATCGCGTTCTCCACATACAGTTTCCAGTTGCAGGCGAGATCCCAGGATTTCAGGCGCACCAGAGTCATATCATCAATCGCGTAGGGGGCCAGAAGCGCCGGAAGATCGCCCAGATACGCCGCAAGCGGTTCCGCCTGCGCATCCATGCAGAGGAACACCAACCCGGCCCACACTTCCGCCCGGAACGCAACCAGGCCGTTTTCGGCCAGCGAAAACCCTTCCGTGTGTTCCATGCCGGCCGCGCCACGCAGGCGGCCGGTGAGATCGTAGGTCCAGCTATGATAGGGGCAGCGGATGGCAGAAGCCTGGCCCGTGCCCTCCATCAGCAGCGCCCCGCGATGGCGGCAGGTATTGGCGAACCCGCGTATGATGCCATCGGCGCCGCGCACAACGATGAATGGCACACCGGCCAGAACGCCCGTGACATAGGCACCCGCCCCGGCCAACTGGTCCGCATGGCCTACGAAATTCCAGCCACGCCCGAAGATGGCCCTCGCCTCACGCGCGTAGAAGGCCTCCGACATGTAGCACCATGGCGGCAGCGACTCTGCCTGCAATAACGGCCGGCGCACGGCCGCGAAATGAAGCGGATCGAGCACGTGGTCCGGCTGCTCCCCCCTTATGGCCATGTCACGCACCTTGCTGCCAGAATGAGCATACTGTATACATGTATACATTGCCAAGGAGAACAGCATGGCGCTTGCCGCCCTCGCCCAGGCGGTTGCAGGTCTGGGTCCGGTGATGCTGGAGCGGCTGGAAGGCCTCGTTGCCATCGAGAGCGGTTCGCATCATGGCCCCGGCATCGATGCGGCCGGCGACCGGCTGGAAGCGCTGTGGCGCGGCCTGGGGTTCATCGCGGCGCGCAAAAACATTGGCGCCGCCGCCGATCTCCGCTGCTTCAACCGAAGCGCAGGCGCACCCGGAAGGTTACTGATCCTCGGCCATCTCGACACGGTGTGGCCCGCCGGCACGACAGCCGATTGGCCCTTCGCCACCGCCGGCAACACCGCCACCGGCCCCGGCATCGGCGACATGAAAGCCGGCCTGATCATGGCCCATGCCGCGATCGAAGCCCTGTTGGCGGTGCGGGGCAGAATGCCGGGCGAGATCCGGATGCTGCTGGTGCCGGACGAGGAACTCGGTTCCCCCCGGTCCCGCCCGCATATCGAGGCCGCGGCCGAATGGGCGGACTGGGTGCTGGTGATGGAGCCTGCCCGGCCCGATGGCGCCGTCATCGCCGCCCGCGGCGCGGTGGGCGCGCTGATCGCGACCGCCGAGGGAACCTCCGCCCACGTGCTGAATCGCGCCACCGGCGCCAGCGCCGTCAGTCACCTCGCAGACAAAATCGCCGCCCTGGAAGCGCTAACGGACCCGGCCCTTGGCACCAGCGTTAGCGTCGGCATCATCCGCGGCGGCGATGCGCGGCAGGTGATCCCGCGCCAGTGCGAGCTGCATATCGACCTGCGCGCCCCCACGGCCGTCGCGGCCGAAGCCCTCCTTGCCCAGGTGAACCACATCCTCGCAGCCCCCGGCATCCAAGGCGTCACCGTCACGTGCGCCGGCGGCATAACCCGCCCCGCCTTCCCGACATCCGCCAGTGCCGGAATTTTTCCCCGCGCCGCGCGCATTGCTGCCGAGCTGGCCATCCCCTACGGCGCAACCACAACGCAAGGCGGCTCAGACGGCAGCTTCGCCGCCGCCCTCGGCCGCCCCACGCTGGATGGTCTGGGCCCCATCTGCCTCGACACATGCAGCCGCCGCGAACGAATCCTTCTGCCCAGCCTGCACGACCGAACCGTGCTCCTCGCCGCCCTGATCGCCGACCTCTCCGCCAACCCTGAAAGCCCGCCCGCATGGCATTGATGACCGCAGCCGAGTACCGCAGCAGCCTCGATGACGGCCGCCGCGTCTGGATCGGCGGTGAACGCGTGGAGCGCGTTGCCACCCACCCCGCCTTCGCCCCCATGGTGGACGCGATCGCAAAAATCTACGCCCTGCACGAGGATCCTGCCGCCGCGGAGCTGATGACCTTCCGCCGCCCCGACCGCCGACCCGGCTCCCGCTTCTACAAAATCCCCCAAACGCAGCGCGATCTCACCCTCCGCCGCCAGATGACCAGCCTGGTGCTGGACCGTGTGGCCTCCACCATCGACCGCTTCGGCGACGAAACCGTCACCCCGCTGTTCGTGCTGCACGACCGCGCCGACCTGCTGGACCGCTTCGATCCCGCCTACCGCACAAACGCCGCCGCCTGGCTGGATAAGCTCCAGCGCGAAAACCTGTTCATGACCAGCGGCAATACCGACCCTAAAGGCGACCGTTCGCTGCAACCGTACCAGCAGCCGGACCCTGACATGTACCTCCGCGTGGTGCGCGAAACCGACGCGGGCATCGTGATAAGCGGCGCAAAATTCGAAACCGGCGCCCCCACCGCGCATGTCGCCTTCCTCAAACCCACCGTCGGCGCCTGGGTGGCGGAAAACCGCGATTACGCCGTCTCCTGCATCGTGCCGCTCAACAGCCCCGGCGTGCGCCACATCTGCCGCATGCCCAACAACCACGGTTTTTCCGCCGCCGACCACCCCATCACCGCCCGCTTCGATGAAATCGACACGCTGATCGTGTTCGATAACTGCCTGGTCCCTTGGGAAAACGTGATGTTCAGCCGCCAGCCGGAACTGGCCGCCCTGATGCGCAGCGAATTCTCTCGCTGGGCCGCCCAGGGCTACATCACCCGCTGCCTCGCCAAAGCCGACCTGCTCGTCGGTACCGCCCTGGTGCTGGCCGAGGAAGCCGGCACCATAAACCTGCCGCCGGTGAAATCCGCCATCAGCCAGTTGATGATGTACAAACAAACCATCGAGGCCCTGCTGCTGGCCGCCGAAGCCGCGTGTGAGACCACAGCGGCCGGCTACGTGATGCCCAACCAGGCTATCCAGAACGCGGGCCGCATCTTCTGCTCCCAGAACTACAACGTCATGGTGCATATCCTTCGCGAAATTGCCGGCGGCCAGATCGTCATGCTGCCGGACCAGGCCATGCTAGAGCACCCGCAAACCGGCCCCGACATCCGCAAATTCTTCGCCGCCGGCAGCCGCACCGCCGAGGCCCGCCTGCCGATGATGCATCTGGCCCGCGAACTGACCGCATCCGCCGCCGCGGGGAGAACCCAGGCCTATCAGCTTTTTGCCGAAACGCCGATCTTCGCTCAGGAAGCGGCATTGTTCGCGACATATGATCGGGAGTCCGCAAAATCACGCGCGCGGTTCATGGCGGGGAAGTAAGGAAGAATGTTCTTTTTTTCAAAAAAGAACCAAAAAACTTTTGCCTGTTGGTACGCACCTCGCCGGCAGCGTGCGCCAACGGATAAAAGTTTTTTGGTTCGTTTTTTCAAAAAAGAACATTTTTCTTCTTTGGACCCGCGACCATGACCGATGCCGCCCCCTGGCAACTCGACCAGGTGAAAACCAGCTCAACGCTGGCCTATGAACGCCTCAAGCACGCCATCGCCGCCGGCGACCTCAAACCCGGCGAACGCCTCACCGAGTTGCGCATCGCCACCCTGCTCGGGGTCAGCCGCACCCCCGTTCGCGAAGCCTTCGCCCGCCTCATCGCCGATGGCCTGCTTGCCTCCACAGGCCGCGGCGGCGTCACCATCGTCGATCCCCGCACCGAAATCGCTGAAATCTACCATTTGCGCGAAGCCATCGAGGGCATCTCCGCCCGCTTCGCCGCCATGCACGCGACGCCGGCCGAAAAGCGCGAGATCACCAGCCTGGCCGCCGCCAGCCGCGCCACCAAGCCCGCTGACGTGCAAGCCCGCGCCCGCATCAACGAGGCTTTTCATCTGGCTATCGCTACTGCCGCCCACGCCCCCCGCGTCGCCCGCCTCGTTGTCGACTACCGCGCCCTGTTTGCCAGCCCACTGATCCTGCGCGCCTACTCCCCCCTGCAAACCGAAACGGCGCAGGATGCGCATCAGCACATCGCCGCGTGCATCGCCCGCGGCGACCCCGATGCCGCCGAAGCCGCCATGCGCGACCATCTGCGCGCCTCCTATGATGTCGCCCTTACCAAGGCGCCGCCCCGATGAGGCGCTCAAGCCGGCGGCAACGCGGCGGGGTCCACCGCCCAGAGCCGGCATTGCGCCATCTGCGGCGCCCACGCCCGCCACAGTGCGGCCAACCCAGCCAGCGGTGCATCCGCCCAATCCACCCGCAGATTGCTGCCCGGATAAGGCTCGCCAACCACAACAAGCGCCGCCGACCGCAACGGCCGCACCTCTCCACCCGCCGCCAGCCCCGCTTCCAGCGCCGCCATCAGCCGCTCCTCCAGTACCAGATCGGCCGCTCCCATAAACCCCGCCACCATCGCCTGCGGCACCGCCGCGCTCGCCAGCAGATTGCCCAGCGCCACCACACCCGCGCCCCGCGCCTCGCCGAACACGCCCGAGCACCGCTCGCCATGATATGTAGCGACCGCGCCAGCACGATCGATCACCGCCACCTGCCGCCACTCCGCCGCTTCCGCCTGCGCCATTACCGTGGCCAGCGCCGCCTCCGCCGCCATCCCCCGCGCCAGGCAATCCAGAACACGCGGCCCCAGCCCTGGATCGGTGCGGTTCTGCGTGGTAACTGCCCCCACCCCATCGCGCGCATGCGGGCAGCGCGCCCCCACCGCCAGGCTGGCGCTGGCCGTGGCCACCCCCAGCCGCCCCGTTTCCCCGCATTGTGCCACCACGCTGAACGTCATCACCCCACCCCTTGCCCGGAGACCCTGCCATGACCGAAACCGCTACCATCGTGCAGGATGCCCCCGCCGATTTCATCCAGGTCAACACGGAATCCGACGCGCGGCATCACCTCTGCGCCGTCTACCGCCTGCTCGCCCATTTCGGCATGGACGATCTGATCTACACCCACGCCTCCGCCCGCGTGCCCGGCGAGGAGGCCTTCCTGATCAACCCGTTCGGCCTGCTATTCGAGGAAATCACCCCAGCTTCGCTCGTCAAAGTCGATTTCGAAGGCCGCGTGCTGGATAATAACCGCCACGCCGCCAACGCCGCCGGCTTCGTGATCCACAACGGCATCCTGCGCGACCGCCCTGATCTGCAATGCGTCATCCACACCCACACGCGCGCCGGCGTGGCGCTTTCCTGCCTGGAAGCCGGCCTGCTGCCGATCAACCAGTTCGCGATCGAGTTCCATGGCCGGCTCGGCCTGCATGACTACGAAGGCATTGCCTTCAACCTGGATGAAGGCCCCCGCCTGAACCGCGACCTGGGCGAAAACTTCGGCCTGATCCTGCGCAACCACGGCCTGCTAACCGTCGGCGCCACCATCCCGGCCGCCTTCTACTTCATGTATTACCTGGAACAGTCGGCCCGCGTGCAGATGGATGTGTTGGCCACCGGCGCGCCTTACACGGTGGTGCCGCCGGAGGTTCTCAGCCTGACCGACACCCAATTCACCAGCCATCGGCGCGCGGGCTCCGCAGGGCATCGGATGTGGCCATCCCTACTGCGCCTTCTGGATCGGAAGTATCCGAATTGGGATGAAAATTAAGGAAGAAGTTCTTTTTTGAAAAAAAGAACCAAAAAACTTTTTCTCTTCCGTCGCTGACTCCCCGGCAGCGTGTACTCACTCCGGCGCCTTGGGAGACGGCAGCGGCGGATACTGCATGATCAGCGTGTGCGAGGAATACGAAATCCACACATGCACCCGCTTCATGAAATCGGTGCCGAGAACCATATCGAATTGCCGCGGTGCCAGTTCATCGGCGATTTCAACCGGCAGATGTCTGAAGGTCAGATCGCCAACCTCCAAGTCCGGCAAGGCATAACTGTGTATACTGATCGGACGGGCACCTACCCCCTCCATCCTGCCGGTCGGATGTGCCCTCACATCGGCAGGACTGATGCCGAGATCCAGCGCCATGCGCCGATAGATCACTGTTCTGTTCGACCCCGTATCGATTTCGGCCTTAAAACCCTTGCCCCCTGCGCCAACATTGATCACCAGCGTCTTGTCGCGGTCGAATGGGTCGAGCGGCAGCTGATACAAATCGCCGCCAAGCACCGTTTGCGGCCTTCGGCAGTCGCCGACCGTGCCATACAACAGCAATTGCTGCTCGGGCATGTCCAGATCGATATCGAATTTCGAAATCATATCCGAGCTCATCAAACCATCCAGCGCGGCGAATGCGCCGGTCGGGCCGCCAAGGTCCGCGGTAAAAAAAGCGAAGCGCCTCGCCTTCAGCCCGCCAATCTCAACGCTCTGCGCCATGACAAGCCCGGCCGCCCTCACCCCACCGAAACCCCCTACCGCCAGAGGGTGAACGGAGGGTACCATGAGAATACCCAGCCGTGCCGCCGCCCGCGTGGACAACAAGCTGGTGGACGCTCCTGTATCGAACATCAATTGCGCCGGCTTGCCGTCGATCACCGCGTCGACAAGCCACTGGCCATGATCGATGTGAACCGGCAGCCGCGATTGCCGAAACATCTGGCACGTGGACCCGCTTTGTGCCTGCGCCACCCCGCCAGCCAACATCACTGCCAGCATGGCGCCAAAACACCACCCAAGCCGCATCCGCAACCCCACCAGCGCCCGGCCAGCCTAGGCAAAGTCGATTTCAACAGCAAGCCTGGAATTATTCCCGATCCGGCTCTTACCCGGCCCTCAAGTGGCTCCGCAACAACCCTGCGAACGCCTCCGCAATCTGCGACCGCTCGCTCCCTGTCGGATACAAGATCGCGATCTCATAGGCGATCTGCGGCAGAAACGGCCGCCGCACCACATGCGCCGTGAACGGCACGCTCACCACCGGATCCACGATCCCCACGCCCACCCCGGCTGAAACCAACTCGCATGCGGTTGAAAAATACTCCGTCTCCGCCACCACGCGCCATCGCGCCCCAGCGCGGGAGAACGCGGCCTGCATTTGCTGATACAGCGGATCGCCGCGGAACAGCGTCACGAAGGGCACATCGTCCAGATCCGCGGGCCTAATCACCGTGCGGCTGGTCAAGGGGTGATCCGCCGGTAACATGCACTCGCAGGCATAGCTAAAGACGTCCATCGAGGCAGCCGGATAATCCAGCGGTAATTCGCAGATCGCCAGATCGAATTGCTGGGTCAGCACCAGGTCGCGCACCGTGCGCGAATCGCGCGAAATGATTTTTACCGTCACTTCCGGGCGAGATTCGATAAACAACGACACCAGCCGGGGCAGCAGTGCCGTGGAAATCGCCGGATAGGCCGCAATGCTCAGGTGCCCGTGCTTGCCTTTGCTGATTTCACGCGCGATCCGCGCGGTATTCTCGATCGCATCCAGTGCGCGGGTGGCCTCCACATACAGTAGGCGAGCCTCCGCGGTGGGATGCAGCCGCCCGGCCCGCCGCATGAACAGCGAAAAACCGATATCATGCTCCAGGCTCGCGATGATATTGCTCACCGCGGGCTGCGAAATTCCCAGCAACTCCGCCGCCCGAGTCATGGTCCCATGGAGCATCAGGGTGCGAAAACATTCGAGCTGTCGGATCTGCATGGCGCAAGCATAACTCCGTAGGGTGGGGTGCTCTTCGCACCCCACCATGCTACCCATCCGCTTGGCCGGACGTCTCCGTCCTCAATACCGCAACGCTCAAAAACTCGCCCTTAGCCTCACCCCCACCGTCCTCGGCCGCGCCAACGCCTCGTTATCCCCCGGCTGAAACACGCCGTACGGCTGCGCGGCGATATCATAAATCGTCGCTTCGTTCGTCAGATTATCGGCGAACACGCTCACCTCGAACCGCTTGAGGTAATATGTCACCGCCGCATTCAACGCGTTGGAAGCTGGCACCACGCGAAACGCCCCCTGCGCCTGGTCGAATTCATTCGTAAAACACCCCTTGTAGGAATAGTTGAAGCTGAACTGTAAGTCGTGATCATACAGCTTGCGGTCATACGTGCCGGTCACGCTGGCCATATACGCGGGCGCAAACGGCGCGCGCGTGCCTGCCGGCGCATCCAGGTTGGTGATGGCGGTGGAGGCATACGCATCGTTATACGCGCCATTCAGCAGCAGCTTTAGCCCTGGCGCCAGCACCATGGTGCTCTCCAGCTCCACCCCGCGGCTGACCACGTTGCCCACATTACTCGTGTAATAGTAGCTGCATTCCAGATAATTTGTTGTCTGCGTGTTGGTCCAGTTGATCCAGAACGCCGTCACATCGAATGTCAGGCGATGATTGAAGAACTGGGATTTCTCGCCCAGCGAGTAGCTCCACAATTTATCCGGCCCGAACGCGGGCGGCCCTTTGCTCAAACCCAATTGAGCAAGATCGGCACCGCAATAGGAAATCGGGATCGGCTGGTTCGCGCCGCCATAGCGGAAACCCTTGGCCACTTCCGCCCACACATTCAGATCCTGCGTGAAGTGGTACATCGCCGCAAAACGCGGCGTGGTGCCGGTTGCCGCCGCCTTGGCATTTTGTGCGGTGGGAACGCCGATCGGATCGGTGGCGCTGGCTGACGTGATGTTGCCTTCCAGGCCAACCGCATAGATCTTGTATTTCTCCGTCCAGTCGAAAAACCGAAGGCCGGCTGTCAGATCCAGCCTGTCCCACAGCGTATAGGTGCCCTCGCCGAACACCGCCACCTGGTTGTTGATCGATCTGATTCGCCCGTCGTACGAATCGTTCGGCTCGAAGGCGAGGTCGTTGATCTGCGAATTATAATTCGGGATCCCGATACTCTGCCCATAGAACGCATCCAGCCCCTCGGTTGGGTTTTCCTCGGTGGTGTCGCGCGTGCCGCGTTCCAGATACACGCCGCCGGTCAGTTTCAGCGGCCCGGTGTCGCGGGACGTGGCGCGCAGTTCCTCCACCAGATCGGTGATCGAGTTGCGCGCCACGAACGTGGCGGGCTCCAACGGACCATTGTAGTAGAAATTGTAGTAGTGGTCGGTCTCGCTCTCATCCTCCACATATTTCGTTCGGAAATTGGTGAAGCTCGTGGCCGAATTGATTGAGACATGATCAAAATCATACCGCGTATTCATCGCATACAGAGTCAGGTTCTGGTCCGACGCCGTCGTCGTCGGCACATTCGTCTCATAGGCCGGCAGGCCGGAGAGCGCAAAATTCAGCCCGCCATGCAGCACATCGCCCAGAACGCTGAAATCTACCGTCAGATCCTCGGCCGGCTTCCAGCGTATGGCAATGCGTTCCTGGTCCGTCGTTTCCGGGTTGGTCGTCTTGCTGGTATTTACCGCCAATATGCCGGTGGCGATATCCTTGATATATCCTGAATAATCGTCGTGATAGGCAGAAACGCGAATTGCCAGTTGATCGGTGATCAGCGGGATGTTGATCATCACCCGCCCGGTGTCGTTGAACCCGCCATAGCCGCCGGTATCGGATGCGCTACCTTCGATATAGCCGAAGAATTCGTTCGTGTTCGGCTTCTGCGTCACCAGCCTTATCGTGCCGGCCATCGATTCGGCGCCGTACAGCGTGCCTTGGGGCCCGCGCAGTACCTCCACATCCTCCAGGTCGATTACCTTCAGATCCGGGTTGGCCGATTTTACCGAAAGTGGCGTGTCGTCCAGATACGTCTCCACCAGCGGCCGGTCTTCGGTCTCCGACGTATCGATCCCGCGCACCGCCAGCCCGCGTATAGTCACGGAGCTGATCCCCGGTCCCTCATCGATCATGCTCAGCGAGGGTACAAGCCGCGCGATCTGCTCCATATTGTTGAGCCCGAGCGTATTCAGCGTCGCCGGCTGCAGCGCCGTCACCGACATCGGCACATCCTGTATATTTTGCGATCCGGTGCGAGAGGCCGTCACGTTGATCTGTTCCACCTGAACCGAAACGGCCGCGGCCGTTTTATCGGCCGCCGCCGTGGGTGCGGCCACCGGCGCAGCACTCTGCGCCTGCGCCGCACCAGCACTCAGTAACGCGAACCCCGCCAACCACGCCGCACTGCTGCGCAAACCAAACCGCCCGCCAACCTTCCGCATCCCGCCCCCTTCAACTTACCTCAACCAGCAACAGCCAAATGCCCCACCACGGATTTATACCCGTAGCTGTTCACGCGCCCGGACCCCATCCTCTGCGTATCCTGGTTGAACCGGTGCCCCGCGAACACTGCCGCATAATCCCGATCCCGCAACACCGAATCCGGCAGCACCTGGAAAGGCTTGTAGCGATGATGCTCCTGCCCTTCGGTCACGAAGGGCGAGTTGGCGATCGTGTTATAGGAACAATGCAGCAGCGTGCGCGGTCGATCGGAAACATTGGGGCCGGAGGCATGCAGCACATTGGCGTGGAAGAAACACGCATCGCCCGGCGCCAGGATCATCGGCACCACCTCGCATTGCGCCAGCACCAGCGCCAGCCGCTCCGGATCCATGCCCACCGCATGGCCCACGGTCGTATGGTTGACCCGACCTAACCTATGAGATCCGCGAACCAGCTTCATGCAGCCATTTTCTTCATCGGTGCGGTCAACCGCAACCGTGCAGGTCAGCATGTCCGGCCACAGGCAGCCCTCATCGTACCAGAACGGATAATCCTGGTGCCAATCCCACTTCCCCGGCGCATGTGGCCGCTTCATGGAAAGCTTCGAATGCCAGTGATAGCATGGCGCGCCCAGCAGCGCCTCCGCATTGGTGATCATGCAGGCAGTAAAAGCAACCTTGCCAAGATACGTGTCGCTGGTTTCGGTCCAGCCGACCACCTCCTGCGCGAACCCGTCGCTATCGGCCACGGCCCTGATCCGCCCGTCCACGCTCGGATCGGCCGCACAAGCTTCGGCCAGCGGCCGGATCTCCTCCGGCGCGAAAAACCCCGGCACGATCACATATCCATCGCGCTGAAACGCCGCCACCTGCGCCGCATCCAGCTTCTTCTCCGTGCTNNTGTTCGATCCGGCAATGTCGCGCAGCATCGGCCACAGGCCGTCAGGGGACCACGCACCCTTCACGGGGCGCCGGCAAGCCCAGGCGTTCAAGCCATGATACAGGCACACAAACGCCCCACTCTCCTCCAGCATGTCCTGCAACGTCACATACATCGCAGCCCGTGCAGCACTATCCTGCTCGGCAACCGCGTCCGCCACCAGGCGATCGAACGCAGGGTCACAGTAACGCTCCATGTTCCAAACCCCTACCTGCCGGCAGGTGAACCACACCGGCACAAAACTCGGATCGGGGGCGGCGGTGAATTTCTCAATGAAAAGCTCGACATCGCGCCAGGCATCCCCCTCGCTCTCCTGGCCCTCCGCGGCAAAACTCGCCTCATCCATCGGATGCAGCCGCACCGTGATCCCCACATCGTGCAACTGCGCCTGGATCACCTGCGCCATCGTCATCCGATCCACCTCATAAGCAAAATCCAGGCGCAGGCTCAGCCCGTGCGCGCCCGCCTCCGCCAGCAGCGCCTTCGCCAGCCCCGGATCATACCCGTACAAAACCCGCGTGCGGCACCCCGGCAACGGCGGTGGCACCATGCCGAAAGCGGGCTTCACCGCATCCCCAAACGCCGCCTCCACCACATCGCCCACATTGATCGCCCGCTGTATCGCCCTGCGCACCCGCAGATCGGCCAGCTTCGGATTTCCCATGTTCATCCCAAGCCAATTATACTCCATCGCCGGCCGTACAAATAATTCCGTGGAGGGATCATGCTCCCCACGCACCAGGCTAATCGCGCTCACGCTGATACGCGTCATGTCCAGGTCGCCGGATTCGTAAGCGGTTTCCGCCTGCCGGTAATCCATGGGGATCAGCTCGATCCGGTCGAACCACGGCGCCTCACCGTTCCACAGCTCATTGCGCGCCAGCACCAGGCGTTCGCGCGGTATCCAGCTTTCCACCCTATATGGCCCCGAGCTCGCCATCGGCCCAGTGCCGAACGTACCCCCCGCCGCTTCCACCGCCCGCTTGCAAAGGATAGAGCCCGACGCACCAGGAAGCGAAACCGTACACAACGGCGCGAACGGCCGTTTCAGCCGGATCACGCCACTATACCGGCCCGTCACCTCCACATGGTCCAGCGCCTCCCAATCGGTCATATATACCGCATCCAGCTTGGGATCGATAAACCGCTCAAACGAAAACTTCACGTCCTCCGCTGTCATTTCCCCGAAACCGTCGGTCCATATCCGCCCCGGCTTCAGCACGAACGCGGTGCTCAGCGCATCCACCTGAACCAGGCTCTGCGCCGCATCCAGCTCCCACCCCCAAACATCCCCCGATTTATACTGGCACAGCCCCGACTGGATCGCGTAAATCACGAGCTCATCATACCACCCATGCCGGTTTGCCGGATCGAGGTTCTGAATATCCAGGTCGTTCTGCACCCGCAACACCCGCGCCGCCCGCGCCCCCGGCAGTACTCCGCCTGCCAAAATCCCCAGCAGCCCCCTGCGAGAAACCCGTAGGGTGGGCTTCAGCCCACCATGCACACGCTTAATCATAGAAAGAGTCTTCTTTTTTGAAAAAAAGAAGCAAAAAACTTTTGTCTATTGGTACCCGCCTCGCCGGCAGCGTACGCCATAAGTAAAAGGTTTTTGGTTCTTTTTTNNGCAATCCGGTCGCTCATATGCCGCGCCACCGCCAGATTATGCGTAATAATCAGATAACTCAGTGAAAACGCCGCCTGCATCTCCAGCAGCAAATTCAGCACCTCACCCTGAACGGAAACATCCAGCCCCGCTGTCGGCTCATCCGCGATCACCAGCTTCGGCCGCAACACCAGCGCCCGCGCNNGCGCCACCGCAACGCGCCGCGCCTGCCCCCCTGAAATCTGATGCGGATAGCGATCGAACAGCCGCCGCTCCAGCCCCACCCGCTCCAGCATCCGCCCCGCCACGTCCCACCGGTCCCGCCGCCACAGCGCCCCCGGCCCGCCATGCACCGCCAGCGGCTCAGCCACACTCGCCAGAATGCTCATCCGCGGATCCAGCGATGCCACCGGATCCTGAAACATCATCCCCACATCCCGCCGCATGAACTGCCAGCCCCTATCCCTCGGCCCGGCGGCACTGCGCCCATCTATCCGCACAACCCCGCCGGAAATCCCCACCAACCCCACCACCGCCCGCGCCAGGCTTGTCTTGCCGCTGCCGCTCTCCCCCACCAATCCCAGCGTCTCACCCGACCGGATTTCGANNTTTCTGCCCCCCCACCCCGCCGCCACCGCCCCAACCCCCGCGCCGGATACCGCACGCGCACATCCTCCATCTCCAGAACCGGCGTCACGCCGCCACATGGCAGCGCGCGAATCCGCCCGCATGCCCCACCACCGGCGCCCCCACCACCCCGCACACATCCACCCGCGCGGCACAGCGCGGCCCGAACACGCACCCCTCCACCGCAACGCGGGGATCCGGCACATGCCCGGCAATATGCGCAAAAACCCGCCCCGGCCCCGGCCCGCGGGATGCGAGATCACACGCCAGCAGCGCCCGCGTATACGGATG
>PKZM01000030.1 GCA_003133065.1 Acetobacteraceae bacterium
TCCTTGCCGGCGGTCTTGCCGATCTGTTCGGCGGTGCCGACGGTATCGAGCACGTCGTCGGCGATCTGGAAGGCGGCGCCGAGGTCGCGGCCATAGGCCGCGATCTGCGTGCGGACCTGCCACGGGGCGCGGCCCAGGATGGCGCCGGCCTCGGCCGCATATTGGATCAGACGGCCGGTTTTCAGCGCCTGGAGGCGGGCGACCTCGCCGATCGAGAGGGTTTTACCCTCCGCCTCCATGTCGATCATCTGGCCGCCGGCCATACCGCGCGCGCCGGCGGCCAGGCCCAGCGCGGCGACGAGTTCGCAGCGGGCGGCGGGGTCGGAATGGGTATCCTCCTCGGCCAGCACCTCGAAGGCGCGGGCCTGCAGGGCGTCGCCGGCGAGGATGGCGGTGGCTTCATCGAAGGCGCGGTGCGTGCTGGGCTTGCCGCGGCGCAGATCGTCATCGTCCATGGCGGGCAGATCGTCGTGCACCAGGGAGTAGGCGTGCAGCATCTCCACCGATGCGGCGACCCGGGCGGCGCAGGCGGGAGCGACCTTGAAGAGGGAGGCGACTTCCATCACCAGAAAGCCGCGCAGTCGCTTGCCGCCGCCGAGCGCGGCATAGCGCATGGCCTCGATCAGGCGGGCTTCCAGGCCGGCTTCGAGGGGGAGAAGGCTGTTTAGGCAGGTTTCAATCTGGGTGGCGCGCTCGGTGAGTGCCGCCATCAGGGCGGCCTCGGGCGTGCCGTGCAGGCCGACCTCCATGCTGTCGGTGGTCATGGCGGGATCAGTCCCCATCCTTGGGTGGCACGGGTTTGAGGGCGAGGGATCCGTCGGCACGTTCCACGATGGCCTGCACGCGTGCTTCGGCCTCGGCGAGCTTGGCCTCGCAATGGCGGCGAAGCGCGGTGCCGCGCTCGTAGCAGGTGATGGCGTCCTCGAGCTTTTGCTGGCCGCCTTCGAGGCCGCGGACAATGCGCTCGAGTTCGGCCAGGGCATCCTCGAAGGAGAGGCCGGAGATGTCCGACATGATCCGCGTTCAGTAGCGTGAAAGCGCCGGGGTGGCCAGGGGGCGGTTCAGGCGGGCGGCGGTGTTGGGTCGCCTCGGGCTGGATGTGCTGTCCCCGATGGTCAGCGCGCGGCGCCGCTGAGAAGGCGCTTCACATGCAGGGCGGAGCTGGCGGCCAGCGCGGCGAGGTCGTAGCCGCCCTCCAGCACAGAAATCAGGCGGGTGTTGCAGGCGAGCAACTGGTCGGTGATCCAGCCGAAATCGGCCGTCTCCAGGTTGATCTGGGCCAGCGGGTCGGCGCGATGGGCATCGAACCCCGCCGAGATGATCAGCAGCTCAGGGGCGAAGGCGCGCAAGGCCGGCAGGCCGGTGTTGGACCAAGCGGCGCGGAAGGCGGCGCTGCCCTCGCCCGGCTTGAGCGGCAGGTTGACGATGTTATGCGCGACACCGGTCTCGTCCACGCTGCCGCTGCCGGGATAGCACGGCATCTGGTGGCTGGAGGCGTAGAACAGGTCCGGGTCGCCCGCGAACATATGTTGCGTGCCGTTGCCGTGATGCACATCGAAATCCACCACCGCGATGCGGCGCAGGCCCCAGCGGGCGCGGGCGTGATGCGCGGCGATGGCCACGCTGTTAAACAGGCAGAACCCCATGGCAAGCCGCGCCTCGGCATGGTGGCCGGGGGGGCGCACGGCCGCGAAAGCGGTATCCGCCCAGCCTTCCATCACCGAATCCACCGCCGCGATGGCGGCCCCGGCAGCATGGCGGGCGGCGGCAACGCTGCCGGGGCCGACGAAAGTGTCCGGGTCCAGCATCAGCAGGTCGTCCGGCCCTGGGGCGAGGGCGAGGATCTTGTCCACATACGCCGCAGGGTGGGCGAGGGTGAGCTGGGCCCGGGTGGCCAGGGGCGCCTGTTCCCGCAGCAGGGTCGTGAAATCGGGGTGTTCGAGGGCGGCGATCACAGCGCGCAGCCGGTCCGGTGATTCCGGGTGGCCGGCACCGGCATCATGGGCGAGGCAGGCGTGATGGGTGATGAGAGCGACGCGGTTCATGATACGGGGGGAAGATCCTCGGCACGGTCCGGACGGCGGCGGATGGTGAAGCTGAAAATGCCCGACTCCTCGGAGAAGGCGAGCAGATCGTGGCCGGTCTCGCGGCAGAAGGCGCGGAAATCGGCGACCGATGCGCGGTCGGTGGCCAGAACGCGGAGTTTTTCGCCCGGGGTCATCAAGCGCAAAGCCCGGTTGGCCTTCAGCACGGGCAGGGGGCAGTTGAGGCCTTTGACGTCGAGCAGTGTTTCTCCCATGGGGTATCCTGGCTTGGGCGGGAGGCGAAAGGAAGGATGTTCTTTTGTGAAAAAAAGAACCAAAACTTTTGACCGTTCGCCTTGCCCACGATCCGACACGGTAGGCACGGCGCGTACCTCAACGAACAAAAGTTTTTTGGTTCTTTTTTTCAAAAAAGAACATCTTTCTTCCTCTGCCTTTGGCACCCCATAACCCAAGCATGACAACCGACGCGCGCATCGGCATCGATTTCGGCGGCACCAAGATCGAGATCATCGTGCTGGCGCGCGATGGCACCCCGATCCTGCGTCGGCGCGTGGCCAATCCGCGCAGCTACGAGGCCGCGCTGCTCGCCGTGGTGGGGCTCGTGACCGCGGCCGAAGCCGAACTCGGCATGCGGTGCAGCGTGGGGGTGGGGATACCCGGTGCGATCAGCCCGGCCACCGGGCTGGTGCTCAATGCGAACTCCACTTGGATGAACGGCCACGCCTTCGATCGCGACCTCGGCGCCGCACTGGGGCGGGAGATCCGGGTAGAGAACGATGCGAATTGCTTCGCCCTCTCCGAAGCCGCCGATGGTGCCGCCGCGGGGAAAACCGTGGTGTTCGGGGTGATCCTGGGCACAGGATGCGGCGGCGGCATTGTGGTGGGGGGGCGCGTGCTCGCCGGGCTGCACCGCGTGGGCGGCGAGTGGGGCCATACCCCGCTGCCCTGGCCACGCGCGGAGGATTTGCCCTATCCCGCATGCTTCTGCGGCCAGGGCGGCTGCATCGAGCGCTATGTGGCCGGGCCTTCCCTGGCTGCCGATTGCGATGGGCCAGGGCATAGCGATGCCAGCACGATCGAGGCGCGGGCGGGTCAGGGTGATACAACCGCGCAGGCGGCGCTGGCGCGGCATGCGGATCGCGTGGCGCGGGGGCTGGCCGTCGTGGTGAATATTGTGGATCCCGATGCAATCGTGATGGGAGGCGGGCTTTCCAGCATGGTGCACCTCTATACGGAGGTGCCAAAGCTTCTGGCGCGCTATGCCATCACCGATGGGCAGCCAACGCCGATCCTGCGTAACCGGCATGGCGATAGCTCCGGGGTGCGCGGCGCGGCGTGGCTATGGGACTGAAGGAAGAGTCTTCTTTCTTGAAAGAAAGAAGCAAAGAACTTTTGACTGTTTGGGGGTCGCACATATGGACCACGTGATACCTGAGACACTGGGCCCGCTTGCGGATCCCAAACTGGATCCGCTGTTCTGGCGGCCGGCGCGGCTGGGGGTGCCCAGCGCATGGTATGGGCATGTGCCCTTCGCCCACTGGATCATCGGCGCGGCACGGCCCGCCTGCCTGGTGGAACTGGGCACCGATGCCGGCGCGTCCTACGCGGCGTTCTGCGATGCGGCGATGCGGGAGCGGACGAATACGCGCTGCTTCGCGGTGGATACCTGGCGCGGCGACGAGCATGCGCGGTTCTACGGCGAAGACGTCTACAACGATCTGGCCGCGTTCCACGAGCGGCACTACGCGGGATTTTCGCGCCTGATGCGCTGCACCTTCGACGAGGCGCTGGCGTATATGCCCGATGGCAGCATCGATCTTCTGCATATCGACGGACGGCACCACTATGATGACGTGCTGCACGATTATACCACCTGGGAACCCAAGCTATCCCCGCGCGCCGTGGTGCTGTTCCACGACACCAATGTACGCGAGCGCGACTTTGGCGTCTGGCGGCTGTGGAACGAACTGAAAGATCGTTATCCGAGCTTCGAGTTTCTGCACAGCCATGGCCTGGGCGTGCTGGCACGCGGGCCGGCGGCACCAGCACCCGTGCTGGCGCTGTGCCGGGAAAGCGACGCGGAACGGGTGCGGGAACGCTTCTCCCTGCTGGGCGAGCGCTGGGAGCAGGATTTCCTGCGCAGCAAGCTGGATTCGCACATCGCGCTCCTGCGCGGGGAACTCGCCAAGCTCGGCGAGGAAGCAACCGCCGCCCATACGGACGCGGTCGCGCGCATCGCGCATGAACGCGGACGTGTGGAAAAGCAGCAGGAGGCTTTTGAAAAGGAAAAGGAACTGCTGTTCGTGCGGACAGCAAGCCTGCAATACGATGTTGAGAACCTGCGCAACGACCTTTCCCACACGATGAGCGACTTGTCGCACGTGATGGCGGAGCTTTCGTGGCAGCAAACACAGACCGCGATGCTGCAGATGGAGCGCGAGATCCTGATGCAGTCCACGCTGTGGCGGGTGATGATGATCCTCAAGCGGCTGGCGTTGAAAGTGCCGCGGCCGGCGCGGGTGGCGGCACGGCGCGCCCTTGGTATCGTGCGGCGGGGCATGCGCCCCGTGCCGGCACCGGCGGGCAATGCGGTCTCCCCACACGTGGCGCCGAAGGCGGCCGCCGAGGCGGCCAAGCCGGTTGGTATCCCCAAGCCGGTGGCGCCGCCGCGCGCGCAGAACGGCCAGCGCATCGTGTTCATCTCCGGCGAACCGGAAACGCCGGGCCATGATTACCGCGTGCTGCGGGCGGTGCACGATGCGGTGGTGCTGGGCTGGCAGGCGGAGGCGATGACGGTGGAGTATGCCACCGATGCGCGATTGGCCGGCGCGGATATGGTGGTGATCTGGCGCGCGACATGGAGCGAGGATCTCAACCGCATCTTCTCCACCTGCCGCGCGCAGGGCATCGTGACGATCTTCGATGTGGACGATTTGATGTTCCGCCCGGAACTGGCGCGCAATATCCTCATCGATGGCATACGCTCGCAGCGGCTTTCGGAACTGGACGTGCAGCGCTTCTACGTGCGGGTGAACCAGAGCGTGCGGGCGGCGGATCTGTGCTCCTGCACCACGGCCGAACTCGCTTCGCATCTCCGCCTGTTCAAGAAGCCGGCTTTCGTGGTGCCGAATTGCTGGGATGAGGATGCTTGGGCGCGCGCGCGCGCCGCCGTGCGCACGCGGGCGCAGGCGAGCAATGATGGCCTGGTGCGGATCGGCTATGCGAGCGGCACCCGCACCCACCAGAAGGATTTCGCGGTCGCCGTGGGCGCAGTAGCACGCGTGCTGCGGGCAAAACCGGAATGCCGGCTGGTGCTGTTCAAGGATCCCTCCAGCGGCGAAGGCATCGTGATCGCCGACGAATTCGCCGAACTTGCCGATCTGGGCGGTCAGATCGAGTGGCGGGACAAGGTGGCGCTGGTGGATCTGCCGGCTGAGATCGCGCGGTTCGATATCAATCTGGCGCCGCTGGAGGTGGGCAATCCGTTCTGCGAGGCCAAGAGCGAGCTGAAATACTGGGAGGCGGCGCTGGCGGGCGTGCCCACGGTCGCCTCACCCACCGAGCCCTATAAGCGCGCGATCGCCGACGGGCGAACCGGTTATCTGGCGGACGGGGAGGAGGCCTGGTTCGCAGCTTTGTCCGCGCTGGCGGGGGATGCGGCGCTGCGCGCGCGTGTGGCGCATGCGGCGTATCTGGATGTGCTCTGGCGGTTCGGGCCGCTGCATCATCAGGCGGCGATCGGGTCCATGCTGGACCAGGCTCGCGGCGGCCGGCCGGCGGCGCGCGCGATGCTGCTGGATCTGCTCTCGGCGCAAACGCCGCGCAAGCTGCCCACACTGCCCGAGCGGGAGATCGTCTACGCGCACGACCGGCTGGGGCAGGCGGATGTGACGGTGATCGTGCCGGTTTACAATTATGCGCATTACGTGCGCGAGGCGCTGGATTCCGTGGCGGCGCAGACCGCACAGGTGATCGATCTTGTGGTCGTCGACGATGTTTCCAAGGATGCATCGCTGGCGGTGGTTTTGGAATGGGTGCGCGCGCATCAAGCGCGTTTCAACCGCGTGGTGGTCGCCAAACATGCGAGCAATGCCGGCCTGGGCTTTGCGCGCAACACGGGTTTTGATCTGGCGGAGACGATGTTCGTGTTGCCGCTGGACGCCGACAACATGCTGCGGCCGGAGGCGGCGGCAAGGCTGGCCGCATGTTTGCGCGGATCGGGTGCCGCGTTCGCCTATCCCACCATCCAGCGCTTCGGCAAGGATAATTTGCTGATCGGCGATGAGGCTTTTCTGGCGGCGCGGCTGGTGAGCGGCAATTTCATCGATGCGATGGCGTTGGTGCGACGTGATGCGTGGGCCGCGGCCGGCGGCTATGATCATGTGAAGTTTGGTTGGGAGGACTATGATTTCTGGTGCCGCCTGGTGGAACTCGGCCTGTGGGGCGAGCACGTCCAGGAGATTCTGGCCGACTACCGCGCCCACGAGCAATCCATGCTGCACACCCAGACCGACATCAAAGCCAACAAGATCGCCCTGATCGGCGACATGAAGAATCGTCATCCCTGGCTCGACCTCGCCGCCATGACTCTCTAAAAGACAAAAGTTTTTGGTTCTTTTNNTTTCGGCCTCTGCGTACACGACCGTCCCTTGGGATCAGCTTCATGACTGACCTGCTCGCCCTGTTGCGGGAGGCCACGCGGGCCGACCACGAGAGCATGGAGGCGGTGCCGGCATTGAAGCGTCTGATGGCGCCGGACCTGACCGTGCCGGAGTATGCGGCGGTGCTGCTTCATGTGCATGCGTTCCATGCCGCCGTTGAACCGGCCATTGCGGCGGCGCTGCACGGGCACCGGGCGCTTTGTCTGCTGGATGATTCACGCCTGCTTGCGTTGGCGGAGGATTTGAGCTGGTTCGGCATGCAGCCGGTGCACGCGGGGCTGGCTGTACCTGTGCTCGGCAGTGCGCCCGCGGCCATCGGCGCCTTGTATGTGGTGGAAGGCTCCGGCCTGGGCGGGCGGATTATCGCCCGCCATGTGCAGGCCAGCCTGGGTGTGATGCCGGGGAGCGGCGGCAGTTTTTACGGGGGCTTGAGTGCCGACGCGGCACGGGAGCGCTGGCGGGCATTCTGCGGCGTGCTCGACGAGTTGGGCGGTGGCCCGGAGTGCGGCGCGGTTATTGCCGGTGCTGCCCGTGCCACCTTCCGCTGCCTGGAGTCCTGGATGAGGTGCGTGCACGGTTCATGATCTGCATGGCTGCCGCGGAAGCGAAAGCCGATTGCCTGCCGGCCACCGACCAAAGACGTCGGGACCGTTTGCCGACGCTTCCAGCGACTCCGCGACAGCGCCGGCAAAAGTCTTTTGCTTCTTTTCTTCAGAAAAGAAGACCTTTCTTGCTGAGGGCCCGTTCGACAATAACTGAATCGCGTTGCTGGGTCGAACGGGCCCTAAGCCTTTGTTTGACGCGGCATCTTTGTCGGCGTGCCGACGCACTTATTTGCCGACGATGCCTTAGCCTGCGCGTCAATCGGACCAGTTGGAATACTTCTCGCACGTCTTGTTGGTGGCAGCACCCTTCGTCGTCTCAGAGAATTTCGCCAGATCGCCTTTGAAATCGTCCGGCGTCTCGTTCCACATGCAGGTGCAGAACGCTTCCACCTTGGATTGTCCCGCGATCGGGCTGGCGTCAGAGCCGCCTTCGTATCTCTTCGCCGAGGTGGCCTGGCATTGGAGATACACGGGATCGCTCTTTGGCACCGTGTTGTAGGTATCATCGGCCGAGGCGGTGCCGGCGGCACAGAGCGCAAGTCCGATCAGGGCGGCGAGCGGGCGTATCCTCATGGGGGTTGGTTCCTTTCGGTGCCGGCCGGTTAACCGCGCCGGCGACGCGGGGCGAGGCGGGAGGAACGTGCCGGTTGCCACTTATCTCAGGCACCTTCGGAATATACGCGTACTCAGAATGTTGATCGCCTGGGTTTGGGCAAATGCGAGGCATTTGCATTATTGCATGGACAGCTTGACTGATCCCGATTTTCTCTTAAGTCACGTGGTATGCGCGATTTCTCTACCCTGACCGAGCGCGAGATCCTGGCTCTGGCGATCGGCGCGGAGGAGGAGGACGGCCGTATCTACGCCGATTTCGCCGAGCGGCTGCGTGAGGAGTTCCCCGACAGCGCCAAGATATTTCTCGACATGTCGGCGGAGGAAAACGACCACCGGCGCAGCCTGATCGATCTGTACGCGGAAAAATTCGGCCAGCATATTCCGTTGATCCGGCGCCAGGATGTGCGCGGCTTCGCCCCAGGCCGCAGCTTTTGGCACTTGCCGCGGCTGAAGATCGAGCTGGTGCGCAAGATCGCGCGCGAGATGGAGGTGCAGAGCGGCCGGTTCTACCGCGCCGCTGCGGCGCGCAGCACGGATGCCGCCATCCGCAAGCTTCTGGGCGATCTCGCGGCCGTGGAGGAGGGCCACGAGCGTCGCGCCGGCCATATCGAGGAAGAGCACCTCTCCGGCGGTCGCCGGGAGGCGGAGGATGACGACGCACGGCGCCGCTTCGTGCTGCAAATTGTGCAGCCTGGCCTGGTCGGGCTTATGGACGGGTCGGTGTCCACGCTCGCGCCCGTTTTCGCGGCGGCTTTTGCCACGCATCAATCCTGGAACGCGTTCCTGGTCGGGCTCGCCGCCTCCATAGGTGCCGGCATCTCCATGGGCTTCGCGGAGGCATTATCCGATGACGGCAAGATTTCCGGGCGTGGCACCCC
>PKZM01000102.1 GCA_003133065.1 Acetobacteraceae bacterium
CGCCCCAGTCGCGCAGGGCCTGCTGGCCAACGGCGTTGGCCAGGTGAAAAGCCGTGTCCGTCAGCGCCCGCAGCATGCGCAGGCGGGTTTGTGCGTACTCGGCGTCGGTCATCTCCGCTTGGGCGGCGGCTGCGTTCACGCGTTGTGTTCCCTAGTAGGAACGGAAAAAGAACATGAACGGCATTGGCTAGGCAAGGATTTGTTGGGTCGTTGTGTGGGTGCTTTCGGCCAGGCTGTCAGCGCTCTTCGATGGTGGCGCGTATCTTGGCGGCGAGGTCGGCCATGGCGAAGGGCTTGGTGATGAGGGTCATGCCCGGCGCCAGAAAGCCCTGGGCGGAGGCAGCGACTTCGGCATAGCCGGTCATGAAGATCACTTTCAGCCCCGGGCGCAGCTTGCGGGCAGCGTCGGCCAATTGGCGGCCGTTCAGTCCTGGCAAGCCGACATCGCTGATCAGCAGATCGATCCTCTGGCGCGATTGCAGCACCTCCAACCCGGCGGGACCGTCTGTCGCCTCCAGGGCAGCAAAGCCAAGATCGGCCAGAACCTCGACGATCAAGCCGCGCACCACCGGCTCATCCTCGATCACGAGCACCGTTTCGCCACCGCCGGCCAGCACCGCAACCGCGCCGGTATCGCGCGGCGCCTCTATGGGAAGCTTGCCGCTATAGCGGGGCAGAAAGAGTTTCACCGATGTGCCGCGCCCCGGCTCGCTGGAGATTTTGGTGGTGCCCTCCGACTGGCGGACGAAGCCGTAGATCATGGACAGACCCAGGCCAGTGCCCTGGCCGATCGGTTTGGTGGTGAAAAACGGCTCGAACGCCTTCTCGATCGTCTCCTGGCTCATGCCGATGCCCGTATCGGTCACGCTGACACACACATAGGCGCCGGGGCGCATATCCGGGGACCAGAAAGACGACCCATCGTCGAGATCGCAATTGCCGGTCTCGATCGTCAGCGTCCCGCCAGCCGGCATCGCATCCCGCCCGTTGATCGCGAGATTGAGCACGGCGTTTTCCAGCTGATTGGGGTCGCACAAGGTCGGCCAGAGATCGGGCGCGAGGATCAGGTCGAGTGTGATCTGCTCGCCCAGTGTTCGACGCAGCAGATCCTCCATCGAGGCAATCAGCGGGTTGGCGGAGACGGGTTTGGGGTCCAGTGGTTGCCGGCGCGAAAAGGCCAGCAGACGGTGGGTCAGCGCCGCGGCCCGGTTGGCGGACGCCATGGCACCGGTGATGAAGCGGTTGAGATCGCTCAGCCGGCCCTGGGCGAGGCGATGTCCCAGCAAATCCAGGCTGCCGGTAATGCCCTGCAGAAGGTTGTTGAAATCATGGGCGATGCCGCCGGTGAGCTGGCCGACCGCCTCCATTTTCTGGCTCTGCCGGAGGGCTTCCTCCACCCGCCGCTGCTCGGTGACGTTGCGGCCGACGACATAGAACGTACCGCCCAGGGGCTCGGCGGTCCAGGCGATCAGCGAGGTCTGGCCGTCGGCATGAACCAGCCGGTCCTCGAATTCCGTCAGGCCCTCACCCCGCGCCAATTGCGCCATCGCGGCCAGCACCCGGGGGTGATCGGCCTCCGCGACGAAATCGAGGAAAGGACGCGCCAGCAGGGTTGCCTCGTCATAGCCGAGAAGCCGGCTCCAGGCCGGATTGACGGATTTCAGATAGCCATCCTGCCCGGCTATACCCATCAGATCATTCGTTGCGGTCCAGATGCGATCGCGATCCGCACGGCTCGCAGCCAGCGCGTCCGCTGCCTGCCGTTCGGCCGTCACATCCCGGCCGAAGGCGTACAGGATGCCGCCTTCCGGCATCGTGGTCCAGGAGATGCGCCGGCGCTCGCCGGATTTGGTGCGTGAAACAGTTTCGTAGTCGGTCATGGTCTGCCCATGGCCGAGCTGCTTCAAGCCGCGCAGGCCTTCCTCAAGCCCCTCGGGGGCCAAAAACTCGTTGACATGCCGGCCGACCGAATCCGCCTCGGTCCAGCCGAGCAGCTTGGTCCAGGCCGGATTGACCGCGAGGGTCTTTCCCTCCGCCGTTGCGATCACTTTGATGACGGGCGAGAGCGTCCAGCTGCGTTCGCGTTCGCGCCGTGCTGCGCGTTCCTCGGTCATATCGCGGCCCACGGAGTGGATGCGCCCGGCTTCCGGCATGCCGGCCCAGGCGATCACGCGGTAGCCGCCGGACATGGTGCGGAACCGGTTCTCGAAGCCCGCCATAGGCTGCCCTTCCAGCAGGCGGCCGAGCTGCGCCCGCGAGCGGTCCAGATCCTCAGGGTGGATGAAGGCAAGGATGTTGCGGCCGACGAACTGATCCTGCTCCCAGCCGAGGATGCGCGTCACCGCCGGGTTCACCGACGTGATCGTGCCCTCGAAATCGCAGACCACCAGCAAGTCCTGGCTGAGCTGCCAGAACCTGTCCCGATCCCGCGTATTGGCGTCTTCGGCCAGCTTGCGGTCATGAATGTCCGTATTGGTGCCGACCCACCGCATAATGGCGCCGTCCGCATCGCGAACCGGGATGGCGCGGGCCAGGAACCAGCGATAGGCGCCGTCGTGGCGGCGTGCGCGGAACTCCGTCTCATACGGCGTGCCGGTCTGGATCGCCGTCTGATAGATCAGGCCTGAACTGGCGCGGTCATCCGGATGAACGGTCTGTAGCCAGCGATCTCCGTCGTTCGTGAGATCGGCGATGCCAAAATACGCGCTCGCCCGTTCATTGACCCAGTCCACCGATCCATCGGGGCGTGCCGTCCACAAATGGTTCGGCATGATCTGGGTGAGTGCCTGGAAATTGGCATCGTTTTCGTGCGCCAGCCGCTCCGCCAGCACCCGGTCGGTCACATCGTTGCCTTGTGCGAAGATGCCGATGATCTGGCCGGTTTCATCGCGGATCGGCTGGTACACGAAGTCGACGAAGCGCTCCTCCAGCGCCTGCGCCGCCCCGCGCCGGACCATGAGCGACGCTGTGGAGGCGTATTGCGTCTGCCCGGTGGCATAAGCCTTGTCCAGCAATTCCGTAAAACCCTGGCCGGCGATTTCCGGAAACGCCTCGGCTACCGGCCGGCCCAGAATGTCGCGTGTGCCCACGAGGCGGTAATAGGCCGGGTTCGCGATCTCGGTGCGATGATCCGGGCCGTATTTCAGCGACATGAAGCTGGGTGACTGNNCCTCGATGACGATGGCGATGACGCCGGCAGGGCGATTTTGCTCGTCCAGCACCAGCGAATAGTCGAGATCGAGCCATACCGGCTCCGCGCGGCCGCGTCGGAACAGGGTGAATTCCCGCCCCCGATAGGAGAGCGTTCCGCCATTGAGCACGGTCTTCATGACGTTGTCGTTGAAGTCGGCGACCTCCGGCCAGCCCTGCCGCACAGGCGCGCCGATCAGCCGCGGGTGGCGCGACGCGGCGAACACCGAGTAGGCCTGATTGTAAATCATGATGCCGTCTGCGTTCCACAAGGTCACGATGGGCACCGGCGACCGCAGGATTGTGGAGATCGTCGTACGCAGGTAGCCGGGCCACGACACGATCGGCCCAACCGACGTGGCACCCCAGTCGAACATGCTGATCAGCCGTCCGACTTCGCCGAGATCCGCGAGAAATTCCATGGCCGGCATGATCCCGGGAAGAGGGGGCTCGGGAAGAGTGGGCGCCTCTGCTGCCTTCATGACGTCCCTATGGTCTCATCAGATCAGCATTCATGCCTCTGGCCATGTACATTCCTCGCCATGGAGCGCAACAGTCAATGGCGTCGGCTGAGACGCGGTATCGGTAACAATCCCCGTGTACCGCCCCTGGCCGGGCTCGCATGAAGAGCTGCGATGCAGCATTATGATGATGCTCACCGCCCAGGCGCGTCTTCGTGAATCCTTCGTGTCGTCGTGTCTTCGTGTCTTCGTGGTTATCTTCCTTTAGCCTACGTCCGTAACGACACCCGCAGCGCGCACAAGGACCGATCCAGCTATGGACCCCGACATCGTCCGCCTGATCTATACTTTTCTTCCCCCTGTCGTCATTCTCGCCGCATGGTTCATTTGGGCGCCACGCCTGTACAAACGCCAGCGGGACAGGCAGGAACGCATGATCACGTTGCTGACCGAGATCAGGGACCGGCTGCCGCCCGCCCCACGCTGAAACACCTCTTGCCGGCCCCAACCCCGCGCGCGGATTTTCCACTGCCGCCACGCGGCCAGTCCCGCCACCGTCCGCCCATCGAAAACCTGTGATCAAACACCGCCGGAAACCCATGCAGCGCCTCCTCCTCGCCGCCGCCATCACCCTGCCCTGCGCCACCCACGCCCTCGCCACCACACCCGTCTTCCCCACACCCGACTTGCGCACACTCACCCCCACCACCTCCGGCCCGATCACCGGCACCACCGCCCACGGCATCACCGCATTCCGCGGCATCCCCTACGCCGCCCCACCCATCGGCGACCTGCGCTGGCGCCCGCCCGTTGCCCCAGCGCCATGGACCAAGCCCCGCCCCGCCACAGGTTTCGGCAATTTCTGCCCCCAGAACGAGGGCCATGACTGGTTCGCCACCGGCGGCGGCGCCGAGGATTGCCTCACCCTCAACGTCTTCACCCAAACCGCACCCCACGCCACCAAACTTCCCGTCATGGTCTGGATCCATGGCGGCAATCTTGAGGAAGGGCGCGGCGACGATTACGATCCCACCGGACTGATCACCCAGGGCCACGTGGTTGTCGTCACCCTCAATTACCGCCTCGGCGTGCTCGGCTTCCTCGCCCACCCCGCGCTGGACGCGGAGCACCACACGCTTGCCGATTACGGCCTGATGGACCAGCAATTCGCCCTCGCCTGGGTGCAGCACAACATCGCTGGCTTCGGCGGCGATCCTGCCCGCGTCACCATTTTCGGCGAATCCGCCGGCGGCCTCAGCGTATATGCCAACATGGCCTCGCCCGCGGCCAAGCCCCTCTTCGCCAGGGCCATCGTGCAAAGCGGCGGCTACGAGCCCGCCGTGCCCTCCCTCGCCGACGCCGAGTCCAAGGGCCGCGCGTTCGCCACCGCCGCCGGCTGCCCCGACCCATCCGCCGCCTGCCTGCGCCACCTGCCGCTCGCCCGCATCCTCGCCGCCGAGGACGGCCACGAGACCGGCCTGATCGTGGACGGCACCATCCTGCCGCGCTCTCTGGACGCTGCTTTTTCCACCGGCCAGTTCAACCACGTGCCGGTGATCAGCGGCACCAATGCGGATGAGGCGAGCCTTTTCCTCGTGTACAGCGAACACACATTCGGCACGCCGCCCAACGCCGCGGACTACGATACGCTGATCAAGAGCTTTTACGCCAAGAACGCCGCCGCCGTGCGCGCCGCCTATCCGCTCTCCCCCGGCCAAAGCCCGGCCGCGGTACTGAACGCGGCCGCAACCGCCTCCATCATGGATTGCCCCGGCCACCGCCTGCAGCAAAGCCTGTCCCGCTTCACGCCGCTCTACGCCTACGAATTCGCCGACCGCACCGCGCCGAGCTACCTGCCGCCCGTCGGCTTCGATCTCGGCGCCGCCCATACCTTCGAACTCTCCTACCTCTTCACCGATTACCACGGCGCCACCGGCACGCTGCACGCGCTGACGCCCGCGCAACGGCGCCTTTCCACCACCATGATCCACGCCTGGACACAGTTCGCCCACACCGGCACGCCAGGCTGGCCACGCTTCACGCCGGGGCAGCAACAGGTGCTGTCACTGCAACTCGGCACCCCGACGATCATCACGACCTACGGCGAGGCGCACAAATGCGGGTTTTGGGATAAGCAAGGCACGTAAGGCCAAGGGGGCGCTGCCCCCCTGGCCCCCCGGCCGGGGGCCGAAATTCCCCAGACCCCATGACTTAGGGCGGTGCAACGTGTCGGATCCATGGGCGGGCGAGTTGAGGCCTTCGGGCCCCGTGGGGGTCACGGACCTCATCGCCGTGATCGTCGCCGTCACCGCCGGAAGCCCCCGCATCCTCACCATCGCCAACGCAACCGCACTGCCCTCCGGCTCCTTCGAACCCGGCCATCGCACGCTGCAAGCCGGCCTGCGCTCGTGGGTGCAGCGCCAAACCCACCAACCCCTCGGCTACGTCGAACAACTCTACACCTTCGCCGATTCCGACCGCGGCCCCGATGCCACCGCCCGCGTCATCTCCGTCAGCTATCTCGGCCTCACCCGCGAAGCCCCGGTCACCGGCCAGGATGCCGGCTGGCAAAGCTGGTACACCTACCTCCCGTGGGAGGATCACCGCACCGCCCCCCCCGCCATCATCGCCGACCTCATCGCCCCCCAGCTCGAAACCTGGGCCAACACGCCCGCCCGCCGCGCGCGCGCCGCCATCACCTTCGGCCTGCACGGCCACGCCTGGAACGAGGAACTCGTGCTGCAACGCTACGAACTGCTGTACGAAACCGGGCTGGTCCCCGAACGCCACCGCCGCCATACCGAAACCAGCCCCCAGGGCAGGGAACACCCAACCCTGCCCGGCGCCTTCATGGCGCTGGATCACCGGCGGATCCTGGCCACCGGCATCGCCCGCCTGCGCACCAAGATCAAATACCGCCCCGTGTTTTTCGAACTGATGCCGGAGAGCTTCACCCTGCTCCAACTCCAGCACACGGTGGAAGCCATCGCCGGCCGCCGCCTGCACAAGCAGAATTTCCGCCGCCTGATCGACTCCCAAAACCTGGTCGAGGAAACCGGCGCCATGGCCTGTGATACCGGCGGCCGCCCCGCCAAACTGTTCCGCTTCCGCGGCGAAGTGGAAGCGGAACGTGCCATCTCCGGCACCAAACTCCCGCTGCTGCGCAACTGACGCACACACGTGCGCGCGACCCGGCCTTGACAACCCTTATGCTCATCCACAGCATAAGAACCGCCACAAACGCCCCAGCCCAGCAAGCTGTCGGCCCCTCTAATACTCGAAAAGAGCATAAATAATGCCCGCGCCGGGGAACGTCACCATGTCATCGCTCTATCAGCGCGTGCAGCGCGTCATACCGCCCATGGAGTGGCCGGCCTTCGCCCCGGATATCGACGCCATCATCCGCCTCAAACGCGAACGCCGCGCCGTGATCCTGGCCCATAACTACATGACGCCGGAGATTTTTCATTGTGTCGCCGACATCACCGGCGACTCCCTGCTGCTCGCCCGCGAGGCGCAGCGCGTGGATGCCGATGTGATCGTGATGGCCGGCGTGCATTTCATGGCCGAAACGGCCAAGCTGCTCAACCCCGGCAAAACCGTGCTGATCCCCGATACCGCGGCCGGCTGCTCGCTCGCCGCGTCCATCACGCCGGCCGATATCCGCCTGCTCCGCCAGCGCTATCCTGGCCTGCCGGTCGTCACCTACGTCAACACCTCCGCCGCGGTGAAGGCGGAAAGCGACATCTGCTGCACCAGCGGCAACGCCCGCCGGGTGATCGAATCCCTGGGTGTGCCGGAAGTGATCATGCTGCCGGACCGCTACCTCGCCGCCAACGTCGCCCGAGAAACCGGGGTCAAGATCATCTCCTGGGCCGGCGCCTGCGAGGTGCATGAGCGTTTTACGCCTGCCGAAATCCGCCAGCTTCGGGCGGAGAACCCCGGTCTTGTCGTGCTCGCCCACCCCGAATGTCCGCCCGAGGTGGTGGATGAGGCCGATTTCGCCGGCTCCACCGCCGCGATGGCCGACTACGTGACCGATCACCAGCCCGGCCGCGTGGTGCTCATCACCGAATGTTCCATGGCCGACAACATCGCCGTCCTGCATCCCAACATCGACTTCGTGCGCCCCTGTAATATGTGCCCGCACATGAAGCGCATCACCCTGCCCGGGCTGCGCCGGTCCCTGGAGACGCTCACCCACGACGTCACCATCGATCCCGCCATCGCCGCCCCCGCCCGCCGCGCCGTGGAACGGATGCTCGCGCTATGACCACGCTGCCACGCCCCGCGGAGGGCTGCCCCATCATCATCGGTGGGGGCCTCGCCGGCCTGATGGCGGCCCTGCACCTCGCCCCCCAGCCGGTCCTGGTCCTCGCCCGCGCCCCCTTGGGGGAGGGGGCCGCGAGCGCGTGGGCGCAAGGCGGCCTCGCCGCCGCCATCGGCCCCGATGATTCCCCCGCCCAGCATCTGGCCGATACGCTGGCCGCCGGCGATGGCCTGTGCGACCCCGCCACCGCCCAGCGTATCATCGCCGCCGCCCCCGCCCTGGTGGACGCGCTCGCCCGCCTGGGTGCCCGCTTCGATCGCACCCCCCAGGGCGGGATCGCCGGCGGCATCGCCCTGGGCCTGGAAGCCGGCCACGGGCGGCACCGCATCGTCCATGCCCAGGGGGATTCAAGCGGCCGCGAAATCCTGCGCGCCGTGATCGCCGCCGTGCGGCGCACGCCCAGCATCACCGTGTGGGAAGGTGTGGCCGCCACCCGCCTCGTGCTGCGCGACGGCGCCATCGCCGGCGTTCTCGCCCGCGCCGAGGGCCAGGGCAGCGCCCGGATCCTGCGCGCCAGCCGCGTGGCCATTGCCACCGGCGGCCTCGGCGGGCTGTACGAACACACCACCAACCCCTCGGGCGCCACCGGCCAGGGCCTGATGCTCGCCGCCCGCGCCGGCGCCGCGCTGGCCGACCTGGAATTCGTGCAGTTCCACCCCACCGCCCTGGATATCGGCCGCGACCCCATGCCCCTGATCAGCGAGGCCGTCCGGGGCGAGGGCGCCATCCTGATCGACGACACCGGCGCCCGCTTCATGGCAGGCCAGGGCCGCGCCGAGCTGGAACCGCGCGATGTCGTCAGCCGCGCCGTCTGGGCCCGCATGCAGGCCGGCCACCGCGTGTTCCTCGATCCCCGCGCCGCCATGGGCGCCCGCTTTTCCACCCGCTTTCCCGCCATCGCCGCCATCTGCGCCGGCGCCGGCATCGACCCGGCGCGCGACCCCCTGCCGATCCGCCCCGCCGCCCATTACCACATGGGCGGGATCGCCGTGGATCACCACGGACGCAGCACCATCCCCGGCCTGTGGGCCTGCGGCGAGGCCGCCCGCACCGGCCTGCACGGGGCCAACCGCCTGGCCAGCAACTCCCTGCTGGAAGCCGCCATTACCGGCTGCGATGTCGCCCACAGCATCGCCGGCACCGCATCCGGCCGCGCCGCGCCCCTTGCCCCCGTGGAGGCGACGCACAGCGACGATCTCGCCCCCGTGCGCGCCATCCTTTCCCGCCACGCCGGCGTGCTGCGCGACGAGGCGGGCCTTGCCACCGCCATCGCCCAGCTCGCCGCGCTGGGCGACCAGAACGACGCCGCGGGCCTGGCCCTGATGATGACGGTGGCCATGCGCCGGCGGCAGGAAAGCCGCGGCGGCCATAGCCGCTCCGATTTCCCCGCCACAGACCCGGCTTGCGCCGCCAGCGCCACGCTGACCCTGGACCAGGCGCGCCTGATGGCCCGGGACGCCGCCCGCCCGCGCATGGCGCCGGCCTCCGCATCATGACCAGCCTGCCCCGCATCCTTCTGGAACCGCTGGTTCGCGCCGCCCTGCTGGAGGATCTCGGCCGCGCCGGCGACATCACCACGGACGCGATCATCCCCGCCGGCCTGCATGCCGAAGCCGCCTTCGTTGCCCGCCAGCCGGGAATCATCGCCGGCCTCGACCTCGCGGCGCTCGCCTTCGCCCTGGTCGATCCTGCCATCCGCCTGCATATCGAGGTGCCGGACGCGGCTGACATCGCCCCCGGGCAGGTGATTGCCCGCATTTGCGGCCCCGCCGCCGGCATCCTGACCGCGGAGCGTGTGGCGCTGAATTTCCTCGGCCATCTCAGCGGGATCGCCACGGCGACCCAATGCCTCGCCCGCGCCATTGCCCACACGCCCGCCCGGGTGGTCTGCACCCGCAAGACCACCCCCGGCCTGCGCGCCGTCGAAAAATACGCCGTGCGCTGTGGCGGCGGCAGCAACCACCGTTTCGGCCTCGATGACGCCATCCTGATCAAGGACAACCACATCGCGCTCGCCGGCGGCATCCGCCCCGCCATGTCGCGTGCCCGCGCCCATGCCGGGCATCTGGTCAAGATCGAGATCGAGGTGGACACGCTCTCTCAGCTCGACGACGCAATCAGCCTGGGTGCCGACGCCATCCTGCTGGACAACATGGATCTGCCCACCCTGCGCCACGCCGTGAGCCGCATCGCCGGCCGCGCCATCACGGAGGCTTCCGGCGGTATCACGCTGGTGACCGCGCCTGCCATCGCCGAAGCGGGTGTCGATCTCCTGTCGGCCGGGTGGCTCACGCATTCGGCCGCGGTACTGGACATCGGCCTGGACATTTGAGGTATACTCAACAGACAAAAGTTTTTTGGTTCTTTTTTTCAAAAAAGAACATTTCTATTTTCTTCGTGTAAACACCCAGTATACGGGCCTGCGCCCTGCTGCGCGTGCTTTCGTTTCATATCGTGTCGGCGGCCAGCCCTGCGGCCGCTGGTGTTTCGGCTCGGCGCCGGTAAAGAAATCCTGAGTTCCCATCACGTCTTGTACCCAATCCTGATATGTCGGATCGTCGCTCGCGATGCGCCATTCCGCCCCCGGCTTCAGCCGGCTCGCCACCAGTGCCACATTATCCGGATGCACGAATCTTCGTTTCGCATGCCGCGCTTTCGGCCATGGATCGGGAAACATCAGGAACAGCCGGTCCACGCTGCCTTCAGGCAGCGCCCGCAGCAGGGCGCGGGCATCATCGTCCCACACCCGCAAATTGGCGGGCAGTGCGCCGGTGGCCTCGGCCCCCTGCGGCACCAGTGCGGCCAGCAGCGAACACAGTCCCTGCTCGAAGACTTCGCACGCGATCAGCCCCGCGCCCGGGTTGGCCGCCACCAGCGCCCGGCTATGCTCGCCGCCGCCAAACCCCACTTCCACCCAAAGCTGCTCGATCCCGGCCCCGAACGGGTTCTGCGCCCCCCACCGCAACCGCGGCAGCGTTACATCCAGCAGCACCTGCTGCCGCGGCCGCAGCGTGTGCCCCCGGCTGCGCCCGTAAAGCCGATCCGGCGGCGGCTTTACCGTCCGAGAGCTGACAGCAGCGCCGGCACCAGATCCGTCTTTTCCCACGTGAAGGTGCCCTTCGCCTCATCCGGATCGCGTCCAAAGTGACCATAGGCCGAGGTCGGCGCGTAGATCGGGCGGTTCATGTGCAGATGCTCGCGGATACCGCGCGGCGACAGGTTCATCACCTCCCGCAACGTCAGCTCCAGCCGCTTCTCATCGACGTCGTGACCCGTCCCGTGCAGGTCCACGTAGACAGACAGCGGCCGAGCGACGCCGATCGCGTAGCTGATCTGCAACGTGCAACGGTCGGCGAGTCCCGCCGCGACCACGTTCTTCGCCAGGTAGCGCGCGGCATAGGCGGCCGAACGATCGACCTTGGTCGGATCCTTGCCGCTGAACGCACCGCCGCCATGCGGTGCGGCGCCGCCATAGGTATCGACGATGATCTTGCGCCCGGTCAGGCCG
>PKZM01000069.1 GCA_003133065.1 Acetobacteraceae bacterium
TGACGGGCACAGCGCAGTCAGCCCCGCGAAGCGCGGCGGCTGCCCGCTTGGCCTGCGCCAGTGTCGGTCGTAGTGCCCCTTGCCCGCTCACAACAGGGGTGCTGGCGTACTGCGTCGCGGCGCGCTAGCCTCACCGCGTCGATGGTCCCGCGCGAGCGGGTGAAAAGGGAACACCGTGCGCTTCGGCTGGACCAAAGGTCCGGGGGCAAGTCGGTGGCTGCCCCCGCAACTGTCAACGGCGCGCTTCCGGTCCGTCCGCCCACGTCACACATGACGCGGGCGGGTCACTGAACCACCAGGTTCGGGAAGACAGGATCGGACGCATGACGCCCGGACCGATATCCGGGCTGAAGCGCCGCGAGCCAGGAGACCTGCCATCGTCGCACAAACCAGGCCGCCGGGCGGGGTGCACCGGGGGCGGAGAACGACGATGCCAAACACCCTGAGCGGCGCACGCCGCGCGGTGGGCGCGCAGCCGCGCCCATATTTCACCACCACCCCAATCGATGGCGCGGCCCATGGGAGGCGCGCATGACGGTCGCGAGCAATCTCGGCTTTCCGCGCATCGGCGCCCGGCGCGAGCTGAAGTCGGCGCTGGAGCAGTTCTGGGCCGGCACGCTGGATGAAACGGGGCTGCAGGATGTGGCGGCAACCCTGCGGGGGAAGCACTGGCGCAAGCAGGCGAGCACCCCGATCAGCCATATCCCCTCGGGCGATTTTTCCCTGTACGACCATGTGCTGGATACCGCCTGCATGCTGGGCGCCATTCCGGCCGGCTATGGGTGGTCGGAAGGGCCAGTGTCGCTGGGCACATATTTCGCGCTGGCGCGGGGGGAAGCGGGCCACGCGCATGGGCACGGATCGGGCCTGCCGGCGCTGGAAATGACGAAGTGGTTCGATACGAACTACCATTATCTCGTACCGCTGCTCTCAGCCGGGCAGCACTTCACGCTGACGGTGAACCGGCCACTGGCGCAGGTAAAGGAGTCGATGGCGGCAGGGCTGCGCACGCGGCCGGTGCTACTGGGACCGGTCTCCTTCCTGCTGCTGAGCAAAACCACGGACGGGTCCGATCCGATCGATCTGCTGGCCCGGCTGCTGCCGGTATATGCAAGCATCCTGGCCGAGCTGGCGGTAGCAGGCGTGCCCTGGGTGCAGATGGATGAACCGGCGCTGGCGCTGGACCTGACACAGAAGGCGCAGGCGGCCTTCGCGCTGGCCTATGGCACGCTGGCGCGCAGCCCGGCGCCGGATATCCTGCTGGCGAGCTATTTCGGCGGTTTGGGCGCGAACCTGCCCACGGCGATGAAGCTGCCGGTGGCGGGGGTGCATCTGGATCTGGTGCGCGGGGCCGCCGATCTGCCGGATGTGCTGGCGGCGCTGCCGGCCGAGACATGGCTATCGCTGGGGCTGGTGGACGGGCGCAATGTGTGGCGCACCGATCTGCGCGCGGCGCTGCACACGCTGCAAAGCGTGGCGCGGGCACGCGGCGCGCGGGCGCTGATGGTAGCGCCCTCGTGCAGCCTGCTGCATGTGCCGATGGATCTGACGCAGGAAACGAAGCTGGCCCCGGAGCTGCGCGGCTGGCTGGCCTTTGCCTGCCAGAAATTGGGGGAGATCGCCACACTGGCACGCGGGCTCGATGAGGGCGCGGCGGCGATCGCGGCCGAGCTGGAGGCGAGCGACGCGGCCGTGGCCTCACGCCGGGCAAGCAGCGCAGTACACAGGGCGGAGGTGGCAGCGCGGCTGGCGGGAATGACACCGGCGCAGGCGGCGCGCGCGCCGTATCCGGTGCGGCGGGTCGCACAGCAGGCGCGGCTGAACCTGCCGGCGTTCCCCACCACCACGATCGGGTCGTTTCCGCAGACAGGCGAGGTTCGCAAGGCGCGGGCGGCGCGGGCCCGCTTGGAGATAACCGAAGCGCAGTATGAAGCGGGGATGAAGGCGCTGATCGCCGAGGCGGTGCGCTGGCAGGAGGCGCTGGGGCTGGACGTGCTGGTGCATGGCGAGTTCGAGCGCAACGACATGGTGAAGTATTTCGGCGAGCAACTGAGCGGCTTCGCCTTCACGCAGCATGGCTGGGTGCAATCCTATGGCAGCCGCTGCGTGGCACCGCCGATCATCTGGGGCGATGTGTTCCGCCCCGCGCCGATGACAGTGCATTGGGCCGCTTACGCACAATCGCTGACGGAGCGGCCGATGAAGGGGATGCTGACCGGGCCGGTGACGCTGCTGCAGTGGAGCTTCGTGCGCAACGATGTGCCGCGAGACGTGGTGTGCCGCCAGATTGCGCTGGCGATCCGCGACGAGGTGGCGGATCTGGAGGCGGCGGGAATCCCGGTGATCCAGGTGGACGAGCCGGCGTTCCGGGAGGGGCTGCCGCTACGGCAGGCGGACTGGGCCTTGTATCTCGCCTGGGCGGTCGCGTGTTTCCGGCTGGCGACCGGGGTGGCGGGCGATGGCACGGCGATCCATACGCACATGTGCTACTCGGCGTTCAACGACATCATGCCGGCGATCGCGGACATGGACGCCGATGCCATCTCGATCGAGACCACGCGCAGCCGAATGGAACTGCTGGATGCGTTCGCCGGCACAGCAGCCCCCTACCCTGCCGAGATCGGGCCTGGCGTGTGGGATATCCACAGCCCGCGCGTGCCAAGTGTGGCGGAGATGGCGGATCTGCTGGGGCTGGCACGGCAGCGCCTTCAGGATTGGCAAATCTGGGTGAACCCCGATTGCGGCCTGAAAACCCGGGCCTGGGGCGAGGTGCGCCCCGCGATGGAGAACCTGGTGGCCGCCGCGCGGGAGATGCGGCGAACGCTTGCGCACACCTGAAGGCGTAAGAGTCTTTTTGCTTCTTTTTCTTCAGAAAAAGAAGACTCTTCTTTTTTGAAAAAAAGAAGCAAAAAACTTTTGGGACTTTAGGTGCGGGGTCGCGGGCTTGACCTGATGACGGGGTTGCGGGGCAATTGGGGGGTGAAGAGCGTAACGGGCCCTCGGGGGGGATTTGATTTACAGGGGCACCGCGGGGCGCGCGGGTTGTGGCCGGAGAACTCGCTGATCGGGTTCGCGGCGGCGATGGCGCTCGGCGTTGCCTCCATCGAGCTGGATGTGGTGTTGACGGCCGATGGGGTGCCCGTGGTGCATCATGATCTGGCGTTGAATCCGGATATCACGCGCGGGCCAGGCGGGCAGTGGATTGCCTCACCGGGGCCGTTGCTGGCGGCGCTGTGTGCCGGGGATCTGGCGGCCTATGACGTGGGGCGGATTGCGCCGCGCACGCGATATGCGGCCATTTGCCGTGGGCAGACCCCGGTAGATGGCACGCGAATCCCCTCGCTGGCGGCGGTGCTGGAGTTGGTGCGTGGCAGCGGGGTGAAACTGGATATCGAGATCAAGGTGGATCGGCGCTGGCCCGATTGGGCACCGCAGCTAAGCGGGGTGGTGGAGGCGGTGTTTGCCGTGCTGGATGCAGCCCAGTCGGCGGGTGCGGCGTCGGTGCGCTCGTTCGACTGGCGGGTGTTGCGGCGGATACGGCGCCTGCGGCCGGAGGTTCCGCTGAGCTGGCTGACGGGTTTCGGTGCCGATGCGCGGGCTGCGGCCGTGGCCGAAGCTGTCATGTTGGATGGCTGGCCCGCCTGGCAGCCGGTATGGGCGCCCGACCACCGTTTGCTGCGCCGGCGCCATGTGTTTGCCGCGCGCGAGATGGGACTGCTGGTGAAGCCCTGGACGGTGAACGCCGCGTTCCGGATGCGCCAACTCCTGCGCTGGGGCGTCGATGGCTTCTGTACCGATCGGCCCGACCTCGCCCGCATTGTCTTGAGCGAGTAAGCCCCGGCTGCGTGTGTTCAATAGTCAAAAGTTTCTTGGTTCTTTTTTTCAAAAAAGAACAATCTTCTTTTTAGGTGTCTTTAGATGTGGAAAATCCTTGCTGCCTCCTTCGTTCTTCTCGTCGCCATTGTTCTGCTGACGGTGGTGCAGAACGGCAAGCCCGGATTGGACCCGAGTGTCCAGTTGATGCTGGAACGGCAGCAGGATGCCCAGCGTGCGGTGCTACGGGCCGGGCATGAGGTGGTCACGCCGGACATGGCATGTGTGGCGGCGCATATTGGGCGCCAGACGGTGCGGACGCTGTATATCGCGTGGATAAATGTCCGGCCCGATCTGGCGCCGCAGGCGGATCGTGATGCGGCGCGCGCGGATATCGACCAGGCGATCGCGGGGTGCGGTGCCCGCACACCGGCGCTGGAGGATCAGGCGCATGGGCGAGGGTTAGATCTGGAGGCGGCGGTGGCCCGGGCCGCGCTCGTGGCAGGGCGTTGACCTGGACGGCCGGCATTGGCCGCCCAGGCCCTGTGATGTCATTTCTTGGCGCCGGCAACGCCGGCGGCCCAGCCATCGACGAGGTTGGTGGCGTTGACGGTGCCGATGCCGGTGGCGAAATCCCAGCCGGTGCCGGTGGGGTAGGCTTTTGCATAAGTGCTGCTGCTGGTGGAAAGAACACCGTTGCGGCCGCTGGGCAGGATGCAATTGTGGCTGCCGGTGCAGTTCACATCGTTATCGCCCAGTATCACATCGTAGAATGTGCAACTACCGGCAGCGGCATTGCCGCTGCTTGAGTTGCAGGATGCCGAGCCTTTGGTGCCGTATTCGGTTTTCGCGAGGGCATAATAGACCGGGTTCGGGTTGCCTTGTTTGGCGGCCTGTTTCTGGTTCACCAATGCCTGGATGCCGGCCATGATGGGTGATGCGAAGGATGTGCCGCCGGCCCCGCTCCAGTTGCTGGGCGCGCCGGCGCAGGTAACGCTATCCTTGCTGTCGGTGTCGCAGAAAATATAGTAATGGTTCCAGACACCGTCGGCGGCGAAGAGCGATACGTCCGGCAGGTCGCGCACGCCGTCGGCCGGGTTTCCGACCAGCGACTGCCAGGCGGGTTTTGCGTATCCCTTGCAGGATCCGCTGACCACGCCGGAGGTGGTGGGGCTGCCGGTGGCGCATCCGCTGGGGCCGCCGCTGCCGCTGGCGGTGGTGAGGAAATCCTGTTCGCCCGTGCGGCTGTTGCAGAAGCCGGATGCGCCATAGGTGGTGCTATAGCCTTCCACCGTCGCGATCAGCACGCTGGCGCAGGAATCGTTCCACGGGATTTCGGGAATGTAGCTGAGCGCGGAGCCATAGGTGGCGGCGTTCGTCGATGACCAATAGGTGCTGTTGGCGTTCGCGTAGGTATCGCCGAAATCCGTGCCGCCAACGGCCACGTTGTAGGGGGTGGAAGCGAAGCCACTGACGCCGATCCCGTGGGTGGCTGTCGTTTCGTCGGCATCGCAGCTGGCCGCCCCTTCGTCGCCCGCCGAGACGAACACGGAGACGCCCTCCGATACCGCTTCCTCGTAGATGGTGTTGTAGGCGGCATTGGCGGTGGCACCGTTCTCAGCCTCGCACTCGCCGTAGCTGATGCTGACGATGGCGGGGGGCGAACTGGCATCGAGCAGGTTCTCCAGCGCGATCAGGCCGCCGAAGGTTGTTGAGGTATCGGCGCAGGAGGCCAGTTCGATGGCAGCGCTGGGCGCCGCCGCGCTGGCCCATTCGGCATCCAGCGTTGCCTCCACTTCGGTGGAGGCGACGGTTCCGGGATTGGTGCAGCTGCCGGGATGCACCTGGGTGAACGATCCCTTGGTGTAGCCGGAGAGGCCGAAGGTGGCGCGGAATGTGGCCCAATTGGTGGTCGCGTAGACGTTGGTGTCCTCGATCACCACGATCGTCTGGCCCTGGCCCGAAATGCCGGCGGCGAAGAGCGGGTTGAAATTGTAGATCGTTGCGAGGTCGGCGGGCACGACCGCCTGGGTGGTTTGGCCGCCGCTGGAAAATGTATAGGCGGAGCGAAGCTTGAAATACGGGTGCGGGCGGAAATCGTTCAGCGAGATCACGCCGTTGATGATGCCGGCGAGGGCCGCGGGAATGCGCGGATTGCTCATATTGGCGATGTGCGGCGCACCGCGCACGGTCAGGGCGTGGATGGACGTGGAGAAGGTGGCATCCACCTGACCGGCGGTGCCCGAGAAATCGATCACGGTGCGGCCGTTCTGCACGCTGTTGATATGAAAGCCATGGTCCTGCAGCCAGCCGGTGACGATCTGCACATCCTGCGGGTTGGGGCCGAATCGGTCGCTGAGGGTTGCGGAGGTAAGCCATTGATGAAAGTCCGGCGAGGCGGGGTTGGTGAGGCCGGCCACGTAAGCATCGAGAGCGGCCTGGATGGCGGCCGGGCGGTTCAGCAGGATTTGCAGATGTTCGAGGGGAAAGCCGGCGGAAAGGGGGCCGAGATCGTTGCCGGGGCGGGCTTCGGGGCGTGTGTTGCCGGGAAGGGAGACGGTTTCATGCTCGTTGATGCTGTGGGTGACCAGCAGTGGTGCCGGTTGTGCGGCGGCCCGCTGGCCGGCCGCTACTGTGCCGCAGAGGAAGAGCGTGCAAAATAAGATATGAGCTTTCCAATGGGGCAGCATGGATGCCTCCTTACGCGAAGTTGATCCGGTCATGGGACCACTTATGGTTGTGAAGCGTCAATCCCGATTTGATCACACGCGCGCGTGTGGAGGATTGCGGCTCCGGGGGTCCATGCTGTCGCAAGCGTGTCGAACCCCGGCCAACAGCCATGGTGACAGGTTGGCACAGAAAATCTACGGGCTTTGAATGCCCGCCCACTCGGGTGCCTGGGTATCCTGCCGTAGCCGCAGCCTTCGGAAATCGACAGCCTGAAAAAGCTGTTCCAGGTCAGGGCATTCACCCATCGGCAGCGGCAAAGTGGTTTGTGCCTCCTCGATAAACCGGGACCGGTATCTCGGGATATGATTACCCTCTAGGTAGGCTTCGCGCCACCAGTCCAGGATCAATGGCTTGGCCTGTGCAAGCACGGGACCCGCAATGATCTTCTCTCCCTTATTGTGTCGGTTCACATATGATCCGGACGGCAACAAGTTCCAAAGATCGGCGCAGGCCCATGCGGACCACGGCAGACAGTGGTCTATGTCGAGATGATCCGCGCCGAGCGGCCTGCCCGACCAGACACACCGCACCATCTCGCCACGAGCAAGAATTTTCAACGCCAAACCGCGAACGAGCGTCGTGTCGCGCTTTGGCTCGACCCACCGCAGGGCCGTCATGACGTCATCCGCTGAGACCTGACGCCCCTGCCGATCGGCATAGACCTGTGTCAGTCGCACCCATTCCGCAATGAGCATGGGCTCGATCCAGGCCGACATGCGCCGTAGCGCATTCCAGATATTCAGCGGCACGCTGGTGGTACCGTATTGCCACAGAAACGCCTGATCGAGCATTATGGTCGCGGCGCCTGCCGGTATCCGCCCATACCTGGTCGGGAACACCGCCATATCGTCGGCAAATGTAAGGTGATGGGCTGGCATCCTCTCAATCAGCTTCGCGGTGTCGGCGAGGGCTCGCCGCAGGGCCTCGCCGAGTCCGTCGGCAAACACCATGCCGGGACGCAGGTCGAAGGCGGCGATCGGCTGAAGGGCATTAAAGGCCGCCGTAACAAACCCCATCGCATCGCCGGGTCTTTGCGGCAAGCGCCGCTCGACCAATGGCTTGAACATGCGTATCCAATAGAGAGCGATAAGACCGAGCGGCAGATCGACATGATCGCCAGCGTCGCGCGCGACGTTTGGCGATGCATCTGCAATCCGGGCGATGCAGCGCAGCAGCCCGAGCTTATAGGTTGCCGCCTTTTCCTGCCGCAGGATCACGCCGCGCAGGAGTGGCAGCGCGCCAACCCCGTCGTCAGGCAAGTCCAGTATGATCGTCTGCCAACGCACATCGGAGCGGCCGTCGAGGTCATCGGCGTGCTCGGTGGCCACACGCAATGCCAATCCAACATCCAGGCCCAATCTCTCCACTTCATGGGAATCGACAGGCCACATCGGGCGATCTTCCGGCGCTGGGCCATGGCGAAGCGTGAGTACCAGCCGGCCGCCGGGCTTGAGCAGAGTTGCAAGCTTGCGCATGGCCCGTGGCCTGTCTGGGGGTTCCACGTGCATCCACACGCCACTGAGCCAGACCATATCAAAGGCGAGACCAAGCCGGTGCACGCTGGCTAATGCGGGGAGGCGATCATCAATCCAGCGGATTGCCGGGGAGCCATGGGCTCGCATCGCAGCCAACCGCATCGCCGATGCAGGTTCCACGGCAATCACGTCCCAACCCCGATCGGCTAACCACTGCGCATCCCGGCCGCTACCGGCGCCCACATCAAGTGCCATGCCACATGCTGCCGGGACAAACGGCAAGGCGCCCCGGTGAATGTCTTCAAACCCGAGCGCCTCGTAAGCGGCAGTGAATTCCCGAAAGCCTCGATCGTACGGTGCGACCGTGTCCCAACTCATCAGGGCGAACCCGCGGCTACACCGGGTTCTCTATCCATGGCGCAGTTCAACACGTGGCTTGCAGACATGCGAGGACCTTTCCGTATGCGCAATGTCCTACATGAAAAGCGACACCCGCCGCCAGATCACTCCCAGCGCCCCAAGCGTGATCACCGTGGCGCCCAGCAAATAATACGCGGGCACCAGAGGATCGCCGGTTGTCTGCAAGACGTATTGAATAATTAGGGCGGCAAAACCGCCAAATACCACCACACCCAGCGTGTAGCCCACACCCATGCCGATCACACGAACGCCCACCGGAAACAGCTCCGCCAGCAACGCAGAGAGGGGCGCGCTATACATCACCCGCGGCTGGCTCATCGCCAGCATCGTAAGGGTCAGCACCAGCACCGTGGGATGCGCATCAAGCAGCATGAACACAGGGATCACACTCGCCAGCATCAGCAGCGCGCCGGCGAACATGATCCACAGCCGGCCAGTCACATCGGAAAGATGCGCGAACAGCGGCGTGGTCACGATCGAAACCGCCGAGGCCACGAACGGGCCCACGAAACTGTTCGAGATCGAAATATGCAGCTGATGCTGGGCGTAGGTGGGCATGTAGACCTGCAGATAGGTCCCGGCCGTGCCCCCGGCGATGGCGCCGGCCGCCAGCAGAACGCGGCCCCAATGGGCACGAAACACCGTGGCCGCCGGCGCATGCGGCGGCCCATGCTCGGCAAAGGCCGGCGTTTCCGCAACATGGCGGCGCACATACAGGCCCACAGGCGCGATCACCAAGCCAACCACGAAAGGCAGCCGGAACCCCCACGCGGCCACGGCGTGGGCGGAGAGAAGCGAGGTGACCAACAAGGCCACACCAGACCCAAGCAGATTGGCCACCAACTGGCTGACGGATTGCAAGCTGCCCAGCAGCCCCCGCCGTGCCGGCACATGCTCGATCATAAAAGCGGTGGAACTGCCATACTCCCCGCCCGTCGAAAACCCCTGCACCAGCCGCCCCAGTATAACGCCCACCGGTGCTGCCAGGCCGATGCTCTCAAAGCCGGGCATGCACGCGATCATCAGCGTGCCGAGCGTCATCAGCAGGATCGACAAAGTGAGCGACGCGCGGCGGCCCCGCCTGTCCGCGTAACTGCCCAGCACAACAGCCCCCAGCGGCCGCGCCAGAAAGGCCACGCCGTAGGTGCCGAACGCCAGCAACAGGCCCCTGCCCTGATGCGTGGACGGAAAGAACGTGGCACCGATCTGGGTTGCGAAAAAGCCGAAAATCGTAAAATCGTAGAATTCCAGCGTGTTGCCGACCGTCGCCGCGAAAACGATCCGCGCTATGCCGCCGCGTGTTTGAACATCCGTCGCGCTCACCGTGACCCCTGGGCTAGAGAGAATGAAAACGAAACACGAGGCACAAAGCAGGCAGATTGACGGAAAATGGAAGAGTCTTCTTTCTTGAAAGAAAGAAGCAAAGAACTTTTAGCTGTTGGGGGGTGGGTCCAGGATCAGCAGCCGCTCCGTGTCGATGAGCCACGCGCCCGCGCGCCACACCCGCGGCTCGATGTCAATGCGGCCACCATCGCGCACCGTGATGCGGCGATAGGCGTTGGTCTCGCCGCGCAAGCGCGTGGAGGTGGCCGAACCTCCCTGCAAGATCAGCGGCGACTCGATGCCGGCGCCGGCCGTGCGCATGTAGCTGCGATGCAAATGGCCGGACAGAACCAGGCGAACACCATGGCCAGCGAAGGCGGCCAGCGCGCGGCGCGCGTTGCCGACCACCTGCGGCGAGGTCTCGCCCGGCGGCGGCAGCAACGGATGATGCGCCACCACAATCTTCGTCAAGCCGGCGGGCAAGGCATCCAGGCGGGCCAAGAGACGGGCAAGCCGCGTATGCGTCACCCGGCCGCGCGACCAGTCCAGATGCGGCCCCACACGATGCGCCGTGTTCAGCCCGGCCACCCCCACGCGGGCATCCCGCCACACAGGCTCCAGATCAGGCGAAATCTCCTCCTGCCAGCGCGCATAGGGCAGCAGGAAGCGCTCCACCAATTTGTACGGGGTAATATCGTGATTGCCGGGCACCGCGAGCGTGGGCGCGGGCAGTTGCTCGATGAAGTGGCGGGCGGCACGGAATTCCCAGCGACGGGCAGCCATCGTGAGGTCGCCACTGATCGCCACCAGATCGGGCGGATCGGCCTGCAGATCAGCGATCAGCCCGGCGACCACATCGGGATCAGTGGCGCCGAAATGAATGTCGGTGAGATGGGCAATGCACGTGGCACCAGGCGGAGTCACGATTCGGTATCTGCCACGGGCGCCATCACGCGCAGGGCACGCGGCCGAATGCGATAGCGCACCGGCGGCTTCATCAGGCGCAATTCGCCATCCACCAACACATGCAGCGCACTGCCCGCACAATCCACCACAAGATCTGTGGTCTCGATCACCTCAATCTCCGGCGCATGCAGACTGCCGGTGATGGCGGTGCGCAGCAACAGCAAGGCCTGCGCAAAAACCGAGCTGCGCCTGACCAGATACACCGAGAGCACCCCTCCATGCAGAACACTGCGGCCGAACAGCCGGCCGGCCGCATCGTCCAGCTTGTTCACAGTCACCGTCAGGGATGGGGTGCGGCACTGCCGTTCCTGGCCGTTGCAGCGCAAGGTGAGCTTCATGGAGCGGTTCTGCAAAAGGGCGCGCAAGGCCGCCCAGGCAAATATCGCCCATCCCAAAACACCATTGCCGTGCTGCCGCCCGGCCTCCCGATGGCGGCTGAGGCGCGCCGGCGTGCCCAGCATGGAAGCACAGAGAAACACATGGCTCTCCTGCTCCTCGCTGCTGACCTCGCCCACATCGATATCGCGCGCCCTGCCGGCGGCAAGCACATGCAGCGCGGCCTCCAGGTCCGCCGGATCGATGTGCAGGTCGCGCGCCAGTAAGTTCATCGTGCCGCAGGGGATTACGCCCAGCACCATGCCGGTGCCGGCCAGAGCCGCGGCCGCACAGGCGATCGTACCGTCCCCACCGGCCACCACCACCATGGCGGCCCCGGTTGAACAAGCCCGGGCGATCCGCTCGGGCAGCGTGCCGACCTCATGCGGGATGATATGCAGGGGCCGCCCAAGCTTGCGCAGCGCATCCTCCAGCGTGGTGCCCTTCTGGCCCAACAGCGCGCCAGCCTGGGCATTGGCCACCAAAGCCATCGGCGTACCACCCTGCGCCGCAGGAGAACGTCCATGATCCGGCAGCGATACATCGCCGGGTTGCGCATCGTCGGCGGGGGTTTGCATGCAAATTCCGGTATGGTGACGCCCTGGCAGAACGCGCTCAGGCCCCGATAGTGCCCGGCAGAGACAGTTTTTCGACACCGACGTGGGTTGGCCTCTCGAAAAAGCGATGATTGTCCGCCATACCACTTGCCGCGGCGCGGTGCAGCCGGTTCAACTTGCACTGCAACCGGAGGGGCTCCGCCTGACGCGGGGAGCGGGAATAGCGTGCTCGAATACATCAACGACACGGCGCGCGGCATGCTGACAGCGATCAGCGCCGCCACGCGCTACATCTTCAAGGGCTTCAACTTCGTGGAGGACGGACTGCGCTACCTCTCGAGCGGCCTCGGCCTGAACAACGAGGCACAGACCCTGCTGCTGCTGTTCATCCTGGCCACATGCCTGCTGGGGACGATCCGCCTGCTGAAAGGCCCTACCCGCACAGCTTTCGCCTTCCTGCTCACCCTGATCCTCCTTCATGCCCTGGAACACATCGCCCGCGGACCCGTCGACATTTGAGCAAATAGTGAAAGTTTTTTGCTTCTTTTTTTCAAAAAAGAAGAGCTTTCTTTTTGTTCTTTTTTGAAAAAGAACCAAAAAACGTTCACCTGTTGGGCTTCGGTTCAGCTGGGCTAGGAGCCGGCGCATGGCATCGATTCCGCGGCTGCATTTTGATACGTTTGGGCTAGTACCGGCGGTGGCGCAGCAGCATGACACTGGTGAAGTGCTGATGCTGGCCTGGATGAACAGCGAGGCAATCGCGGAGACGCTGGCGACCGGCCGTGTATGCTACTGGAGCCGCAGCCGAAAGGCGTTGTGGCGCAAAGGGGAGACCTCCGGCCAGGTGCAGCGCCTGATAGAGCTGCGCACCGATTGTGACAGCGACAGCGTGCTGCTGCTGGTGGATCAGACCGGGGTGGCCTGCCACACCGGGCGGCGGAGCTGCTTCTATACGGCGTGGCAGGATGGCGCGGCAGTGGAGCTCGCCGCCCCGCTGGTCGATCCCGCCACGCTCTACGGCTGAGCCGATTGGCGGATCGCACGATCTGGTTGCTGGCCGGGGAGGCCAGCGGCGATGTGCTGGGCGCGCGGCTGATGCTGGCGCTGCGGGACGTGCGGCCCGATCTCAAATTCATCGGCATTGGCGGCCCGTGCATGGAACAGGCGGGGCTGACCAGCCTGTTTCCGATGCGCGACCTGGCGGTGATGGGCCTGGCGGAGGTATTGCCGCGGCTGCGCCAGTTGAACCGGCGGCTGGAAGAGGCCGTGGCCCACGTGCGGGCAAGCCACCCCGACCTGGTGGTCACGATCGACAGCCCCGGATTTACCCTACGCCTGCTGAAGCGCATCAAGCCGCTCGGCATCAAGCGCATCCATTACGTGGGGCCGCAGGTATGGGCGTGGCGGGAGCACCGGGTGCGGGACTTTCCAGGCCTGTGGGACCGGCTGCTCTGCCTGCTGCCGTTCGAGGTGGATTTTTTCGCGCGCCACGGGCTGCCGGCCACCTTCGTGGGGCATCCGGTGCTGCAATCCGGCGCCGGCGATGGCGATGGCGACCGCTTCCGGAAACGGCACGGCATAGCGCCGGGCGCGCCGATCGTGATCCTGATGCCGGGTAGCCGCCGTACCGAGGCGCCGCGCCTGCTGCCGGTGTTCGGCCGCACGCTGCGCCTGCTGCGGCAGGATTTTCCCGATATCGTGGCGGTCGTGCCGAGCTCGCCGGTGGTGGCAGAGCTGGTGGCAAGGCAAGCGGCGCGCTGGGCGGTGCGGCCGGTGATTGTGACCGAGCTGCAGGACAAGCACGATGCCTACGCGGCGGCCGGCGCGGCGCTGACAAAATCCGGCACCTCCACGCTGGAGCTGGGGCTGGCCGGCGTGCCCATGGCGGTGACGTATCGGGTGAACCCGATGACCGCGGCGATAGCGCGGCGGCTGATCCGGGTGAAGCATGTGGCCATGGTGAATCTGCTGGCCGGGCGGCAGATCGTGCCGGAATTGCTACAGCAGGATTGCACGCCGGCAAAATTGCGGTCGACCGTTCGCGATCTGCTGACGGACGAGGTGGTGGCCGATGCCCAGCGCAGCGCGTTTGCCGCGGTGATGGCAAGTCTGCATGCGCCGGAGGGGCTGCCCTCAGAGGCCGCCGCCCGCGCCGTTCTGGATCTGCTGGATCAGCCCTGAGGCGCTGGCCACGTCGCGTGAACGCGCCATGCTGGCGGTGACGGCGAGGGCTGCTTCCAGCGCGCGGCGGCCGGCGATGGCATCCACGATCACCGGCGCGCCATCCAGGCACGCGGCGATGAAGGCGGCGTGTTCGGCTTCCAACACATCATGGTCCTCCCAGGCGGCTTCATCGAGCAGGAAGCCATCCGTGCCCGGCACGGGGATGCCGAGGTTACGGCCGATCATGGTCAGGCGCCGGGCGACGAAATCGGCGGAGAGATAGCCTTCCTCGGAGAAGAGCCGCATGCGGCGCTCGGTTTTCAGCGAAATACGGCTGGCGGTGATAGTGGCCACACAGCCATTGGCGAAGCGCACGCGGGCGTTGGCGATATCCTCGAATGGGCTGGAGACGGCCGCACCGATAGCGTCCACCGATTCGATATCGCTATCCACCAGGGACAACACCAGGTCGAGATCGTGGATCATCAGATCCAGGATCACTGAAACATCGGTACCGCGCGGCTTGAAGGGGGCGATGCGGGTAGCTTCGATATAGAGCGGGCGGGTGATGCGGGCGCTGATGGCGTGGTGCTCGGGGGAGTAGCGCAGCAGATGGCCGACCTGCAGCACGCGGGCGTGGGTGCGGGCAAGGGTAGTGAGGTGGTCGGCCTGCGCCAGCGTGGCGGCAATGGGTTTTTCGATCAGCACGTGGCGGCCCTGTTCCAGGGCGAGGGCCGCGATGTCGTAATGCGCTTCCGCCGGCGCGGCGATGACGACGGCATCGGCGACGGCGAGCAGGTCGGCAAGGCCCAGGGCCGGCACACCGCCGAGCTCACGGCCCACAAGGGCGGCCCGCTCCGGGTTGAGATCGGTAAGGCCAACGAGGGCGGCGCGCTGGCTGGCGGCGATTTTCAGCGCGTGAAAGCGGCCGAAATGGCCGGCGCCGATGACGCCGATGCGGAGGATGTTGGACATNNCGGATCGTTGTGAAGGCGGAGGGATAAAAGTTTTTTGGTTCTTTTTTTCAAAAAAGACCAGTTTCTTCCTCCTTGCGTTTCGGGCCAGGCCCGAGAGCGTCAGGCTCAATTCACCAGCAGGCCCTGGCGCTTGGCGATACCGATGGTGGCGCGCGTCCCGGCGTTGAACTCGAGAAAGTCGCCCTCGATACCGTCGCTGAAAATGATGCCGTTCTCCGCCATTTCCGAGACGATCGTCAGCGGCTCGGCATGCGAGATATGGCCGGCGATCAGGGATGTGCCGGTCGTTCGGCTGGGGAACGGCTCGCGGACAAAGTAGTTCAGGAACGCGGCATCCCAGGGAAAGGAAGCATCGATGGCGGATGGCGGCACCTGCGCGCCGAAGGTCGATGCTGCCGCCACCCACCCGGCATACAGGCTCTTCATCCAACCCGTCGAGCCCAGGCCCGTGGAAACGATGATGCCGCTGGAGGATTGGCGTTCCTCGCGGCCGCCGGCGCGCAGCGTGTAGCGCGCCGAGACGTGGCTCCGGGGCCCGATGAACAGGTCGTTCACGGCGTGGATCGAGACACCGGTGTTGAGCGACGCCTGGGCCATCGTGACGCGCCGCACCGGGCGCCGACCAGCCAGTTCCTCGGGCATCAGTTTTGGAAGGTCCTCAGGACGGAAGGGCAGTAGCACACCGTCCCAGCGCGCCGGATCCGGGTTGACGCCGAGCAGATGCTGGCCGTCGAGATATTTGAGGGTGTTCGCCACCATGCCGTCCTGCCCGAGCGCCACCACCACATCGTCCGCGCCGAAAACAAAATTCGGCAAGAAGCCGCGCTCGATGCGTTGGAACCGCGCCAGGGCGCGGAGGTCGGTTTCCACCCGTGCCGCCGCCGCGTGATAGATGCGGTGCTCGGCCAGGTAGTCGCCGAAATCCGAGCCGAGATGCTCGACATAAAATTGTGCCTGTTGGAGGGTGTTGAAGCGCGCGACCAGCTCGTCCAGCCGCGTGGGCCGCATCACCAGCACGATCTTGCGGTCATCGGAGAGCTGCATGGCGTCACCGGCTCGCCTGCGGTTGCAGCATTTCGCGCAGCAGGTCCGGGCTGACGTTGAGCTGCCCGATCTTAGCCGCGTTCCCTGCCAGGTCCCTGAACGCGACAGCCATGAGCTGGCCTGGGTTCATGCCGACTGACGCGAGCGCCTGTAGGATGCGCGGGTCGCCGTCGCCGAGCGACCGCATCATTGCGGACAGGCCGTAGGCTTTCGCATCCGCCTCCTCGCGGGCATTGGCGGAGGACAGCGCGACGAGTTCCTTATTCTGTTCCTCGAGCCCGACCTTTCCGGCCATCTCGTTCCGCCGGAGTTGCAGCTCACGCTCCTGCACCGAACGTTCCGCTTCAAGCTGGGCCTCGCGCACTTCGCGCTTCTTGATTTCGACGGCGATCGCGGTCGCGTATTCGTTTTCCTTTATCGTGCGCTCCTGTGCCACGGCTGCGTTGCGGCGCACGTAAACCGCTTCGTCTGCCTGCCGCAGCAGAGCTTCACGCGTCTCTGCCTCCAGCGCCTTGGCCGTTTCCGGCTTGGGCTTTACCGCCAGCACCGACAGGCCGAGCAATTCCAGACCCAGCTCCTCGACCGTGGGATGGCTGCGGAGCTGGTCTGCCACCCGCGCTACCATGGCCTGGCCGGAGGCCAGGACGTCCTTCAGTGTGAGCGCCTGAACCTGCGCGCGCATCGCCACCTGGACCTGGTCGATCAGCCGCTGCGAGAGTTTTTGGGGATCCTCGGAGACGTAGGTGCCTCTGGGGCCGAACGAGAAATCGAGCAGGGCGGAGGTGCGGCGTGGATCGGCCACCCGGTAGGTGACTTGGCCCTGAACCGTCACCTCCTGGAAGTCCGCTGTCACTTCCGGGAAAATGAAGGGCTCGTTGACGCTGGCCGTGGGAACCACAACGATCGACGACGACGGTGCGAAATACCAGAAGGCAAGGCCGGCGCCCTCGCGCCGCGGCCGGCCGTTCCTATGCTGGATCACATACTGGGTTGGCCGCGTCTTTATGTATCTAAATCCGAACATGCCGGTCTCCTGATCTTGGTGGCGACCCATCTTGCCGCCCCTGGAGGTCAACCTGGCGACCTTAGTGTCGTTTGTCAACTAAGTTAGTTGACGATTGCAACTAAGCGTGCGGCGCGTTATATGGAGGCATGGAGACTGACGAACGAACCTACCCGCGCCCCATCACAACGATCGATCTGGCCATCTTCGCGCTGGCGGAGGACGGGCTTGAGGTTCTGACGATACAGCGGGCGGCCGAGCCGTTCGCCGGCTGGTGGGCGTTGCCGGGCGGCTGGATACATGTGGACGAAGATCTGGATCTCGATGCAGCAGCAAGGCGCATCCTCGCGAGCAAGACCGGCGTGCGCACGCCCTATTTGGAGCAGTTGCAAACATTCGGGACGTCTAAGCGCGATCCGCGTGGCTGGACGGTCAGCGTTGCCTATGTCGCGCTGCTATCCGAGGATGACGCGCGGGACTGCAAGCGCCTTAGTCAAACCGATGTTCTCTGGCGCACGGTGGCCGCCGACACTGTGGACACACGTCTTGCTTTCGACCATGCGTATATCCTCGCCGCGGCGCTGTCACGGGTGCGGAGCAAGGTCGAATACTCGACCTTACCGGTGCACCTGCTGCCCAGGGCATTCACGCTGGGAGAATTGCAATCCGTTTACGAACGAATTCTCGGACGCAAGCTCGACAAGTCAGCCTTTAGAAAGCGGATCGCCGAAGCAGACTTCGTCGAACCGATCGTGGGCGAGATGCGGCGCGCCAGCAATCGCCCAGCGCAGCTGTTTCGTATCAGGCCCGGGCAGATAACGGCTTTCTTTGATCGAACGATATGAGCGTCGCATTTGCCGATGTGCTCCCATCGCCGCATTTCACATGAATGAGGTCGGCTTGCCCTTGTTCACTTTTCCCAAACGCAGCGCCGCTTCGTATGCGCGCTTTGGGTTCAAGCAGCGCGCGCCGCCCGGCGGTAACCGTTTCACATGAGTCAGGAACCTCTCGGACAGACACTTAGAGCGCCTTTCAAAACNNGGGCAGGTTTTGAAAGGCGCTCTTAGGCCGTCCACCTTTGCACCCAGGATGGCGAGGTGCCGCGACCTTGGCGACGGTGCGCGCCCGGCGCCTTCGGCGCCTGGCAGGCGCGCCGTCCGGCACCGGCGCGAAACACCTATGCAGAGAATGCGCCGTTCGGGGTCGCATTATGGGCCGACTTCATCTCAAAACTCTGCCACGGAGGCGCCATCTCGCACAGTAATTTGCTGGATGCTAGATTGGTCGGCCGGCCGAGCAGGTAGCCTTGCCCCATCGTTATCCCGAGACTCTTGAGTACGGCCAACTCGGATTCTGTCTCGACCCCTTCAGCGATGATCTGCGACTGCGTGTCCTTGGCAAAATAGACGAGGGCTGCAGCCAATGCGCGGCGTGCCGGATCCATATCGATCGCTTTGGTCAACCCTATGTCCAGCTTCACGATATCGGGGCTCAGGTTAAGAATGTGTCTGAGGCTGGCAAATCCGGCGCCGGCATCATCTATCGACAGCCGGGCACCTTGCGCCCTGAGCGGCGCCAATGCCGCAAGCAGCGCGCCGTAGTCATCTACCTTTGTGTGTTCGGTGATTTCCAGCACCAGCCGGCTTTTCGAACAATCGCAAAACTGTTCGATGAACGCGCTGTTGAGGATCGTTTCAGGCGAAACATTCACCGAAATGAAAAGATCATCCGGTAACACGGCGAAAGCGCGCAGCGCTATGCGCAAGGCGGCCAGTTCAAGCTCGGCCCCAAGGCCTACCCGGGCGGCTTCGCGGAACCATTGATCCGGTGGCCGGTATGGCTCCGGCGCAAACCTGCAAAGCGCCTCGAATCCCACCAGGTGAAGCGGCGTCAAGGTCAAAATGGGTTGATAGGCAAACTTGAATTCATCGTGCTGGATCATCCTCTCGATGCGGACGCTCGCGTCCGACAGGTCCGTCCGGATACGCAGTTCGCCATTGATCTGGTGCGCTGCCATATCCGCAAAAACCTTCATCACCTGCATGTCGCGGTCGTTGAGAGTGGGGTCGGCATTCGGGCTAATACAGCACAGCATGCCATACACCGTGCCATCCTGCAGATAGATCGGCACGCCGATATGGGCGCGCACCGGCATCGAATAGGTCACAGCCAGATGCCGTGCGGCCGGATACATCGCAGTGTCCGTCATCAGCCCAGGCAGGCTGCCGGCCATCACATGGTGGCAATACGTGTCTTCCCGCTTCTTGCAGTCGCCCGCCGCCAGGAGATGTTCGAAACCCGGTGCATCGACACCACGAAACACCACGGTATCGTAAAGCGATTCGGTCACAAACTCGCTGATATAGGCGATCTCCATGCCCATATGTTCGCGCACCGCAGCGAGCATGCGATGTATCGCATCCGGCTCATCCTCGGAAATGGCCGATCCGCCAAAACTGTTCACCAAATCGATATCTGCCGCCGCCAGCTTGGCAAGCGATTCGCGAGGATTTGCAATGCCTGACGCTTTCAAGAATGTAACTCCGCTCAGCTAGGCTGATTTACTGGTGAAGCCAGTATTCTTTGGTATCTCCGAGGATCCGCGGGCAAACAAACATCAAGGTATCGCGACGATACCGCCTTTGGCAGCCTCGGAAACTACTTACCCGAGCTTGGGGCCATGCGCGAGGCCGGGGTCCGGCAAGACCTGCGTCCGACACTGGCAGGATCGCTTCGCCGCCGAAGGGCGTGGGCGGCCTGTTGCGCGATACGTCGCGTCCGTCGCGTGTCCCGCCGCTTGCGGCACGAAGCACAACACGCGCAGCGCGCCATACAGGTAGGCGCCGATCGTCAGCAGACGGCTTCAAGGCCCATCTCGCCGCCTCGCTGATGCTTCGTTGTATTGGGCTATGGCGTAGACGTAGTGCTCATCTTCATCGAGCGTGGCCCGCCAGAGCGCGTTCCCGGCGCACCCCAGAATACCCCTGATAGCCTGGCTTTTCAGCCACTTATCGGCTAAACTCACGTCGCAAGCAGCCTCGCCAGGCCAGTCTCAGATCCGCGCTCGCGGAGCCGATCAGCCTGCACGGGCTGCGGGCCGGCTCCGTCACCAACACAGCGGCCTGCCGGGACCAGCTTGCACGACTTGTCGACAATCGTGCGAACGCAAGCCTCGGCCGCCTTCATTTGTGTTTCGCCGGTTTCTTTCTCGAAACCGATGCAAGAAGTGCTGGCTCGAACGTCAAGGTGGAAAGCAACGTGCATGCCAGGCTGATCAGTAACAGCAAACCCATGCTGGCCGTGCCGGGATGTTCCGAAAGGGCGAGCGATCCGAACGCTGTTGCCGTCGTCAGGGCGGAGAACACGACTGCGCGCGCCGTGGCCGAGCTGAGCGGCAACTGCAGGCCCGCTCGCCAGTTCATCACGAAATAGACGTTGAAAGACACCCCAACGCCGAGCAGCAGCGGCAGCGCAATTATGTTGGCGAAGTTGAGCGGCAATGGCAGCAGCACGGCGCAACAAACTGTCAGCAGCGCGGAGAGTAGGAGCGGTGCCAACACCAGAACGGCGTCCAGCAGGCGGCGCAAAGCCACCAGCAAGATAATGGCAATGGCTGCCATCGCACCGATTGCGGCCAGCCGGAAGGCGGCCACGATGGTGTCCGCACTGCGCACGATCGCAACCGCGGCGCCGCTGGCTTCTGGAGCCGCTTCTACCACTTCGGCCACGAAACGGTGCAGCCCTGCGCTGTTGCGCGACGCAGCCCGCGTGGGGAGCACCTCCAGCTTGGCCCGTCCGTCCGCTGTGATCCAGTCAGCGGCGAGCACCTTGGGCAGGTCGGCGCGCACGACCGGAGTGGCGCCCAGCACTGTCCGCACCTGGCGCAACTGCTGCGGCAGGAAGCGTGAGAGCTTCACATTTGCGGCCAGCAGCTGCGTGTCACTGGCTGTTTCCAGTCGCTCCAGATCGCGTGTGACCAGGGCGAACGGAGCATCGGCCGGCATTATGTGTGCAGCCTCCTGCATTGCCTTCAATGATCGGCGCAGCCCGGCGCGCAGTTCGGCAGCATCTGGCGGTGGCTCAGCCTGAACTGCCAGGCTCGGCACCAGCAGTGCTGCGGCGTCGGCGATCATCGGCAGCTTGGTGGTCTGATTGTCCGGCACCAGGCTGTCCAGGCTGATCGTGCCCTCAACCATCGGCAACCTGCGCAGCCGCGCAGCCAGCGCCGCCACGGCGTCGATCGAAGGCTCGAGCATCTCGATGCTGTAGGGATTGGTGACCGGGTCGGCCGCCAAGTCTGCCAGTGTGGTCACCGACTCACTTGATTGATTTTTTGTGTGCAACGGGTCGCCATCGAATGCCAGCCAGGGCGTCAGACCGGCGCCCAATGCGGCCAACACACCCCCGGCAGCCAGGATCATTCGCCGGTGGCGAATAATGGCGGCATCTGCCGGCCGCGCACAGGCAAAGCCAATGTCGCTCCGCTCCGTCGGCGGCCGGAAGAGCGCGATCAACGCTGGCAAGGTACTGAGCGTGCAGGCAAACGCGATCAGCATGCCGGTCCCGGCGATCAGCCCCAGCTGGGCGACCCCTGCGAAGGACGTGGGTGTGAACGCGAAGAAGCCTGCCGAGGTAGACAGGGCCGCCACCAGTATCTGCCCGCCGCTCCGTCGCCCCGCTTCGCCGAGCGCTGCGGCAATGTTCGAACAGGTGGTGCTGGCCTCCCGAAAACGGACGGTGAACTGGATTGCGAAATCGACCGCCAGCCCGACGAACAGCACGGCAAAAGCAACCGATACCAGGTTCAGCGTGCCGACAGCCACTGCCGCAAACGCCGCGGTCAGGTCCAGCCCCAGAAGCAAGGTTCCCAGGATCGGCAGGATAAGACGCCAGGACCGAACGGCCATCCACAGCCAAACCGTCACGAGCGCCAAGCTCGCTGCCAGCCCGCTCGCAGCGCCCTGGGCAACGGTTGCGAACTCGTCGTCGTCCAGCGCCACCGGTCCGGTGATGCGGACGCGCGCGCTGCCATCCCGCACGAAGCCCAGTCTGGCGGCGGCTTGCCGGATGGCCCTGGTGGCTGTGGCGCCCGGTTGCAAGGCGCCGTAATCCAGCCTGGGCTTGATGAGCACGAACCGGTAATGGCCCGCCAGGGAGGTGGTTTGGCCAGCGAGCAGCGTCTGCCAGGACAGCGGGCTTGCCTGCCCATCTGCCGACAATGACACATGGAAGCTGCGGAGCGCGGGCGCAAAGGTGGCGAGATCGGCATGCTGTCGCACCACGCCGGTGCCGATCAGCGACAAGGCGCCGGCAAGTCCTCTCAGGCTGGGATCAGCTGCTAACTGGCCCAGGAATGGCTGGGCATCGATAAGACGGTACAGAAGGTCTGCCAGATTGCCCGTGCTCAGATAAAGCAGGCCGTTGCGTTGCAAGAACGGTGAGGCTGTCGGCTGCACGACCGAGGTGAAATGCGTCATGTCGGCGTGCAGCGCATCAGCCAATGCGTCGGCCGTAGCGTCGGCCTCCTCCGGGATGGCGGCGTCTATGACCGCGACGAGGATGTTCTTGGTTTGCGGGAACGCATCACGAAGCGCGTTCTGGCGTTGCTTCCACGGCAGGTTGGCGGAGAACAGCGTGCCCGTATCCGTGCTGACGCCAAGGTCGGCGCGGATCGTGACGATGCCCAGCACTGCGAGCATCATGGCGGCGGCGGCCACGCAACGAGGCCACTTGCCGCACCAGGCTGCAAGACAGCCCAGGACCACCGGCAGGCTCGGCATCCGCTAGGCCGTCGGCAAACGGTGGATGCGCCAAGCCGTCAGCAGCATGATCGCAGTGGCGCCAACTGCGGCGCTGACCAAGAGCGGGCTGAGCCAGCCCAGCCAGGCGAGCGGCGCCACGAGATACAGCGCGTCCTCCAGGTCGAACCCCCACCGGCCGGACCAGGCCTTCGTGTCGGGCGGGCTATGCAGTTCCAGCCGGTGCGAGAAGATGCTGCCGAACAGCGTGGATGCGGCTGCCCAGAGGCCGATTGGCAGCGCCCAGACGCCGAGCCAGGAATGACGAAGGCCCACGCCCACGGCCGCGAACAACAGCGCGTTCACCGTAATATCTGCGTAATAGTCGTAGAGGTGGCCGTCTTGGCTGGCGAGATTGCCCTGCCGCGCCAGCTCGCCATCCGCGCGGTCGAGAAACGCACTGAGTATCCACAAGCTGCC
>PKZM01000204.1 GCA_003133065.1 Acetobacteraceae bacterium
CCATGCCAGGTTTTGAAAGGCGCACTAAGCCTCGGTTGAGAAACCCATGCGCCACTTGTAGGTGTTGGCGGCGCGCAGTGACGCGGGATCAAGAGCAAATCACTTTGATTTAGGCCATTACCATGATGATCCGCCCCGCTTTGCAGGAAGATCGCTCGGCCGTTTGGTCGATCATCGGCCCCGTTATCCAGGCTGGGGAGACCTATACGCTGGCACCGGGCATGAATGAGACGGAGGCGCTGGCTTACTGGTTCGGGAGCGACAAGGAAACCTTCGTGGCCGAGATCGAGGGCGTGGTTCTCGGCACGTATTTCATGCGGCCGAACCAGGCCGGCGGAGGGTCCCATGTTTGCAACTGCGGCTACATGACGAGCGCTTTGGCGACGGGGCGAGGCATAGGGCGCGCCATGTGCGAACATTCGCTTGGGCACGCGACATCGCGCGGCTATCGGGCGATGCAGTTCAACTTCGTCGTCAGCACCAACGAGCGAGCGGTGCGCCTGTGGCAGGCGCTGGGGTTTGAGATCGTTGGCCGCCTGCCCGGGGCTTTTGATCATCCAAGTTTGGGTTACGTAGACGCATTGGTGTTGTTTCAAACGCTGGCGTAAGCCATGACAAAGGTTTGCACCGGTTCGTGGAGGGGTGTTTGGCTGCCGAGCTTCTCGGAGTGAGGCCATACAGACAAACGGCGGCTTTGCGCCTAATCCCTGTCATTGACTGGCCCATGTTGATTTCCCGAAAGCAGACCTTCATCAGCATCCACCTCTTCAAAAACTTTGTAACAGCTGAATGCCGGAAGTAGCTGGGATCGGTTCAAAGGACTTGGGGGCCAACGCGGCTCGCCATTAGAGTAGGTAGGTTGGCCATGGCTGCCGCAGACTGCTCCTTCAGCTTGGCGATCACGGCTTGCTTGCCGGTATCGTGCTTGTCGGCACCTGCGATCAGCTTGCTGAAACCGTCTAGTCGGCTGGCCCCAATCCACTCGCGCAGCGCCTTATCTTTTCCCCATCGCCACTGATTCGTCATGTTGGCCATGAGCATCTTCGGATAGTCATCCAATGTGTAGGTGAAAGGCACGAGGCTACACAGCTGGTTCTTGTGTGCTTCGTCATCGTAGTGGACTTCGACATAGGCGGTAAGTGCTGCGCTGAAGGCAACCAATGGGGCACGCAGCAAACCAGGCACGATGGTGTTACTCTGGAATACTGCCGCGGGGGGTCTTTGCACCACTGCCGATGCTGTGCAGTCGATAAACAACGTGTCATTCGCCACGGCCACGCGTCCTTCGTCCATCACAATGTGATCGGCTTGCAGTGACTGGACGCGTCCCTGGCGGATGATGTTGCGGATCCGGCGCAGCACTTGGACTTCATCCACTGACAGGGTGGCGAAGTGGAACATGCTTGGCTTGTGGTCGGGATCGATGCGCAACATGAAGCCGCAGGCTTCCAGTCGAAGGAACAGGTCATCCACTGAGCTGGCCTTGGCGCAGGCTTCCATCTGGTTAGCCTGGCCGCCAATCGCCTCAAAAAAGAACTCCGGTGCGTTCTGCGTAACGACACGGTTGGTTATCCAGGAATCGCGCGGCATGATCCATCGGATAGCATCCGGATCGGCACCGCATTGAAGCAGCCAGATGCAGGCATCCATGGCCGTTTTACCAGCACCGATTACCACAAAGTGCCGCGGGAAACCGTTCTCTTGCGCGGAATGCCAAAGCCCTGGGAGCGCGTTAGGGGGCACCAGGCGTATATTAGGCGCGACCTGGAACGCGGGCCGGTGTGTTGAGGGCACCGATGGGCTGAAGAAGGTGGCATCCACCGTTTTCTTTCGCACCGTAACCTGGGTGCGCGCACCAGATAGTAGCGACTCCACCATGCCGTTACTGAGGTGGTTGCACAGCGGCAGGTAGTGAACGCGTCCGCTGGGCAACAGGCGTTGGTTCATCACGCGATCAAAATAACCGCAAAGTTCTGGTCCGGGGGCGAGCTCATGCATTCCCTTGTTCAGGCCAACCTTATCTCTGAAGCCGCTTCCAAGTTCTAACGAATTCACGCCGTAGAAGGATGATGGCTGGTGTAAAGTGACAAACGAGTAGGCATCGTTCCAGTGCCCCCCGGGGCGGCCGTGCCGGTCTACAATAGTTATGCGGGCGTCGCTCTCAGTGATGAGTGTGTCTGCAAATGCGAGGCCAGTGAGGCCGCTACCGATGACCAGATAGTCGGTCTCGATTGTGGAATTGATCATAAACGATTCTCATTAAGGTTTACACATAAAATTCCATTGTCCTCAGCGTGTCAAGGCAGCGGACAGCATGCGTAAGGGGGCTCTATTACACCCGACCACGGCCATCAGCCGCTATCGATATTGTACTGATTTGACGTCTGCTTTTTAGTTTGAGCATCCGAGAGCCGACCAGCCGCTCGAGGCCATGCCAAAATTTCAGATGCAGGGCAGCTTTGCGCCAATTCGGGCCATTGCCGGTCGTCTTGTCACTGCCCGAAAGCGAACTGTAGGGTGGGGTGCTCTTCCGCACCCCACCCCTCCGGTGTCATAACGGCGGCGGTGAAATGCAATGGTAAATAAATGCCAGATTACCGGCGAAATCGCGTTGAAGGCGGAACGTATTTCTTCACCCTTGCCTTGGCCGATCGGCGCAGCGACCTGTTGGTAAGGGAAGTTGCAGCCCTACGCGCTTCGGTTTCGCGCACTCGCGCGCTCTATCCATTCAGTATCGACGCATGGGTTGTGCTGCCTGAGCATCTGCATGCGGTATGGACATTGCCGGAGGGCGACGCTGATTTTCCGACGCGATGGACCCTCATCAAGCGCGGTTTCTCAGCGAGAATTGAGAAGGGTGAAAGTCGCTCCGCCTCTAGGATTGCCAAAGGAGAGCGTGGGATTTGGCAGCGGCGGTTTTGGGAACATACGGTTCGAAATGAGGCGGATTTTGCGCGACATGTGGATTATGTCCATTTCAACCCGGTCAAGCATGGACTTGTCAGCAGCGCTTGCGATTGGCCGTTTTCATCGTTCCGGCGCGCGGTTGCCGTTGGGTATTATCCGACCGATTGGGGGGGTGGAGCGGAGGTACTTGGAGAGTTCGGCGAAAGGCCGGAGGGATGAAACCGCATCAAAAGGGTGGGGTGCGGAAGAGCACCCCACCCTACGCTGGCTGGTATGCGCCAAAGGCGGTCATTCCCGGGCCACCGGGCCGTGCCCGAAACCGGACATTGCGTGTGGTGCGAAATTCAAGACTTATGCAACGTCAGCTAGGGCCTGAGACTTCAGGAACTTACCCGTTGCGTAAGTCCGTTGCGAAAGTTACCGACTGCGAGTGGCTGCTTTTTGGTGCTACCCGCCTAAAGCCGCCATTCCGCTCTCGGCCAATCCCTGCCGTTCAATTTGGCTATCTTAAGGGCCTCGGGGCGGTGATCCCAGGCCAGGCCAGACTTTGTATATAGCTGACGCATAGGCCTGCTACCGTCGGCGGTCAGGCCGGCTTTGACGTTTAGCCTGTCAATAGGTAGCGCGCGCTTTGCATCTTGGTGGGCCGCCCGAGCGCAGCCCACCCTAAGATGGCTGTTTCCCCACCGCGCGCTCAACGGACAAAAGTTTTTTGGTTCTTTTTTTCAAAAAAGAACTTTCTTACTGCATCTCCGGCGCCAAACCTTTCACCGCGTCCACATCATCCCCCAGCCAGGCCGCGTTCTTGGCTGTGCCGTCGAATGTCGCGCTGGTCTTGAAGAGTTCGAATTTTCCCTCCAGGGCGAAGGGGCGGCTGCGGGATAGCAATTCGGCGATTTTTGGCTTGTCCATCGGCACGAAGCTGCGCACGGCGTCGAAAGCCTGGTCCAGGTCGCGCTGGTTCTGGATGCCGGTGATGACGGTGGAGGTGGGCAGGTTGAGCGAATAGTGCAGGTATTCCACCGGGGCGATGGGGGCGTTGCTTTTCAGCAGCACGCTATCCGCAAAGCTTTTCATGCCGAGCACGGCAATGCCGTGTTCCACCAGATACGGGAGCACGAGATGGGCAAAACTGCGGAAATGCGCGTCCATCACGTTCAGCGGCATTTGCACGGCATCGAAATGGAAGCCGCGCTCGGCGGCAACCGCCAGCATCTGCAAATGGATGTGCGGATCCTTATGGCCGGTGAAGCCGATGTAACGCAGTTTGCCGGCCTGTTTGGCCTCCACGAACGCTTCCATGGCGCCGCCCTCGGCGAAGATGCGGTCCGGGTCGTCGTAGCGCAGGATTTCGTGGTGCTGGATCAGGTCGATATGGTCGGTGCGCATGCGGGCGAGCGAGGTGTCGATCTGGCGGGCGGCTTCGGCTTTGGTGCGGCCGTCCATCTTGGTCATCAGGAAGGCGCGGTTGCGATAGCCGCCCTGGGCGAGGGCGGCGCCGACGCGGAGTTCCGATCGGCCGTTGTTATAGTCCCAGCAATTGTCGATGAAGGTGATGCCGCGATCGATGCCTTCATGCACCAGGCGCACGGCTTCGGCGTCCGTCACCGCGTTTTTGCCGAGGTGGAAACCGCCCATGCCGATGGCCGAGAGGAGTTCGTCGGTTCGGCCGAAGCGGCGGTAGAGCATGTCGCCGCGGCGCTCGCCAGGGTCGGTGACGAAGGGCAGGTCGGCGGGGTCGGCGATGCGGGTGGTGGGCAGCGCGGGGCTGGCGAGGTTGGGGGTGGGCTGGGGTTGGGTGGTCATCGGGCGCCTCCTTCGACCCGGCGATAAGTGCGGGCGCGGGCGGCGGTTGCAGGGCGGCCGCACGGCCGATGATGGGGGAGGGTAAATGCGCCGCGAGCGGGCTAGTCTGCGCGCATGGCAGGCAGAGAGCGTGGGCGCAAACCGCATCCCGATGTGCTGACACCAGGCGAATGGCGCGTGGTGGAGGCGGTGCGGCACGGGTTGAGCAACCCGCAGATCGCACGCCGCCAGGGCGTGAGCGTGGAGGCGGTGAAATACCACGTGGCCAATGCGCTGGGCAAACTGGGTTTCTCGCGCCGGTCGGGGCTGCGGCTGTGGGCAGGCGTTCGGCGGGATAGCGTGTTGTTTGGCAAGGAGTGGCAGATGGATGCAGTTGAGGTCGGCCCAATCGGGCAGATTGCCCGCACCGTGACGGATATCGGGGCTTCCCGCGCCTGGTATGAGGAGGTGCTGGGGCTGAAGCACCTGTATTCCTTCGGCACCATGGCGTTTTTCGACTGTGGGGGAATCCGCCTGATGCTGTCGGAAGGCCAGGCGGCGGCGGAGTCGATCCTGTATTTCCGGGTGGAGGATGTGCGCAGCACCCATGCGACGCTGGCGGCGCGGGGTGTGACGTTCGTGGCCGCGCCGCATATCGTGCATCGCCATGCGGATGGCACCGAGGAGTGGATGGCCTTCTTCCACGACCCCGAGGCGCGCCCGCTGGCGATCATGGCACAGGTGAAGGGGTAGACTGTTAGGGCTTTGCGGTCGCTGCCTCGGTATGCTCCGCAGCTGTTTCATGCGGCAGCTTCACCGCTTATGGGCGGCCCAGAGCATCAGCCAGCGCACAGGGAAAACCCAGGCGAAACCGGCGACCGGATAGTAGAGCGCCTGGATGGACCAGTGCAGCGGGCGAACATAGTCGGCCAGGATCGTGGCGGCGGAAATCCAGCCGATCACCACGACGATGATGGCGAGGACAGCAATCGGGGTGCGGGACATGGCGGCGGGTTAGAAGAACCGGGGCGCCGGGGCAATCCCGGCAGGCGATGCAGACGAGCGGGCGAGTTGCCGCGCTGGCGGATGGCTCTATACAGCGTGGCTCGCATCCGGCGCTGAAGGCGGATCGCGTTGGCCTGAAGGCAGCCCGCACGACATGAACCTGAAAGACCATATCCGGGCCGTTCCGGATTTCCCCAAGCCGGGGATCCTGTTCTACGATATCTCCACCCTGCTGCGGCACCCCGATGCGTGGCAGGTGGCCATGGGGCGGCTCGCCAGCGCCGTGCGCAGCTATCAGCCAGATATACTCGCCGGCATCGAATCCCGCGGCTTTCTGCTGGCNNGCGCCGCTGGCACTGAAACTGGGCTGCGGCTTCGTGATGATCCGCAAGCCCGGCAAACTGCCCGGCGCGACGATTGGCCTGGAATACGGGCTGGAATACGGAACCGACCGGATCGAGATCCAGGAGGATGCGGTGCGGCCCGGCCAGCGCGTGGTGATCGTGGACGATCTGCTGGCCACCGGCGGCACCCTGGCGGCCGGCATCGAATTGCTGGGCCGCGTCGGCGCCGTGGTGCCGGCGGCAGCGGTGATGATCGAGCTGACGTTTCTGAAGGGACGGGAGAGGCTTTCGGTGCCGGTTGAGGCGTTGATGTCGTATGATTCGTGAGAGAAGAAAGAATGTTCTTTTTTGAAAAAAAGAACCAAAAAACTTTTGAGACTTGGCGGGCGGTGCCGGAGAGGCGCGCACCAAAAGATAAAAGTCTTTTGCTTCTTTTCTTCAGAAAAGAAGACCTTCCTTCCTACGTCGGATCACGCGGCACAGATGGAGCGCGGCCGTCGTAACCCTGGTGCAAAGCACTCGCATAGCGGCGCACCCAGTCCTGAATACGGCGGCTGGCGGCAGCCGACACATCCCGGCTGTCCGGCAACAGCAGAACAGTCGTCATCCAGCCTGTCTGGTCCGTGCGTAGATAGACCATCGTCAGCATATGGTCCGGCACGTGGCCGCCAATTTCCTCCACCCGCGCCAGGGATCGGCGCAGCACGGGTTCCAGATTGGCACGACGCGCCGCAGTGACCGAATTGGAATCGATCAGAAACCAGCACTCATGCGCCATCGGGTTCTGTGTGGACGCCTCCGGCACGATGTCTCGCAGGATCGTATTGGACGCGAAGCATAATTGCGGCCGTGCCAGCGGCCCGGCCGCGCCGGCCGTCGGGCTGGGCGCACTGGCCTGCAATAGCCCGGTCAGTTGCCCATCCTGGATCCGAACGAACACTTCCTCTTGCCCCGGCACAACGCCGCCTAGGCGGGCCAGCACCAGATCGGTCCAGTTTCCGGCCGGCAGCGGTACCTGCCGCCCCGCGAAGGGGATAACGCCGGAACGGAGAATCCCGGCATGGAGCACCTCAAGGTCACCATCATTGGGTGGCGTCCCCTCGAGCTCGGGGACGAAATGGGCGGGTGCGACCAGCGCGGGGGCGGTCAGCGGGGCCACACCCGCTGGGGCCATTGCCATGGTGCCCGCCTGTACCGCGCCGGCGCGCGTCAGACGTTGCGGCCACCAGGACGGCAGCGCGGGTGGAAACATCGCCGCAAGACACGCGCTGGCCACACAGGTGATGACGCAGAGCCGCCACGCGGGCGCGCGGCGCCAGAGACGCCCGACTGCCGACATGCTCTAGTCCCGCTCGCCCCGCGATGCCACCAGCGCCTCGCGCTTCTCGCCGCCGCGCGGGGTGGCGCGCAGATCGGCGATGCGGGTGATGATCCGGTCATCACCCTTCTCCAGGGTAACGCACCGGGCGCCCTGTTGCCGCGCCTCGATCAGACCGTCGCTGACCATCTCCTCGATGGAGCGCACCAGGTCGCGGGCGCTCGCCCCCTGGCCCAGACGGTCCTGCTTCTGCATCACCTCCAGCAGCAGCGCGGGATCGATGCCGCCGGACGCGATCTCCAGCCCATAGCTGCCGATCATCCTTTCAATCTCCAGCGCCGCGACGCGCGCCACATCCAGGCCGGCCAGCCCGCGGAACACGAATATGCGGTCGAGCCGATTCAGCACCTCCGGCGCGAACCCGGCAAGTTTCAACGCCTCCACGGACGCCCCGCGCATCGCGTCCGGATCATCGGCATAACGGTCCGCGATTTCGCCCAAAGCTTCGGTCGCGATGTTGGAGGTGAGCATGAAGATCGAGCGCGTGGTGGAAATCTGCGCACCCGTGGAAGCCTCGGTGACGTGGCCATCGTTCCAGGCGGTGAGGAATTTCTTGAATACATCCGGATGCGCCTTCTCGATCTCATCGAGCAGGACGAGCGCATCCGGCACTTCCTTCAGCCCGCCGGTCAGTTTGCCGAACGTGTCCGAGCCCACATAGCCCTTCGGCGAGCCGAATAGCTGGGTGGCCGCGTGCGCCGAGCTCATCTGAGTCATGTCGAAATGCAGCAGCTTGCGCCCCAGCGCCGCTGCCAGGCACTTGGCCAGATAGGTCTTGCCGGTGCCGGGCGGTCCGGCCAGCAGGAAGATGCCCACCGGCTTGCCGCGCACCTGCAGGGCCAGACGGCGGCGCAGTTGCTGCGCGATATCCTCGCACACCTGGTCCTGCCCGATCACCTGACCGCGCAGGGTCGCCGCCAGGGCGCCGGCGTCGATGATCGTCACGCGGTCCTGCTTGGCGAGCATGTCCTCCAGTGCGGCGCGGTTGGTCAGTCGGGCCAGAACATCCATCATCCATCCCCGGGGTTTGCGGCGCCTGCGCCCGCCGGCAGCCAGTTTGCGGTCCGCCGCGGCCGCGCGCCATTCGTAGACAATGCCAGACAACGCCAGCCCGCCCGTCAGCGCGCCGGCTGCAAGGTAGAGCCAGCCCGCCTGCGTGAGCCATCCGAGCATGACAGAAAGGATGTGCGCTGGCGACAGATGCAGCTGCAGCAAGATCTGCACGGTGGCCAGCGTGAGGAACGCCAGCATCATCACCGGCATCAGTTTGGTGGCAGCCGGGATCAGCCCCTTCATTGGGCGATCAGGCCCACGGTAAGCACTTGGCCCGCCTGCAATTGCGGAAACAGTACCGGGCCGCTCAGCGTCAGCCCCTCAATCCTGACGCCCGTCTGCTCGGCTGTGGTGAGGGCAACCGATCCGACCGGCCCGATAGGAATCGTCACCGTCACGGGCTCCCGTGTCAGCATGACCTGCCGCGTGTATCCGCCGGCACTCACCTGCACCACGTGGCCGCCCTGGAGGGTGGGGCTAACATCCACCAGGCCAAACCGCGCCAGGTGCAGCCGCCCCCGTTGTAACGCCGTGGTCAGGGCAGCCGCATCGCCGTCGGTCAGCCCCATCTCCGCAACGGCCGCCCGCGCCTGCGTGGCCGGCAGCATGCCCAACGCGATCAGCTCGCGTATGCCGCCCGGCTCACCGGCTTTATCGGCCGCCTCCGCCGCGGGCGCTGCCAGCTCCGGCGAAATGGCGGCAATCTGGCTGTTGAAGCGCACCCAGGCGCCTGCCACCAGCATCACGGCCAGCAGGGTGTACACCGTGCTGCGCAGCCCGCTTGAGCCCTGCGTGGGGATCGGTTCCGGAGCCTCGGCAGGAAGGAGCCTTTCCATCCGTGTATGTGACCCTCCGGCGCCTGAGCGCGCAACCTGGACTGTATGTCGATATGTGGCGAAGCGTCACAAGGGAAAGAAAGAATGTTCTTTTTTGAAAAAAAGAACCAAAAAACTTTTATTCGTTGGATCCGACACGTTGGCGGCGCAAATAGCTGCCCCAGCCGAGGGCAATGTCCGATTCGGAACTAAAATTTGGTGTCGGCCGTCATCCACAGAGGAAGACCCCCAATTCTCCGCCGCGACAAGGGCAGCATTGTTGCCATTACGCTCAGATTGGGTTTGCAGGCTGGGCTGTCACCAGGTTAAGCTACCTCGTGGTCGAGCAGAGAGCCGCCACATTTATAAAAACGAGCGGCATCAATACCGCTCACCCGCCGGGCGGCGGACGCACGAGGCACAGACACAGGCTTTTGGAGGCATACACCTAGCGATCACTTGGACCACGGAGGTATCCGTCATGGTAGCCCCGGAAAGAATGTCGGAGTTGGACCGGCTATACCTGGACAGCGCTTTGAAACGGTATCGCAGCCTGGGAATACGCTCGCCACAGCAGCTTATCGCGCTGGTAACGAACGACGCCAAACATAATTTGAAAAGCCCAACGCCCGCGCAGTTGCGGGACTACTTCATTGAAAAGGGCCTAGCCGAACCACCAGGCTAGATCGCATCTTGTCTACCTGCGCGCGGCGAAGGCCTAACTTTGCTAGGCAGAGGGTTCGGCCGCCACGCGGTCTCTACCCGCTTGCGAAATAAGTATGGAGGCCACGAGGTCCGTAACCTGCTGGGCGCCGTCGTCGCCCAACACCACGCGCAATTGCTGATCCAGCCACAGCCGGTCGCCACCTTCGAATCCATCATCGAGCAGCGACGAAAATTTCTCCACTGCCACAGGGTCAAGTCCCTGATCCCGCGCCTGCTGATCCCGCATCAACAGTGCGAGCAACCGGTTCTTGATAACGGCATCGCGCAAATCATACACGTCCTTGAGCCTCATCGTCGCCTCCCTGAGATCACCAATTTCCGATTCAACGACTAGCAAGCGCCGCACGCCGACCAGGATCGACGTCAAAACCGACAGATTGAGCAGGATCGCCAGGACGGCTGAGAGCCCGACGGCATAAAGCGCCCCGCCGGTCTGGGCCGGCGGATATGCTGGACACGCGATCGACGGGGCGTCGTTTGGAGCCCAATTGCCGGACAGAACCTGTAACCAGTACCGCCACCATCCGCAGGTCGCGAGTGTGGACCGGAAGATATCGATCGTCACCAGACCAACAGTCACGCCAGCAGCCACCGAAACCACCCTGAGCGGTGTCACGATGCGGGCCTTCACGGAGGATCAGGGCCGTGGGCATGTGAGGTCTATACCGAATGAACCACAGCCCCGCTTAGCACTTGCTCTAACGGCATACAACCAGGGATTGCAGGCGTCTATCGGCGGGCGCGTGCCTTGCGCGGCAGCTGGCGTGCACCCATGGTTCGCGTCCTCGGGATACGGTTCTATCATGAGTGGCCGAACCGGCAGTGATGCATCTGTCCCTTGGCTCGTGTGATGATAGGGCACCATGTCCGGGAATCGTGACGTCTCGAAGGTCAATAATCAAGCAAAAGCTTCAAGACACGTTCTTATCCCCTGAATTTCCAAGGTTACCCACAAGCTATCCCCAGAGTTATCCACAGACCTAGATTGACGCACAGGGCATGGCGCCTGAAGGTGGTGACCGTAAACAACCGAAAGGAGGTGATCCAGTGTCTCATTGTATGATGCAGCCGAGCGCCGTCGTGACCTGGATGATCACTGCCGGAGCATCCCGCGCGGGTTGATCCAGCGTCACCGGCAGGCCGCGAGGCCGTCAGACAATGCGAAGGCTCCGGGTTTACCCCCGGAGCCTTCGTTGTCTCCACCGTGCCGGATCCAACAGACAAACGTTTTTTGCTTCTTTTTTTCAAAAAAAGCAGGACGTCCTTACTTCCTGCTCATCACCTTCACCATCTGATAGCCATACTCGCCCGCCTCATCGAACGCCTGCGTCAGCACCCGTTCGTCGCGCGCATGGGCGCGGCTGTCTTCAATGAAGATCGTCGATGAGAGATAGCTCGGCTCGCCCGCCAGCCGCGCATAGACGGAATCGGAGGCACCCGCGGCCATTTCCGGGATGACCACACTGCCGGGCCAGACGCGGTCGGCGGCGTTGGTGTAGCGTGCCAGGATGGCTGGCGTTGGTGGCGTCTCCGGGCTGGGGTCGATCGGCCCGTCGGTGATGATCTTCACGCCTGGGTCGCCCACCACGTGCGTCAGCGTGGCGAAGGTCTGTTCCGGAGTTTCGCCGGGCAGCAGGCGGCATTGGATCACGGCATGGGCACGATTGGGCAGCGCGCTTTCGCCCTGGCCGCCATCGATCATGGTGGCCACACAGGTGGTGCGTAGCAGCGCGTTCCATTCCGGATCCCGGCTCAGCCGCGCGGCGGCGGCTTCATCCGGCACCATGCGCGCCACGGCCAGCAGATCGGTGCGTTCCTGTCCTGCGCGCAATTTCGACAGGGCCGCGAAATAGGCGCGCGTGGTGGCCGTGGTCCGCGCCGGAAACTGGAACGCGGCCAGCTTTTGCAGCGCCGCCGTCAGTTCGTAGATTGCATTGTCCGGGCGCGGGAGAGAACTGTGTCCGCCGCGATCGGCGGTGGAAAATTCGTAGGTGGCGTATAGCTTCTCGCTGGTTTCCACGCCGATATACACGCGCTTGCCGTCGCGGATCCGGCCGCCGCTGTCATCCACGTTCAGCACCATCCCGCTCGCCACCAGGTCGTGGTGCTGGGCGAACAGGAACTCCACGCCATTGGCATCGCCGCCGGCCTCCTCATCGGCGGTAAACGCCATGATGATGTCGCGGTCAGGCACAAAACCTTCCTGTTTCAGGCGGATCAGTGCGGTCAGCAGCACCGCGTCATCACCCTTCATGTCCTCGGTGCCGCGGCCGTAGAAATATCCGTCTTTCTCCACCAATGTGAAGGGGTCGGTGTGCCAGGCCTTGGGATCGACCTCCACCACGTCCAGGTGGCCGATGAACAGCAGGGGCTTGGCCAGGCCGCGCCCGTGCAGGCGTATCACCACATTGCCCTTGGTGGGGTGATCCGGCGGCGCCAGCACCTGTACATCCTGGCGCGCGAACCCGGCGGCCAGCACCCGTGCCTCGATGGCGCGCGCGGCGCCAAGCGAGCCATGCGCGTGGGTCGAATCGATGCCGACGAGCTGTGCGAGGATCTCGCGTGCCATGACCTTGTATTTGGGTGGCGGCTGTGCGCCCGGCGTGAGGGCGAGGGCCGGCGCCGCCACCAGCATGGCGCATATCGCCCCTGCCCGCATCCACATATGCCGCATCGCTTGCCCCCGGTTGACGCAGCGGAGTGTCGTTCGGCTATGGCTGAATGCGCAAGGGTTTAAGTGAGAGAAGGAAGGTCTTCTTTTTTGAAAAAAAGAAGCAAAAAACTTTTGACTGTTGGTACGAGGCTCGCCGGCAGGGGGCGCAAAGGGATAAAAGTTTTTTGGTTCTTTTTTTCAAAAAAGAACATTCTTCCTTAGGCTGCCTGCAATGTTGTGAGAAAGCTTTCCAGCTCCGCATTCAGCCGTTCGGCCTGGTTGAACACATCGCTGGCGCCGCCCAGCACATGCGTGACGGCAATACCCGCCTCCTGCGCCGCCTGGCTGACGCCGGTGATGGTGGTGGTGACTTCCTGCGTGCTTTGCGAGACCTGCTGGACGTTGCGGGCGATTTCGGCCGTGGCCGCACCTTGCTCCTCCACGGCAGCGGCAATGGTGGCGGCGATGCTGCTGACGCCTTCGATCGTGGCAGTGATGCCCTTGATGGCTTCCACGGCATCGCCGGTGGCACGCTGCACCTGGGCGATCTGGGCGCCGATCTCCTCGGTTGCCTGCGCGGTCTGTTGGGCGAGGCTCTTCACCTCGCTGGCGACCACCGCGAAGCCGCGCCCCGCCTCGCCGGCGCGCGCCGCCTCGATCGTCGCGTTCAATGCCAGCAGGTTCGTCTGGCCCGCGATGTTGGTGATCAGATCGACCACCTTGCCGATCTTGTCCGCCCCTTCGGACAGCGCGCGGACGATCCCGTCCGTACGCCTGGCCTCGGCGACCGCCTGGCCGGCGATGTGGGCGGACTGAGTCACCTGTTGGCTGATTTCACGGATCGAGGCCGTCAGTTCCTCGGCCGATGCCGCCACGGTCTGCACGCTGGCGCTCGCCTCCTCGGCGGCCGCGGCCACGGTTGCCGCCTGACCGGTGGTGGTATCCGCCGTAGCCGCCATCGACTGGGCCGTGCCCTCCAGCCCCTTGCTCGATTCCGACAGGACCGCGACGAGCTGGCCCACCTTGTTGTGGAAGTCGCGCGCCAGCCCACG
>PKZM01000036.1:0-9534 GCA_003133065.1 Acetobacteraceae bacterium
GCTTCTTTTCTGAAGATAAGATGCAAAAGACTTTTTGCTCCTGCGCCGGTTGCACGTAGCCGCCTGCCAGGACGTAAAAGTTTTTTGGGTCTTTTTTTCAAAAAAGAACATCTTTTCAAGTGGATGGGCGGGCTGATGGGATGCCGGACGCCTATTCTACGAGGCGCGCTTGGTCCGGGCGGGTTTTTTGGCGGGTTTGTCGGGCTGGCCGAGGCTGCGTTTGAGGGCGGCCATGAGGTCGACGACGTTGCCGGTGGGGGCTTGCTTGGCGGGTTTGAGGCCGGAGCCCTTGATCTTCGCGTTGATGACCTCACGCAGGCGGGCTTCGTAGCGGTCGTCGATGTCGGTGGGGGCGAATTTGGCGGATTGGCGTTCGATGAGCTGGGTGGCGAGTTTGACCATGTCGGGGTCGGGTTTTTCGGCCGGGACGGCGGCGAAGAGGGTGGCGGGGTCGGCGATGTCGCGGGTTTCGAAAAGGGTGTGCACGACGAGGCCTTTTCCCATCGGCATGATGGCGACGGCGCGCTCGCGTCGGGAGATGACCAGGCGCGAGAGGGCGACGACCTTCGCCTGGCGGATGGCGTCGCGCAGAACGACATACACATCCTGAGCGGAGTCGCCGTCCGGCGACATGTAGTAGCTGCTGTCGAAATAGACGGGATCGATGCTGTCGGCGGTGACGAATTTTTCCACGTTCAGGGTGGAAGAGCTGTCGATGCGGGCGGCTTCGAAATCGGCATCGTCCAGCAGGACATATTGGTCCTTTTCGAATTCGTAGCCGCGCACCAGGTCGCGGCGGGAGAGTTCGGCGTCGGTTTGTGCATCCAGGGTAACCATGCGGACGCGGTTGCCGGTGGCTGGATTGATGAAGTGGAAATGCAGATTGGCGGTTTCGCGGTGGGCGGTGGTCAGCGCCACCGGGCAGGAGACGAGGGCGAGGCGCAGATGGCCGCGCCAGATCGGGCGTTCAGCCATGGGCACGCTTCCGGGTTGGGGTTGATGGGAGGGGTTGCGCCGCTTTGGCGAAATCAGCCCACGGATCGGTTTTCAGCTTGGCGAGGCGGGCGGGGATGGTGCGTAAGGTGAAACTCTGGGGATCGAGTTTTTCGGTGACCTCGCGCCACGCGAGCGGGGTGGCGATGGTGGCGTGGGGGCGGGCGCGGGGGGAGAAGCTGGCGATGGCAGTGGACCCCAGGCCGTTGCGCAGCCAGTCGATCAGGATTTTCCCCCGGCGCCGGGCTTTCGGCACGGAGGCGACGTAGAGATTTGGCGCCGCGCGTTCGAGGGTTTCGGCAAACTGGCGGCACCAGGCGCGGGCGGTGTTCCAATCGGCGGAGGGCGTGAGAGGGACAACCAGGTGCAGGCCACGGCCGCCGGAGCTGCGGCAGAAGCTGGGCAGGCCCTCGGCCTCGAGTTTGGCCTTGATGTCGTGGGCGGCGGCGATGATCTGGGGCCAGGCGACGCCCTCGCCGGGGTCGAGATCGAACACAAGGCGATCGGGCTGGCCGGGGTTTTCCAGCGTGCTGCCCCAGCTATGGAGTTCGAGCGCGGCGATCTGGGCGGTGGCGATCAGGCCGCTGGCGTCGTCCAGGGCGAGGTAGGGGGCATCGTCAAAACTGCCTTCGTGGAGGCTCGCGGGCATGCCGCGGTTGGCGTGCTTCTGGAAGAAATGCTCGCCATCGATGCCATCCGGGCAGCGGACGAAGGCCAGGGGGCGGGCGGCGATGCCGGGCAGGGCGGCCTGCGCGATCGTCTGCCAGTAGGTGGCGAGGTCCTGCTTGGTGATGGCGGCCTGGCTGTCGCCGGCGGGCCAGAGCTCGCGCTCGGGGTGGGTAAGGCGAACGCCGGCGACGGCTTCGGTGCGGGGCTTGGGTTTTTCAGCGCGGACGATGCGGCCGGAGTGGGATGCGGTGGGCGCGTCCAGATCGCGGCGTTGTGCCTCGGGGTTGGGGATGTCGCGGATCACCTCGGCGGCTGGCTTGTCCTCGCGCAGGCCGAGGAACACGGGGTGGCGCAGGCGGCCGGCACCGGACCAGCCGGTGTATTGCACCTCGGCCACGAGCTCGGGGCGGACCCAGTGGACCAGGGCGGGGAGTTTTTCCTCGGTGATTTGCAGCTTGGGCGGCGCACCGGATTTGAGCGGGGCGAGGCGGTTGGAGAGGTCGCGGAGGACGGCATCGGAGAAGCCGCTGCCGCAGCCGCCGGCGTAGTGCAGGGCGCCTTTGTCGTCGCGGAAGGCGAGCTGGAGGGAGCCGAGGCCAGTGCGGCTGCCTTGCGGCGGCGTCCAGCCGATGATGAGGAATTCCTCGCGGCCCTGGCATTTGATCTTCAGCCAGTCCCGGCTGCGTCCGGCGCGGTAGGGGGCGGCAGCGCGTTTGCAGATGATGCCCTCCAGGCCCATCGCACAGGCGATCTGGCGCACCCGGCCGGTGACACCCTCAAGATGATCGCTCAGCCGGATGAGGCCGTCCGGCGCGATCAGGTCTCGCAGGGCGGATTTGCGGGCGGTGAGCGGCAGCGGGCGCAGGTCGAAACCGTCGCGGTAGAGGAGATCGAAGAGGTAGAGATGCAGGGTTGCGTCGCGGCCTTCGGAAAGCGCGGCCTGGAGATCGGGGAAGCTGGAAAGGCCGTCGGACAGCAGGGCGACGAGTTCGCCGTCGGCCAGCAGGGTTTCGGCCGGGAGGGCGGCGACGGCGCGGGCGACGGATGGAAGGCGGTGGGTCCAGTCCAGGCCGTTGCGGGTCAGCAGGGTGACGGCGTCGCCATCCTTGCGGACGATGAGCCGGTAGCCATCGAACTTGATTTCGGCCAGCCAGTCCTCCCCGGCGGGAGGGGCATCGGCGTTGGTGGAGAGCATCGGCGCCTGGGATCGGGGGAGCTGCGCGTGTTTGGCGTCCTCCGGTGGGGTCCAGGTGACGGCAGCCGGCTTGCGGCCGGCCGGCTTTCGAGGACCAGGCTTTGCTTTTTCGAGTTGGGTGGCGTCGTCGCCCGGATGTTCCTCGGCGTCGTGCTCCTTAATGAGGAGCCAGTTCTCGGCTTTTTCGCCCGGGCGGGGTTTGAGCCGGACCAGGACGAAGCCGCCGGATAGGCGGGTGCCGGCGAGGGTGAATTTTAGCTCGCCGGCGGCCAGGGCTGCATCGGGGTCAGATGTCGGCGTCCAGGTGCCGCGGTCCCAGGTCTCCACCGTGCCGGCGCCGTAATTGCCGGCGGGGATAGTGCCCTGGAAATCGGCGTAGTCCAGCGGATGATCCTCGACATGCACCGCGAGGCGCTTGTCCGCCGTGTCCATGGAGGGGCCTTTGGGCACCGCCCAGCTCCACAGCACGCCGCCATGCTCCAGGCGGAAATCCCAGTGCAGGCGGCGGGCGGCGTGTTTCTGCACGACGAAGATGGGCGCGTTCGTGCCGCTCTTCGCCCCAGGGGCGGGTTCCGGCGTGTGCGCGAAATCCCGCTTGCGGCGGTAGGTGGCCATGGAAGTGTCGGGAGTCGCCATGACGGGCAGGAACGCGTGGCGTGCGGGGCTGGTTGCGGGAACCGGCGCGGGTGGGAGGTGTAGAGAAGGCAAGATCTTCTTTTTTGTTGTTGGAGCCGCCGCATTTGGACCACGTCCAGGAACCGGATGATTTCGCGATCACCGCACAGATCTCGCTGATGGAGCAGCGGCTGCGCACGCTGAAATACAACGACATGTTTGGCGTGTTCGATGTGCGCGGCGATATAAGGCCGGGCCCGGGCGGAACGGAGGGGCTGTATTTCAACGATACCCGTTATCTTTCTGAATTCGAGCTGCTGCTCGGCGGGCATCACCTGACTTTGCTGAGTTCCACGCTGCGGGATGATAACGCGACGCTGACCTGCGATTTGAGCAATCCCGATCTGCCGGCCGCCCAGGGCGGTTTGAGCAGTAACCTGATCCATGTGCGGCGCTCGCGGTTTTTGTGGAAGGGTGTGTGCCACGAGCGGATTTCGATCCGGAATTTCGATGAGGTGGCGCACACGATCCCGATTGAAGTCCGCTATGGGGCGGATTTCGTGGATCTGTTCGAGGTGCGCGGCATGCAACGCACCCGGCATGGGCGGCATGAGCCTGCCGGGGTGACCCAGCAGACGGTGACGCTGGCCTATACGGGGCTGGATGACCGGCGGCGGACAACGGATTTGCGGTTTGATCCGCCGCCGGCGCGCATCGATGAGGGGCGGGCGCTGTTCGATGTGAGCGTGACGCCGCACGGGCGCCGCCTGATTTATGTGGAAATCGTGTGCGACAAGGCGCCGGGGCCGCGGCGGCCGGCGGAGACGTTTCTGGCCTGTATGCTGGAGCAGCGCCGCTGGACGCGGACACGCTCGGCGAGCGCGGCAGGGATAGAGACATCCAACGAGGTGTTCAACGAGGCGATGCGCCGGGCGATCAGCGATCTGACGATGCTGACGACGGAAAAGCCGACCGGGCCGTATCCATATGCGGGGATTCCCTGGTTCAGCACCGCGTTCGGGCGTGATGGGATCCTGACGGCGCTGAACGTGCTGTGGATGGATCCGGCGATTGCCGCGGGCGTGTTGCGGTATCTGGCGGCCAACCAGGCAACGGAGACAGATGCGGCCGCCGACGCCGAGCCGGGGAAGATTTTGCACGAGGTGCGGCGCGGGGAGATGGCGGAACTGGGTGAGGTGCCGTTCCGACGGTATTACGGCAGCGTGGATTCCACGCCGCTGTTCGTGATGCTGGCCGGAGCGTATCTGGATCGGACCGGGGATCGTGAGACGGTGGCGGCGCTTTGGCCGAATGTGGTGGCGGCGCTGGGCTGGATGGATGCCAACGCCGCGGGACACGCAGACGGGTTTGTGCGGTATTTCCGCCAGACGGATAAAGGCCTGGCCAACCAGGGGTGGAAGGACAGTTTCGACAGTATCAGCCATGAGGATGGCGCGCTGGCGGAGGGGCCGATCGCGCTGTGCGAAGTGCAGGGCTATGTGTATGCGGCGCGGCGGGCGGCGGCGCGGATTGCCGGCCGGCTGGGCTATGATGATGTGGCGCGCAACGAGGATGAGAAGGCTGCGGCGCTGCAAGTGGCGTTCGAGGGGGCGTTCTGGTGCGAGGATCTGGGCACCTATGCGTTGGCGATCGACGGGGCAGGGCGGCCGTGCCGGGTATCTTCCTCCAATGCCGGGCAGTTGCTGCTGAGCGGGATTTGCGCGCCGGAGCGGGCGCTGCGTGTGGCGGATGGGCTGATGGGCAGCCGGATGTTCAACGGGTGGGGGGTGCGTACGCTGGCCTCCGGTGAGGTGCGGTATAATCCGATGTCGTATCACAACGGGTCGGTTTGGCCGCACGACAATGCGCTGATAGCGATTGGGCTGTCGCGCTATGGGCTGAAGCCGCAGGCGGAGCGGATTTTCGCCGGGCTATTCGATGCGGCTTTGTATGTGGATTTGCGGCGGTTGCCGGAGCTGTTCTGCGGGTTTGCGCGGCGGCGCGGGCAGGGGCCGACATTTTATCCGGTGGCGTGTTCGCCGCAGGCCTGGGCGGCGACGGCGCTGCATGCGGCGCTGGGGGCCTGCCTGGGGCTGAGTTTCGATATCGGCGAACGTAGCGTGGTGTTCGATAGGCCGCGCCTGCCGCCGTTTCTGAGCGAGGTGACGCTGCATAATCTGGCGCTGGGGGATGCGCGGATTTCGGTGGTGTTGCGGCGCATGGGATCGGAGGTGGCGATGAACGTGGTGGGGCGGAGCGGGGTGATTCATGCGGTGTTGCGGTCGTGACGGGTTGTGAGCCGGGTTAACGGGTTCTCGCCGATCCCGGATGGGCCGAAGAAAGATAACCGCGAAGGCACGAAGTCACGAAGAAGGCACGAAGTAAAAAGGCCCATGAGGTGCCTTTCACGGTCTCAAATCTGTGAGTAGATGCGGCATCCCTATCAGTTCTCGATCTGCTCTGGGGGCTTATGATGTCGACGGGTTCATTTTATATGGTGACCCACGCGCTGGCGGAAGCGCTTTTGCAGCGGCGGAAGGTGCAGATCAGTAGCTGGGCCACAGCCCCGGTGTCGCGAGTTCGACAGAATGCTGGTCCGGGTCGCGGAAATACACGCTGGTGCCGCCGGCGGGCCAGGTGATGCGGCTTTCGATGGCGATGCGCTCGCGGGCGAGGTGCGCGGCCCAGGCGTCCAGCGCGTTGCGGGGGATGGCGAAGGCGAGGTGCAGCGTGCCCCGGCCGTCATGCGCGGGGATGGTGCCGGCTGGGGTGGTGCTGGGCTGGACGGAGCCGCCACGATGAAACAGCAGCAGGACCGTGGCCCCAGGCACGCCCATGGCGCACATGCGGCTGTCGCGCAGGAAGGTCTCTAAGCCCAGCACGCGGCTGTAAAAGGCCTCGGATATCGCGAGGTCCGACACGTAGAGCGCGGTTTCCAAAAGCCCGGTCAGGCGCGGGATCGACGCGGTCATGCGGTATGCGTGCGTAGGGCGGAGGAAACTCGCGCGGCGCGCGGGGTTTTCTTGGGCTTCACAAGGAGATTTTCCGCATGACACAGATTGCCGATGCCGACGCGCGCCAGAAGCTTTGGGACATGATCCAGGGCATCAAGGTCGCCATGTTGACCAGCCAGGATGGCGGGCATCTGCGCAGCCGGCCGATGGTGGCGGCGCAGAAGGATTTTCAGGGCGAGCTGTTCTTCTTCACCCGCGCGTCCGCGCATAAGGTGGATGAGGTCGGCGGGCAGGCGCAGGTGGGCGTGAGCTACGCCGATGCCGACCATCAGAATTACGTCTCTCTCTCCGGCAGCGCGGCTGTGGTGCGCGACCCCGCGGTGGTGCATGCGCATTGGAGCGAGGCGATGCGCACCTGGTTCCCGAAGGGTAAGGACGATCCGGAGATCGCCATTCTCAAAGTCAGCATCGAACAGGCCGAGTATTGGGACGCCCCGTCCTCAACCATGGTCTATATTTATGGCTATGCGAAAGCCCTCGCCACCGGCCGCGCCCCCCACCCCGGCGCCAACGAAAAGCTGAAGATCGCCTGAAGCGCCCGAAACAGGTAAAAGCCTTTTTGCGTCTTTTTCTTCAAAAAAAGAAGACTCTTCTTTTTTGAAAAAAAGAAGCAAAAAACTTTTACCCGTTGGCGGGAGTCAGGCGTGTTTGGCGCGGGTGGCGTGGCGGGTTTTGCGTGGGGCGGGTGGGGGGGCTTCGGCGCAGGCTTCGAAGGTGACGGGCTGGGCGATCACTTTCGCGTTGGTGAAGTCGTGCAACTCCGATGAGCTGTGCAACGCCATCACCTCGTCGAACATGGCGGGCAAATTGGCGCAGAAGGCGTTGCCGGACTTCAGACCGTCCTGCTCCTGGATGTCGGCCAGGTTGGTGATGTATTCGTCGTAGGCCTTCTGTGCCTCGCGGCCATAGGAGCGCTTGAAATAGGTGACGAGGTCGCGTTCCGTGCGCATCACGTCCGGCTGATAGCGCGACATGAAGGCGTTGTACTTATCTTGCTCTTTGCAGGCGAGCGCCGTGACCATCAGCTGACTTTTCAGCCCTTCGATGTCGAAGGCGGTGCGTTCGGCGGGAAATTCGCATTTGGATGCCGTGACCGTGACGTGGGATTTGACGCTGTGCTTGGCGGTGGTGGTGGCCCCCAGCGGCAGGGCGACGATCAGAGTGGCGGCGAAGGCGGCAAACGGCAAAGCACGCATTGCGAGAAAACTCCCCTTGAGGCCGGCATAGGCTGGGCGTAGGCCCAAGATGCGCACGAGGATAAATCCGGGTGGCGTGGCCGGCGCAAGCCACATTCGCGCGGGCGTTGCACGGGTGCATCACGCCGGCGGCCTCTGGAAGCGGGCGGGCTGCCACGCTATGCGCTGTGCGCCGCCGGCGTGTCCGGCGCGTTGATCATGCTTGTTTTGGATTGTGGAGTATGCCCGTGCAGGCACGAACGCTGGCTTCTTTCTTTGCCTCTGCCGTGATGGTGGCGGCAGCACTGGCAGGATGTGCGAAGCCGCCGCCACCGCCGGTGGTAGAAGCGCCGCCGGCACTGCCGCCGCACCTGGGCCCGCCACCGGCCGCGAGTTGCACGGTGGCGCCATTTCACGTGGCCGATGGCGGCACGGCCGCGATCTCCATGATCGTGAGCAACGATGGCGGGTATTGCGCCGCGACGCTGACGACGGCAGCCGGCGCGCCTTTTGATGCGCCGCTGGAGCCGCAGACGCCGGCGCACGGCACCGCGGCGGTGGTGCAGTACAATCATAAAACCAGCGTCGAATACGTGGCGACGCCCGGCTATGTGGGGCACGATGCGTTCACCACCGAGCTGATCATCAAGGGTCAGCCGGGCTATACGACGCTGAATGTGAGCGTGGATGTGCAGCCGGTGCCGCCGGCCAGCGCGAAGAGCTCCTGAGCCGACAATTAAGGATTAAGTGCGCGTGCGCGTGGTTGTGGCAATGTCGGGTGGCGTGGATAGCAGCGTAGTCGCGGGCCTGCTGCAGGAGGCCGGCCATGAGGTGATTGGCATCACGCTGCAACTGTACGACCATGGACAGGCGACGGGCCGCCGCGGGGCGTGCTGCGCCGGGCAGGATATCCATGATGCCCGAGCGGTGGCTGATAGGCTGGGGATCCCGCATTACGTGATCGATGCGGAGGCGCGGTTTCGGGCGGCGGTGATCGAGGATTTTGCCAGCTCTTACGCGGCGGGGGAGACGCCGATCCCCTGCGTGCGCTGCAACCAGGGGCCGAAATTCACCGATCTGCTGGGCATGGCGCGGGATCTGGGCGCCAGTGCACTGGCAACGGGGCATTATGTACGCCGGGTTGAGGGGGAAGATGGGCCGGAGCTGCACCGGGCTGCCGACCCGCAGCGCGATCAGAGCTGGTTTTTGTTCGCCACCACGCGGGAGCAGTTGGCGTTCTGCCGCTTTCCGCTGGGCGATATGCCGGACAAGGCAGCAACCCGGGCCGTGGCGTCCCGGCTGGGCCTGGAGGTGGCGGAGAAGCCGGACAGCCAGGATATCTGTTTCGTGCCGAGCGGCAGCTACGCCGATCTGGTGGGCAGGCTGCGGCCGGAGGCGGCGGCGCCGGGCGAGATCGTGTCGCGTGATGGGCGGGTGCTGGGGCAGCATCAGGGTGTGGCCCGCTACACGGTGGGTCAGGCGAAGCGGCTGGGGGCGGCTGGCGAGGATGGCGGCGCGCCGCAGGTGGTGGTGGCGCTGGAGCCGGGCACGCGGCGCGTGGTGGTTGGGCCACGCACGACGGGCACGCGCAGCCTGCGCCTGCGGGAGGTGAACTGGCTGGCGGATGCGCCGGTTTCCGGCCTGCGCTGCGCGGTGAAGCTGCGGGCCCGCGATACGATGCGGCCGGCGGTGGTGACGCGGGAGGGTGATGGCGCGCGCGTTGAGCTGGAGGAGGCGGCGCTGCCGGCGCCGGGGCAGGGATGCGTGATGTATCAGGGGGATCGGGTGCTAGGCGGTGGGTTTATAAGGAAGGAAGGTCTTCTTTTTTGAAAAAAAGAAGCAAAAAACTTTTGCCTGTTCGCCTTCACCACGG
>PKZM01000036.1:9590-13412 GCA_003133065.1 Acetobacteraceae bacterium
CCGGCTTCGAATTGCGGTTTTATTAATGCCACCGCCCAGGCGCCGGGGGCGCACAGGGCAAGCGGGGCTGGCAGAAGCGTGCGCAGGCCAATGAAGCTGGCGTCGCACACGAGAGCCTGAGCTTGGGCGAGGATGTGGTCTTGTGTCAGGTGCCGGGCGTTGGTTTTCTCCAGCGTTGTCACGCGCGGGTCCTGCCGGAGCTTCCAGGCGAGTTGGCCGTGTCCAACATCGATGGCGGTCACGTGCGCGGCCCCGTGGTGCAGCAGCACATCGGTGAAGCCGCCGGTTGAGGCGCCGATATCGAGGCAGTGGCGGCCGGCGGGTGAAAGCGCGAAATGGGCCAGCGCGTGGTCCAGCTTCAGGCCGCCGCGGGAGACCCAGGGATGGTCCTGGCCGCGCAGTTCCAGTGGCGCGCCGGCGGGGAGAAGGTCGCCGGCCTTCTGCACGCGGCGATCGCCGGAGAAGACTCGGCCGGCCAGGATCAGGGCCTGGGCGCGGGTGCGGCTTTCGGCGAGTCCGCGGTCGGTGAGGAGGAGGTCGGCGCGGTGTTTGGGGGTCATGCAGGAAGGAAGAATGTTCTTTTTTGAAAAAAAGAACCAAAAAACTTTTGCCTCTTGAGTCGGTTGCTGAGGCCAGCACCCGACTCAATGAATAAAAGTTTTTTGCTTCTTTTTTTCAAAAAAGAAGACCTTTCTTTCCTTTCTTATACCGGACCCGCTGTGTCCTGAAAGCCGCAGAACAGCCGGGAAACCGCGCTATTTGCGCGTCTATGTTGTTCCTTTTGCAGCGCAATGCGATATGGGTGGGGTGGGGGGTGGCATCGAGGATGCCGGCGTCCAATGTGCGGCTGAGTCGTTAACGCGATACGCGCGGGAGTATGTGGATTGTCGGTTCCGTTGAAGNNCTGGAGCCGCTGTTCCGCTGCAATCTGGCCTGCGGCGGGTGCGGCAAGATCGATTATCCGGCGCCGATCCTGAACCAGCGGCTGAGCGTGCAGGAATGCCTGGAGGCCGTGGATGAATGCGGCGCGCCGGTGGTTTCCATCGCCGGCGGCGAGCCGCTGCTCCACAAGGAGATGCCGGAGATCGTGGAGAAGATCCTGGCGCGCGGCAAGTTCATCTATCTGTGCACCAATGCGCTGCTGCTCGAGAAGAAGATCGATCAGTACAAGCCGCACCCCTCGTTCACGTGGGACATCCATCTGGATGGCGACCGGGAGATGCACGATCAGGCGGTGAGCCAGACGGGCACGTATGACCGGGCGATCGCGGCAATCAAGGAGGCCAAGCGGCGCGGTTTTCGGGTTTCGATCAACTGCACGCTGTTCGATGGTGCGAAGCCGGAGCGGGTGGCGGCGTTTTTCGACGATGTGACCGCGATGGGGATCGACGGCATCATGACGTCACCGGGCTACGCCTATGAGCGTGCGCCGGACCAGGCGCATTTCCTCGGCCGGCAAAAGACCAAGCAGTTGTTCCGCGACATTCTCAAGCGCGGGAAAGGCCGCGGCTGGAAGTTCGGTCAAAGCCCGCTGTTCATCGATTTTCTGGCGGGAAATCAAGAATACCATTGCACGCCCTGGGGTAACCCGACGCGCAATGTATTCGGCTGGCAGCGGCCCTGCTACTTGCTGGGCGAGGGCTACGCCAAGACGTTCACCGAGCTGATGGAGACCACCGACTGGGACAGCTACGGCACCGGGAATTACGAAAAATGCGCCGATTGCATGGTGCATTCCGGCTACGAGGCGACTTCGGTGGTCGATTCGGTGAAGAACCCGCTGAAGATCGCGCGCGTGCTGCTGCGCGGCCCGAAGCTGGAGGGAGAGATGGCGCCGGAGATCCCGCTGGATAAGCAGCGGCCGGCCGAATACGTGTTCAGCCGCCACGTGGAAGACGCCATGCGCCGGGTGGCGCATGGCAAGCCTGGCGAGATGGCCGACGCCGCCGACTAGCGTAAAAGTTCTTTGCTTCTTTCTTTCTCAAAAGAAGCAAAGAACGTTTAGCCGTTGAGGGCTTGGTCGGCCCAGGATTCGAGCTTGACGGCTTCGGTGCGCAGGTCGCCGAGGTGGTGTTCGACGTCGGCGAGGCTGTTCTGGTAGCTGCCCAGCGCCTGGCCGAGGCCGGCGACACCGATTCCAAGCTCCGTCATGGCAAAACGCCAATCGCTGAGAGCCTTCTTTTGCTCGGTGAGAGCGGTTTGGAGGTCGGCGAGGGCGACGCGCAGACGCTCCTGATCCGTAGTCCGCGTGGCGGGAGCAGGGAAGGGAATGACGACGGCGTCAGCCATGATAAGTTTCCATTTTCCTAAAATGCACGTCTCATAAAGCACAAAAATTTCCACAAATAAAGACATTCTTTAGAGAAGGACGTGCGCTCCCACCAGGCGAAGCACGAGCACGGTCGTCAGGATGGCGATCACGATAACAGAGATCACCCAGCGCATGGCCATGTAGCCGGCGGGGAGCAGGTCGCGCTTCTGGGCGCGGGTTTCCACCACGAGCACGCCGACGAAGCCGGCGATGAGGATGGCCAGGCTCAGCACGGGCAGGGCGACGATGACACAGAGCAGCGCCACCCAGCCGATGAGAGAGGGCACAACGCCAAGGGAAAGCCGGGCGCGGACGGCCCGGCCCTGCCCCGGTTCGGCGAGGGTGAAGCCCCAATGCACACCGCCGAGGAAGGCCAGGATGACGGCGCCGTAGCCGACCAGAGCCTGGGCGGCGGCCAGCGCACGGTCGGGGCTGCTGCTGACGGCCAGGATGGCGAAAACCGCGAAGGGGATGATGCCGGCCGCGCCGAGCAGGATGGCGAGTGGGGGAAGGCTTGACATCCAAAGCTCCTGAATCGGCATTCGGCCCTCAGTCATCACAGAGGAGGCTCCGATGAGTGAGGGCCGCGTTGACGTCTAATCGTTTCCGAGTTGGGGGACCAAGGTGGGAGGCAGGTGAGCCAGGGCGCGGACGGGTTGCGGCGCCCGGGCGGGGAATGCGGCGACGAGGGAGACGGTAACGGCCGCGAGGTAGGGGAGCGACTGTGTGAGCAGGACGGCGCACCAGAGCCGGGCTTCCCACGTCGCCATGTGGTGCACCCAGCCCACCGCGACCATGGCGGTCCAGCTCAGCAGCAGCAGCACGGCTTCCTCGCGGGCCATGACCAGGCCCTGGATGAAGGCGGGAGCGTTTTCCATCTTCGGCGTGCGCAGGAAGGGGGCCGAGCGGATGAACAGGCCCTTCCATACGGCTTTGCCGATGGTGTGGCTCAGCGCCAGGCCGGCGATGGCCGCACCCAGGCGATCGGCCCAGCCGCACGGCACCTTCGCGCCGTAGAGGGCAAAAATCTGGGCGAGCTTGAAGAAAAACAGTCCGATCGAGGGGATCATGAACAGAACGATCGGGAATTCGAAGCGCATCGGCGCCACGATCAGGCCAACCGACCAGGCCAGGCCCATGATCAGGAAGGCGAGGCCCAGCGCATCGCCCACCCAGGGCAGCCAGCCGGTGACGAAATGCCAGCGCTGGCCGGTGGTCAGTTCCCGGTTGAATGGGTTCAGCAGCGCGCCGGCATGGCCGCGCACGATCTGCATCGCGCCATAGGCCCAGCGGAAGCGCTGCTTGCGGAAGGCGGCGAAATCGTCCGGCATCACGCCGCGGCCGAAGCTGCGGGGGGAGTAGACGGCTTCCCAACCGGCGCGGAACAGGCGCAGGCCAAGCTCGGCGTCCTCGGTGATGGTCCATTCGGACCAGTTCCCGCCCTGCTCCAGCGCGCTGCGGCGGACCAGCGACATGGTGCCGTGCTGGATGATGGCGTTGCGCTCGTTGCG
>PKZM01000067.1 GCA_003133065.1 Acetobacteraceae bacterium
CAGCATATCCCGCAGCATCCCCAGCACCGCCGGGCTGCTGCTCAGCGCCTCGATGCGGAAGCCAGTCTCGCCCATATCAACCGAGTGCCGCCTCCAGCGCCACGTAGGGCGAACCGCCAGGCGCCGCATTCGCCTCCAGCATCCATCCCCCAAGGCGCTCCTTGAACCCCGCGGCGGCGAACAGCTGCCAGCACGGCCGGTTCACCTCCGTCTTGTTCAGCACGGCCGAGACCACGGCCTGCCCGGCGCCACGGCACCATGCCACCAGGGCCTGCATCACCGCCTGTTCCACGCCCAGCCCGATCACCCGGCAGGACATGACCCATTGCTGGATCGTTCCACCCTTCACCACAACCACGCCCACCAGCCCATACGGCGTATAGCGATCCTGCACCTCGAACACCGCGAACACGCCGCCCTCGGCCAAAAACGCCTCGCATTCGGGCGCGGTCCAGCGCTTGCCGGTGGTGTTGAACTGGTTGGTCTTGTTGATCAGCTCCAGCACACGGGCAAAGCGCACATCCGCCGCCCCGCGCAGGGCGGAAAGCTGCACCCGCACATCCTGCTGCTTGGCGAAATCCTCAGGGCTCAACTGGGACCGTTCGGCCTCACGCAGCATCTGCGCCTGCATCATCGCCGTGCGCTGGGCGCCCTCGGCCGTTACCTGTGCCACCTGCATCTCCGGCGCCAGCAGCAGGATTCGGCGCCACAGGAACGGGTTGCCGTCCAGCATGCGCAGATCGGGGAACGCCGCCTGCATTTGTGCGCGCTCGGCGGGATTGTCGTCGATGAACAGCACGCTGCGGGCCAGCAGGCCCATCGCGTTCAGGATCTCCTGCATGTTCTCGTGCTTGGGGCGCCAATTGATCCGCACGGCGGCGAAATACTCCAGCTTCATCTTGCCGCCGAAGATCTTGTCCCAGATCGCCCTGATCCGCGTTTCGTCATTCTTGCTGAGGATGGCGAGCATAATACCCCGCGCGCGGGCGATGAGCAGCGATTCCATCACCGCCAGCGGCCAACCTTCCACCATATGTGGCCCGATATCGGCCGAATCGCCGCTCACGCCCTTCCACAGCGTGTCGTCCAGATCCACCACCACCAGCTTGACCGCGTCCTGCTGGCGCAGCGTGCGCATCATCGCGCGCAGCTCCGCCATCACCGCCGCGCGCATCACGCCGTTGGGTTGGACCTCGTAATGATCCACGAGCGCGCCCACGTGTTCGATGCGGCCATCGATGCGCGCATGCGGCATCAACCGCGCATTATGGTTCGTCGATGTCATCAGATCGTCCTGCACGAACCGCCGTCCGAACGAGGCCGCGATCGAATCCAGATCCAGCACGTGGCAATTGCGGTATTCCCCGGCCAGGCTCTCGATCTCCTCGTTCAGACGGCTGACGTAATAGGGGGGGTTGGCCAGGCTGAACCGCGGATGAAACCGCCCGGACCGGTTGAATTGCGGCTGCATGAAATTGAGCACGAACGTGGTGGTGCCGTGCGCCACGTTCCACCGCATCGCGGCTTGAAAGAACTGCCGCATGCGCGCCACCGACCCGGCAAAGATCGCTGCCTGCCGCGCCGCATCGGCCGCGGCCACCTCGCCCAGGAGAGCATCCGGTAGCAGCGTGCGCAGCGCCATCTGCAAAACCTGGCAGTCGTAGGCGGCGATCTCTGAGGGCGGTTCGGCCGGCAGTTCGCTGGCAAAGCCGGCCAGCACGAAATCCGTCTCCACGCCCGGATTTTGCCCGCGTCCCGGCGCGAACAGATCCTCCAGCAGGCAGGATCCGATCGCCAGCACGCGTAGCGGCGCCGATGGGGTGCGTTCCAGCTCCTGCGGCACCAGATACGCCACCGGGTCCACCACGCGCCGCTGGGTCTGCGGCGGCGGTGGCGGCGGCGCGCTGACCGCTTGTGGTGGCGGCAGCGGCGGGGGCGGCGCCTCGATCACCCCGCCGAACAACGAGGTGAACGCGCGGCCATCCTGGGGTGCCGGCTCGGCGTTCTCCCGCTCCGGCGTGCGCCCCCAAAACCCCCAGCCTGTCCGCCTGCGCTCAGGCGATGCTCCGCTCATGGCCGCCTCACGTGACGTGTCGCCCCTCCGTATCAGTCTGTCCCTGCGGATGCACCCTCCATATGGCGCNNAAAAGAACATTCTTTCTTACTTTTTGCTCCCCTGCCCATACGACCTGAACATCTGCACCGTCGCCGCCAGTTGCTCGCCCGTGAGCTTTGTCGCCCCGCCGAGCATCAGCGCGCCGATCGTGACGGCCGCCTGTTCCTCCACCTCCTCGGCCACGGCCAGCGCCTGCTGCCAGGTTTGCCCGATCGTGACTTGCCCATGATTGGCCATCAGGCAGGCCAGACCGCCGCCCATGGTTTCCACCACGGCCTCGGCCAGTTCCTGCGTGCCGAACGTGGCGTACGGGGCCACCTGGATGCAGGGCGAGCGCGCCACCAGAACCATGTAATGGATTGGCTCGATCGGTCGGCCGCAGCACGCCAGGATGGTGGCGTTGCGGGAGTGGCAATGCACCACCGCATCGGCATCCCGCCGCGCCCGCAGAATGTGGTGATGCATCCGGAATTCGCTGGATGGC
>PKZM01000039.1 GCA_003133065.1 Acetobacteraceae bacterium
AAAAAGAAGGCTTTTCTTCCTTTTTGTCCACTGGGGGTGTTTTCCTGGTGCGGCCAGCTTCGCGCTGCGTCGGTGACCGTCATGGGCTCCGGGCAGGTTGGCGCACCCCGTACACGGGGAAGAAATCCCTAAATGACGGCCCCAACAGCTTCGTCCGCAGGGAACCCGCGGCACATCGCGGGCTTAGGGCATCATGGCGCCCCGGCCTGCGTGCCGGGCCGCGCGAGAAGGATCGCCCCCCATGTCGGTTACCCAGACACCGTTCAACACGGACCCCGTCCTGCCCGGCGTGGCGTTGCCGTCCCAGGCCTGGATACACCAGCATTGGCGGCTATTCCTGGGCGAAGGCGTCTTGCTGCTCGTGCTCGGCACGGCCGCTATCCTGCTGCCGCCGCTGGCCGGGGTCGCCACCACCGTCATTCTGGGCTGGATTTTCGTGGTGGCCGGCATTGTCGGGCTTGCGTCCACCCTGCGGGCACGCGAGCAACCGGCCTTCGCCTGGTCGCTGGGCTCGGCCATTCTGGCACTTCTGGCAGGCCTGGTGCTGCTGTGGAACCCCTTGGTCGGTCTGGTGACACTCACCTACGTGCTGACGGCGTATTTCATTGCCGACGGTATATTCATGATCTTTCTGGCGATCTCTCACAGGAAGGAATTGTCCAGCCGGTGGGAATGGATGCTGGTGAGCGGCGTGGTGGATCTGGTGCTGGCGGGGATCATCCTTTCCGGCATGCCGGGCGATGTGACCTGGGTGCTGGGCATGCTGGTGGGCATCGACCTGCTGTTCGCCGGCTGGTCGCTGGTGGCGATGGCGCTGGCGGCGCGCAAGCCCATCTGAGCCGCATGGCTGGGAGGCGCCAGGCGTGCCCGGTCAGCCGGCTTTCTTCGAGGGACGTGGCGGGTACTGCATGATCAGCGTGTGGGACGAGTAGGAAATCCACACATGCACCTGGCGCTGGAAATCGGCGCCGAGCAGCATTTCCACTTCGTCGTCGGCCCGGTCATCAAGGATGTCCACCGGCAGATGTTCGAACGTCAGATCGCCGATCGTAACCGGTTCGAATACATGCGTGACACTGGCGACGGTGCGGGGGCCAATGCCGCCGGCAGTGCCGTGCGCGTCGGCGGCCAGATCATCAATGCGCAGGCCCAGGCGCTCGGCCGCGCGGCGGAAAATGGCGCTGTGGGGCGCGCCGGTGTCGATCATCGCCACCACATCCTGGCCGCCGATGCTGACAGTGACGCGCGGGCGCCGATCCTCGCCGATGGGGCGCAGGGGCACCGCGTAAAGCGGGCTGGCAAGGAAGGCGGCCGGCGTGTGGCAATCGCCGATGGGGCGGTAGAGCACCACCTGATCCTCGGGGAAATCCAGATCGACATCGAATTGCGAAATCAGATCGGTGCTGAGCAGCCCGTCGGAGGGCGGAAAAGCAATGTCGGCGGCGAGAAAATTATAGTTGCGGCCGGTCAGCCCGCCGATGTTCACGGTTCTGGCGGTGACACCCATGGCGGGTTTGTCGCCGCCGATGCCGCTGACGGTGGCGAGCAGGCCGTTGAATTCCTCGCCGCTCATGTGGCGCAGGCCGAGACGCGCCACCGCCGTGAGGGAGAGGAGGGTGGTGAAGGATCCGGTGTCGAAAATCAGCTCGGCTGGTTTGTCATCCAGCGTGACAGGCACAAGAAGGTGGCCGCTATCGGGGGTGAGCGGGAGGCGTGAGGTCAGCGTCATGCGGCACGCGGCGTGAGCAGTGCCGGCGACGCAGATGACGGCCGCTATCAGCGTGGCTCTTCGCACTAACATGCAGGAGATGCTTCAGGCCGCGCTCGCGCTTCGCTTCCCCGCTCGACATGATCCGCGCGGGCCATATTCACCTCGTACCGGGGGTGGAAGATTGAAGTAAGCAAGCACTTCTTTTTTGAAAAAAAGAAGCAAAAAACTTTTGACTGGCTGTCGCGGACCGAGCCGGAAGCGTACGCCATGGGTAAAAGTTTTTTGCTTCTTTTTTTCAAAAAAGAAGTGCTTGCTTTTTTACTCAACCGTCACCGACTTCGCCAAATTCCGCGGCTGATCCACATCCGTGCCACGCAGCACCGCCACGTGATACGCCAGCAACTGCACCGGGATCGTATAAAGGATCGGTGCCGCGAACGGGTGGATATCCGGCAAAGTGAGGGTATCCACGGCAATGTGGCGCAGCTTGGCCACGCCATGCGCATCGCTCAACAGAATGATCTGACCGCCGCGGGCGTGAGCCTCCTGCAAGTTGCTGGCGGTTTTCTCAAATAGCGGGCCGGAAGGGGCGATGCCGATGATCGGCACCGATTTGTCGATCAGCGCGATCGGCCCGTGCTTCATTTCGCCCGCCGCATAGCCTTCCGCATGGATGTAGCTGATCTCCTTCAGCTTCAGCGCGCCTTCCATGGCGATGGGATAACAGGCGCCGCGGCCGAGATAGAGCACATCGCGCGCCTCGGCGACGATGGCGGCAATCCGGCGCACCGCCTCATCGCCCTCGGCGAGGATTTCCGCGGCATGGCCAGGCACCTTCAGCAGCGCGTCGGTCAGCACCGCTTCCTCCGCCGCAACGATCGTGCCGCGCGCCCGTGCCAAGGCCAGCGCCAGGCAGGCGAGCACGGAAAGCTGCGCGGTGAAGGCCTTGGTGCTGGCAACGCCGATTTCGGGGCCGGCCACCGTATCCAGCACCGCATCGCTCTCGCGCGCCATGGTGCTCTCGGCCACGTTGAGGATGGAAAGAATGCTCTGCCCGCCCTCGCGCATGGTGCGCAGCGCCGCCAGCGTGTCGGCCGTCTCGCCGGACTGGCTGATCAGCAGGCCCACGCCGCCCGGGCTCATCGGCGGATCACGATAGCGGAACTCGCTGGCGACATCGGCATCCACCGGAATGCGGGCCAGCGATTCGATCCAGTTGCGGCCAACCAGGCCAGCGTAATAGGCGGAGCCGCAGGCCGTCATCGTGATGCGGGGTACGCTGGCCATGTCGAACCCCAACGACGGCAGCACGACGGAGCGGGTGCGCGGATCGACCATGCGGTGCAGGCTGTCACCGATCACCGCGGGATGCTCGTGCAGCTCCTTTTCCATGAAATGGCGGAAGGCACCGCGGCCGATGGCCGCCCCGGAAAGGGCCGTCCGCTTGATCTCGCGGCTCACCTCGCGGCCGTCGCCGCCATAGAACCGCGCCCCCTCCCGCGTCACCAGCGTCCAATCGCCATCGCGCAGATAGGCGATCCGGCTGGTCATCGGGGCCAGGGCCAAAGCATCGGAGCCGAGGAACATCTCGCCATCGCCGTACCCCACCGCGAGCGGCGCGCCATGCTGGGCGCCGATCAGAAGGTCCGGATGGCCGGCGAACAGGATCGCCAGCGCGTAGGCGCCTTCCAGGCGCACAAACGCGGCGCGCGCCGCATCGGCCGGTGCCAGCCCGCGTGCCAGCAGGAAATCGACCAGTTGAGCAACGGTTTCGGTGTCGGTCTCGGTGGAAAACACCTGGCCGCAGGCTTCCAGCTCGGCGCGCAGCTCGGCATGGTTCTCGATAATGCCGTTATGCACGACGGAGACGCGGGCCGTGCCGTGGGGGTGGGCGTTGCTTTCGGTCGGCGCGCCATGCGTGGCCCAGCGCGTGTGGCCGATGCCGGTGGTGCCGGGCAGCGGATCCTCCTGCATCACCCGCGCCAGGTTGATCAGCTTGCCGGGCGCGCGTCGGCGCTCGATATGGCCACCCACCAGAGTTGCGATGCCGGCGCTGTCATAGCCGCGATACTCCAGGCGCTTGAGGCCCTCCAGCAGCAGCGGCGCCGCCTCTGCCGAACCGATCACGCCGACGATGCCACACATTAGCTATCCGCTCCCGGCTTGGATTTCTGGGCAGCGCGTCTTGCGCGGAACCGGGTGGCGCGGCCGGGCAGCGTGGTCTGGCGCGCGCGGCCGAAGGCCATGGCCTCGGCGGCGACATCCTCGGTGATGACGCTTCCGGCGGCGACGAAGGCGCCATCGGCGATGGTAATCGGGGCCACGAGCACGGAATCGGAACCGATGAACACGCGCTCGCCGATGGTAGTACGGTGCTTCTCGAAGCCGTCGTAATTGCAGGTGATGGTGCCGGCGCCGAGATTGGTCCCCGCGCCGATGCTGGCGTCACCCGCGTAGGCCAGGTGATTCACTTTGGCCCCCGCGCCGAGATCGGTGGCCTTCAGTTCGCAGAAATTGCCAACATGCGCGCCGGCGCCGATCGTGGTGCCGGGGCGCAACCGGGCATACGGGCCGATCACCGCGCCCGCTTCGATGCGGCAACCCTCGAGGTGGCTGAAGGCGCGGATCTCCGCGGGGCCCGCGATGTCCACGCCGGGGCCGAACACGACATGCGGGCCGACGACCGTGTCCGGGCCGAGCTGCGTGTCCCACGAGAAGAATACGGTCTCCGGGGCGGTCAGAGTTGCGCCGCCATCCATGGCGGCGGCGCGCAGCCGTTGCTGCACCACGGCTTCGGCGGCGGCGAGTTCGGCGCGGGAATTGACGCCGCGCAGTTCGGCCTCGTCGGCCTCTACAGCGATAACCCGCGCGCCCTCTCCGGTTGCCAAGCGGACGATGTCGGTAAGATAGTATTCACCCTTCGCATTGTCGGGGCGGATCGCCCGCAGCCAGCGCGCGATATCGGCCGCCGGGCCGCAGAGCGCGCCGGCATTGCACAGCGGGATGGCACGTTCATCCGCGCTGGCGTCGGCCCATTCGACGATGCGGGCAACGCTGGTGCCGTCCCCGTTCATGACCAGACGGCCATAACGGGCGGGGTCGGCGGGGCGCATGGCCATCAGCGCGAGGCCGGCGCCGGACTGCGCACGCTCCGCCATCAGCCGGGCCAGGGTTTGGGGGCGGATCAGCGGATTGTCGGCAAACAGAATGGCCACGTCACCCGTGCCGAATTGGCCGGCGGCACACAGCGCCGCATGGGCCGTGCCCAGGCGCTCATTCTGCACGACCACATCGTGCGGCGCGGCCATCTGGGCGAGCAGGCTCATCTCGGGGCCGACCACCACGGCAATGCAAGCGAATACCGGCTCAGCGCTGGCAAGCAGATGCCGCAGCATCGATCGGCCGGCGATGCAATGGGCAGCCTTCGGCAAGGCCGACTTCATCCGTGTGCCCAGTCCCGCGGCAAGAATCACCGCACAGCCGGAAACGGGCGAGTCGGAAACAGAATCGAATGGTGCGGACACGGTCCCAGGCATGGTTTTAGGTTCTAAAGGGTGGGAAAGCTGGTGGTAAAGCCGACGCGTTACCACGTTTGATGTCCCGGCGTTTCGTGCCAGAGCGCACGGTCGGGTCCCGGAGGTTTGCGGTGGGTATCTACGTTGTGACGGGCGGTGCGGGTTTCATCGGCTCGCATTTGGCAGATTCCCTCCTGGCGGATGGCCATGCGGTGCGGGTGATCGACGATCTCTCCACCGGCCGGCGCGGCAATCTGGCGGCCGGAGTGGACCTGATAGAGGCCGATGTGGGGGATGAAGCCGTGCTGGCCCGGGCGCTGGCAGGGGCGCAAGGATGCTTTCATCTGGCGGCGATCGCCTCCGTGGCGCGGGGCAACGAAGACTGGGCGGGAACGCACCGGGTGAACCAGGGGGGCACCGTGGCGGTGCTGAACGCATGCCGGGGGGCCCGAATACCCGTCGTATACGCATCCTCGGCGGCAACCTACGGCGATGTGGGCGACACGGTAGCGCATGAAGGACTGCGCTGCGCGCCGCGCACCGCCTATGGCGCCGACAAATTGGGCTCCGAGCTGCATGCGGCGGTAGGGTGGGGCGTGCACGGCGTGCCGAGTTTCGGCTTGCGGTTCTTCAACGTTTACGGGCCACGGCAGGACCCGCATTCCCCCTATAGCGGGGTGATCTCCATCTTTGCCGAGCGTATCGCGCGTGGCCAGGGCGTGATCATCCATGGCGACGGGTGCCAGACCCGGGATTTCGTCTACGTGGCGGACGTGGTGGAGCATGTACGGGCAGCGATGGACGCCCTGGCCGCCCGGCCGGGGGCCTGGGTGAGCAATGTGTGCACCGGGCAGGAGACCTCGGTGCTGGCACTCGCGCAGACGCTGGGGCGGCTATGCGGGCATGCGCCGGAGATCACCCACGCAGAAGCGCGGGCCGGGGATATCGGGCGCTCGGTGGGGGCGCCGGATGTGGCGATCGCTCTGTTGGGCGTGAGGGCGCAGACGGGGTTGGAGGAGGGGCTGGGACGCACCGCAGGAAGACAGGAAGATCTTCTTTTTTGAAAAAAAGAAGCAAAAAACTTTTACCTTTTGCGTACGATTCCGGCGAATCCGCGACAGCACCGGCAAAAGTTTTTTGGTTCTTTTTTTCAAAAAAGAACATCTTCCTTAATGCAGGCTAACGCCCAGCACCTTCCCCCACGCCGCGAACATCCGCGACTCATCGAACTCCGCTTCCGCGCGGGCGCGATTGGCCGCACCCACCGGGTCCCGCGCCGCATCGAGTAGGGAGGCCAGACCGGCGGCGAAGGCGGCGTCATCGACAGCGGTGACAAAAGGCAGGTTTTGGGCGGCCAGCATCACCCGCACGTCACCCACATCCGTGCACACGGCCGGCACGCCGGCTGCCATCGCCTCCAGCAGGGAGATGGGCATCTGCTCGGTATCGGAGGAGAGCGCGAACACGTCGAACGCCGCAAGCCATCGCTCGGCCTGCGCGCTGTGCCCCGCGAACAGCGTATCGCCGGCAATCCCCAGCGTGGCGGCGAGGTGTTCCAGCGCCCCCCGCTCCGGCCCATCACCCACCACGACCAGCCGTGCGGGGCGCGACGCACGCAAGGTGGCGAAGGCGCGCAGCAGACGGCCGATATTCTTCTCCGGGCGCAGCGCCGCCAGCGTGCCGATCACCGGCCCGGCACCAGCCACGACCATCGGAACCGAATGCGCGAAGCGGGCCAGGTCGATTCCATTGGGGATGTAATGCAGGTGTGTGGGCGGTAGCCGCCAAAGCTCGGTGGCAATCCGCACCAGGTTGCGGGAAGGGAGCACCACGGCGCTGCCGCGCAAGGCCAGCCGGCGCATCGCCACGCGCCGGCGGATCTGGGCCGAGCGCTCCTCCGGCCCGAAGCCATCCTCGGAATGGACATGCCGCAGCCCGGCCAGGCGGGCGCCGATCGCCCACTCGATGGTGCCCCAATTGCTGGTCAAAACCAGATCCGGCGCCTGTGCCCGCAGAAAACGCCTGGCATGCGTCATGGCCCGCAGCATGCGGCCCTGCCTGTGGCCGGCTTGCGGAAACTGCAGGTCCAGCGACGGATCGAGTTTCTCTCGGCAGCCAAGATCGCCGTTCAGCGACACGATCACGTGCTGTGCGTTCGCCCCGAACCGGTTGGCCAACTGCGCGAAGCGCACCTGCGCCCCGCCCACGCCAAACCCCGGAAACACCGAGACGATGCGCACCGGCCGCCGCGCATCGGCCTTCATGCCGCCTGAGGGTATTTATGAATCGCGGGATCGCCCGTGTGGCATGGGTCGGGCAGGGTTTCCAGGGAAGCGAGAAAGCCCTCGAAGGCCAGCAACAGCCAGATGAGTTGAGCGTGGTCGGTGCGTCCCGCGGCATGTGCATCGAGCAGTCGGGCAATCGCCTCGGCGTCGAACAGCCCGCTTTCCAGCATCACCGGCCCGAGCAGCAGGGCCCGCAGACGCGACATCTCCCGCCGGAACATCGGCGCGAGGTCGCTGGCAAAACCTTGCTTGGGCCGATAGAGGATATCGCGCGGCAATAGCGGCTCCAGCGCCCTCTTGAGCACGTGCTTGCCGCCGCCGTGCCCGATCTTCAACGCGGGCGGCAGGCTGAGACCCCAGGCGAGAAAATCGTGGTCGAGGAAGGGTGCGCGCACCTCCAGCGATGCGGCCATGCTCGCGCGGTCCACTTTCGTCAGGATATCGCCGGGCAGCCAGGTGGCGAGATCGGCAAGCTGGGCGGCCAGCAGCGGATCGGCGTCATGCGCATCCGCCATCACATCTCGAATGCGCAGGAAGGGATCGTAGCCCGCCAGGCGGGTGCGCAACTGCGGCGAGAACAGGGCATGGCGCTGGGCCGCATGGCTGCGAGCGATGGTACGGGCATAGCCTTGGGCATCGTCCAGGCTCAGCTCCGTCAGCGTATGCTTGGCGCGGAGGAATCGTGGCGCGCGGTCGAGCTTGGGGTAGATCGCGGCCAGGCGTCCGATCGCCTGGCGCCGCACACCGGGCGGAAGATGGCGCCGCACGCCGGCCACCAGGCGGTGCCATTTGTAGCGGCGATAGCCGCCGAACACTTCATCGCCGCCGTCGCCGGAGATGGCGACCGTCGCGTGGCGCCGCGCCAGCCGGCACACCGTGAGCGTGGGCACCGAGGAACTGTCGCCGAAGGGTTCGCCGAATACCCGGGCCTGGTCGCGCGCGCCGGCGATCATGTCGGTCGCGGCGGCACGATCATTATGCTGCCGCGTGGCATAGCGCGCCGCGACAAGCCGTGCATAGGGGGTCTCGTCTTCGGCGCCATCGAACCCGATGGTGAAGGTATCCAGCGCGTTTGCCCGCAGCGGGGCGGCGGCGGCCACCACGGCGCTGCTATCCACGCCGCCGGAGAGGAAGGCGCCCAGCGGCACATCGGCCACCAGCCGGCAGGCCACCGCCGCGCCCAGCCGCTCGCGCAGCTCCGGCAAGGCATCTTTCTCCGTGATGGCGCGGGTTTCGGTGGGCGGCTGCCAGTAGCGGCGGATTCGCGGCGCGCGACCGCTGCGATCGATCGTCAGCGTGCTGGCGGCCGGCAGTTTCTCGATATCTTCGAAGATGGTTCCAGGCTCGGGCACGTAGCCATAGGCGAAGAAATCCTCCACCGCTTGCGGCCTGATCCGCCGGCCGAGGCCGGGCAGGGTGGAAAGTGCGGCAATTTCGGAGGCGAAAACGAAATCGCCGCCAACCCAGCTATAGTAGAACGGCTTCTTGCCCAGCCGGTCGCGCGCGCAGAACAGGGTCTGGCGGTTGCGGTCCCAGAGCGCGAAGGCGAACATGCCGGCGAATCGCTCCACGCAGGCCGGTCCCCAGCTCTCCCACGCATGCACGATCGCCTCCGTGTCGCAGCGGTTGCGGAAGACATGACCAAGACCCGCGAGTTCGGCGCGCAACGTCTCAAAATTATAGATTTCGCCATTGAATACGATGGCAATTGAGCGGTCTTCATTATACATGGGCTGGTGCCCGCCGGCCGGATCGATGATCGCCAGGCGCCGATGGCCAAGGCCTATTCCGGGTTCTATATGGCAGCCATCACCATCTGGACCGCGGTGCCGGATAGCGTCGGTCATCGCCCGAATCCGTGCGATTTCAGGTGTTTGCTCCGCTCTTTCGGTGAAGATCCCCGCGATGCCGCACATGCAGCCTGTTCCGTGCCGGTAGTTGCTGGAATTGTGTATCCTATCGGCTGGCGGAACCGAAGCGGATTACCGCTGATGTTTCCGGCAAGGATCTTCAAG
>PKZM01000087.1 GCA_003133065.1 Acetobacteraceae bacterium
TCGCCATGGAGGCTACCGCCAGCGTCCTTTGGGTATCACGCTCGGAAACTACCTACGCTGGCTCTAGGGCTCCCAATCAGAGCGCTACAGCGTAAACGTAGTGCTCATCTTCATCGTGCATGGCCCGCCAGCCTACGCCAGAGCTCTCCGTATTATCCTGAAGACCGCTGGCATTCTCCGACGTTGCCAGTTCTCTCGGCTATTGCCGCAATGGCCGTAACGCGTTACAGTGGCGATGTTGGAGCTGGCCCGGAGAGCGACGTGACGGCAACCGCCGAACGGATGAGAATGATGCGCGAGCGCCGGCGTGGGCGAGGGCTGCGGGAATTGCGTCTCGTCGTGCCTGACCCGCGATTGGCCTCTGTCCGAAAGCGCGTCGCTGCCCAGGTAGGCCGTCTCGACAGGCACCACGATGACGAAGCCTTGAGTTGGATCGAAGCTGTTTCGGAATTCGACGCGCCCGATCCAAGCGGCCAATGAAACGTGGTGATGTCGTTGTCGTCGCAGCGGCGGGTGATTACGGGAAGCCGCGACCGGCGGTCGTGGTACAGACCGATGCTTTTCCCCAAATCCATCCATCGGTCGTGATTTGCCAGATGACATCCGATGTCGTCGATGCACCGGATTTTCGCGTGACAATCGAACCGAATGAAAGCAATGGCCTGCGCATCCGTTCGCAGGTGATGGCCGACAAGCCTGTTACGGTCCGGCGGGAGCGGATCGGCCAATTGATCGGGCACCTTGCCGACGCCGACATCGGGCGTCTCAACATTGCACTCGCCTTCGTCATGGGCATCGCAGACTGACATCGTCATAGGGCTATGGCGTAAACGTAGTGATCATCGCTATCGTGCGCGCCCCGCCATTCCATATCTGTTGGCCCGCCTGGCGTATGTCGCACATCTAAAGCCGGCTGCGCTGGTCGAGGTCGTTTCCGCAGACCGCGTTAGACGTAAGCTCGGCGAAATGACATCACGGGCAAGCCCAGCACGCCGCGCATAAAAAGCGATGAGCAGACGGACAAGATGCCGGCGGTCTCACGCCCGGTGAGTGTTTGGGCTAGGCGCGCGGGCATGCGGTGTCACCAGGCCCACACGTCCAAAAATAAGCACGCGCCCGTGCACTGGTCCCCATAACGGTATTTAACGGCCAACGCTGTCGTCGTGAGGCAGAGATGCGGCGATGCCCGTGTCGCGGAAAGCGAGTGGCGCACGGAACGTAGGCGTCCCTAGGTTGTAGTCTTGGGCGAATTCGTGGCCATGTTCTCGGAATCTGGACGGAGAATTTACGATTAGACGCTATTTATAGATTGACCAGTCTTTAAAGAGACGTTAAGAATGTCTTACGCCGCTCGAACGGGCGCCGCCTGGATCCTGAAGTGAGTCGTTGTCGCATATGCTGCATGGGTCGGTGTTCTTTTGCGTAAACGCTGCCAAGCGCCGCGGCGGCAAGCTCCATACATAAAAGTTACCGACACAACTCAATCTCCGGTTGTGGAAGTCGCGTTGCCCATGCAAAACCGCGTGCATACGGTGGCATGATACCGCCTCCTTTTTGATCCACTGCTCTTTGTCTCGACGGAGATCTGGTAATGGGTGACCTGACGAATAATCCTACGGCCGCCCAGGCTTTCACCCGATTTGGCCTCGGCGGCCGCCCCGACGATGTTGTACCCGCCGATCCCGTGGCATGGCTGACGGCACAGATCACGTGCGCCGACGAAGCACCGGTGGCTGGCATGCCCACCCTGCAACACAATCTTACCGTGCTTTACGAAGGTGCAATGGCGCCGCCGGGATCCGCGGCGCAAGCAGCGTACGGCGAAGAACTCGAAAACTTGTTCAACATCGACCTGCAATCCGCGCTCGATTACGCGGTAACAACGACTATCCCGTTCCGGGAGCGGCTGGTGTGGTTCTGGTCGAACCATTTTGCCATTATGGCAAACTTAGGATCGGTTCAGGCTTGCGCCGGCCCCTATATGCGGTGCGTGATTCGTCCGAACATGACAGCGACCATTGCAGACATGCTGAAGGCGGCGATCATCCATCCCGCCATGTTCGTAGGTCTTGATGCCCACACCTCGGTTGGACCGCAGAGCGAGGAAGCCATAGCGGCAGCCAAAAGCGGCACATACCTCTCGTTCAACGAAAACCTCGGCCGTGAAACAATGGAGCTCTATACGCTGGGTGTCACAGGCGGCTATACGCAGGCCGATGTGGATGCGCTGAGCTATCTGATCACCGGCATCAACATGAACAATATCCAGGGCCGCAAGCTCGGATTCTTCTGGGACCCCAACAAGGCCCAGCCGGGCAGCGTCACTCTGCTCGGACGAACCTATGAGTGCACGCAAACGGGCCTCATGGCGGCGCTGCACATGCTGGGCACGCATTCGTCGACCTATCGGCACCTGGCGACCAAACTGGTCACGCATTTCGTCTCGGACACGCCTGAAGAGTCGGATATCCAGACGGTTTATGAGGCGCTTGCAGCCAGCGGAGGCAGTCTGCCCGCAGCGCATCTCGCCATCGTCGGATTACAAAACGCATGGACACCGCTGCAGAAGCTGCGCACGCCGCAGGACTGGATGGTGGCCATGTTCCGGGCAGGCAATATGTCGGCGCACAAACTGGCCGATATCGGAACGTCGCTGAACGGGATTCTGACCGTTTTCAGCCAGCCGCTGTGGCAACCGCAATTCCCCAATGGCTACTCCGATCTGGCCGCGGACTGGACCGGCCCGCAGACCATGCTGCTGCGGGCGGATTGCGCCAACTGGTTCTCGCCCCTGATCACCAACGTGACACCCAGGCAGGCAATGCACGCCAGCGTGGTGCCATTCCTGTCCACGAGCACGGTGGCACTGCTGGACGCGATCGACTCGCCGACAGAAGAGCTCGCACTGCTGTTCTGCTCATCCGAATTCCAGAGGCGCTGAATCACCATGGCAAACACTCATGTGTGCTCATCGGGTAAACTCGACATCAACCGCCGGTCCCTCCTCCTCGGCATGGGCGCGGCGCTTGCGGCCGGCCGCCCATCCCTGGCACTCGCCGCAGGCACATCAACCGCCCGGCTGGTCGTTCTGAACCTGCGCGGCGGGTTGGATGGTCTATCGCTTGTGGCGCCGTATGGCGATCCGAACCTGGCCCCGCTGCGGGGACAGATCATGGCCCCCGCGGTTGGCAAAGCGGGCGGCATGTTCGATCTGGGAGGGTTCTACGGCCTGCATCCCGCGATGCCCAACCTGTACGCCATGTATCAGGCCGGCGAGGCTGCCTTCGTGCACGCCGTGGGCAACATCGCCCTGACACGCAGCCATTTCGAAGGCCAGGACTACCTGCAAAGTGGCGCGCCGGAACTGTTGACCACGGGGTGGCTCAACCGGGTGATGGGCCTGGTGCCGGGCGCCTCCGGTATGCAGAGCGGCATATCCCTGGCCACCTGCGAACCGCTGATCGTGCAGGGCGCAACCATCACGGCCGGCTGGGCACCGGATCATTTCCCCGAGTCTGGATCACAGTTCATCAGCAGCCTCACCAACCTGCTTGCCGGTGACAGCCTTCTGGCACCGGCCTACGCGGCAGGCTATGCGGACCGAACCGCCTTCAACACGCTCCTGCAATCCGCTCCCATGGCGGCCGGCCTCACCGCATTCCAGCAGCTTGCCTGGGCCGCGGGTGATTTCCTGGCCTCGCCGCAAGGCCCGCGGATCGCGACGATCCAGAGTGACAGTTTCGATACGCACGCGGACCAGGTCGTGCGGCTCAATACCGGCCTGGAGGAGCTGGACGGCGCGTTGCTGTTGCTGAAGCAGTCGCTGGGCGCGGCCTGGTCCAATACCGTGATCATGACGATCACGGAATTCGGCAGGACCGCCTACGCCAATGGAGACTCCACCTGCGGCACCGATCATGGCACGGCCTTCGCGGTGATCCTGGCAGGGGGCGCGGTGTCCGGCGGCAAGGTTGTCGCCAACTGGCCAGGCCTGAGCGCATCGCAGCTCTATCAGGGCCGCGACCTGGCACCCACCACCGATGTGCGCTCGATTGCGATGGGCGTGCTGGAGGCGCATCTCGGGCTCTCGGCCAAATCCATGAAGACCGTGTTTCCGGGGGTGGATGTGGCGCCGCTGACGGGGCTCGTGACCGCATAGGCACAAGAGAAAGAAAGGTCTTCTTTTCTGAAGAAAAGAAGCAAAAGACTTTTGACTGGCTGTCGCGGACTCGCCGGCAGGGTACGCCAAAGCCCCAGACTGGTGGCATGCGCGCAAGCCGGCCGATGGGGCTGTTACTAATCACAGTAGACCAGGCGGCCCACTCGCCTGCACTCATCTCCGGCTGAGCAAACGCCCGGAGGTGCCGTGACCACGCAACCCGAACTGCCCGACCACCATCCGCTTCCCGCCCCTGGCCGGCGCCTTCCGGTGGCTCTTCAGTCCGTGCTGCTGCTGGTGTTCGGCGTCATGCTCATCGCGGTTTTGTTCGTGGTGCCGGCAATTGTCGGGCTCGCCGCGCCTGGCCAGGCGGATGCGTCGGCTGAGGGCGACGGCGCTTTCAAACCCACGCCGCAACAATGGGCCGGCCTTAAGATCCGCCGCGTGAGCCAGCAGGAATACGCGCCGCACGTGGAGGTAGAGGGCCGGATCGCCGTGGACGACGACCTCAGCACGCCGGTGATTTCACCCTATTCCGGCCGTGTCACGCGGGTTTTCGTCCGCGTCGGCGCAACGGTGGCGATGGGCGCGCCGCTGTTTGCCGTGCAATCCACCGAACTGGCGCAGGCGAAGAACGACATGGTGAGCGCGGTTGCAACCCTGCATACCGCCCGCGCGCAGTTGGACCTGGCGACCGCGAACGAGCATCGTCAGCATCTGCTCTATCTCGGGCATGGCGCCGCCCAACGGGACTGGCAGCAGAGCCTGGTGGATCTGGCAACAGCCCGCGGCGGGCTGAACAGCGCGCAAATCGCCGTGGCCTCCGTACGCAGCCGGCTGACCATTCTGGGCATCGAGAAATCCGAGATCACCGCGATCGAAACCGCGAGCAACCCGGAGCGGGAGACGGCCGAAACCGTGGTGCGTGCACCCATCGCCGGCACCATCACGCAGCGCCAGATCAGCCCCGGCCAGAATATTGTCGGCGCCGTCACCAGTTCGGGCGCCTCCGGCGCGGTTTTCACCATCGGCAATCTTGGCCGCGTATGGATGATCGCCAACGGGCGTGAGGAGGATGCGGGCCGGTTCCGCGTGGGTGATGCGGCACGGGTGAGCGTGCCCGCCTATCCGGGCCGCACATTCAGCGCAACCATATCCTATGTCGCGCCGGTGATCGATCCGGCTACGCATCGGCTGACGGTGCGCGCGGAGGTGGGAAATCCCGATTTTTCCCTCAAGCCGGATATGCTCGCGGGTTTCGAGATCGTAACAGGCACGCCATCGCCGGCGCTGATGGTACCGGAGAACGCCGTGGTTTATGAAGGCGCGGCGGCGCATGTGTGGGTGGCCGATCCGGTGCACCAAACACTGGCCATCCGCCAGATCACAACCGGGGCGCAGGATGGCGGCCTGGTGGAGGTGCTGCAGGGATTGAAACCCGATGAGAGCGTGGTGACCAGCGGGGCCGTGTTCATCGACCGCACACTTTCCGACAGTTGACGATCGGTGCTGCCACGAAATCCCTCCACCGCCGCACGCAAATCCGCCGATCGGCCGCTCCAGTAAGAATGCCTTGCTATGTCTGCCGTCCATGAGCCAGCACGCCCTCTGAAAGTTCGATAATGAGCGGGTTATTTGCCTTCGTGATGCGCCAGCGGATCCTGCTGGCGGTTCTCACCGTATTCGTGTTTGCCGCCGGCGTCGTCAGCTTCATCAACCTCAATATCGAGGCCTATCCCGATCCGGTGCCCCCGCTGGTGGACATCGTGACACAGAGCACCGGCCAGAGCGCGGAGGAGATCGAGCGCTACATCACCATCCCCATCGAAGTGCAGATGGCGGGCATCCCCAACATCACTGCTATCCGCACCATCAGCCTGTTCGGGCTTTCCGACGTGAAGGTGCAGTTCAGTTATGCCTTCGGCTACGAGGAGGCGGAGCAGCGGGTGATCAACCGCCTCTCTCAGCTGTCGCCGCTGCCGAACGGCGCCCAGCCGGGCATCTCGCCCGAAAGCCCGATCGGCGAAATCTACCGCTACCGCGTCGTAGGCCCGCCGGGCTATTCGGTGATGGACCTCAAGACCATCGAGGACTGGATGCTCGAACGCCGCTTCAAGGCGGTGCCTGGCGTCATCGACGTCAATGGTTGGGGCGGCAAGACCAAGACGTTCGAGGTGCGGATCGATCAGCCAAAACTGATGCATTACGGCCTGACGATCCCGCAGGTTCTGGCCGCGCTGAACAACGCCAATGTCAATGTCGGCGGCCAAACAGTCAATTTCGGCCAGCAGGCCGCCGTCGTGCGCGGCATCGGCCTGATCCATTCTCTGGACGACATCCGCAATACGATGATTTCGCCCAACACGAACAGCCCTGTGCGCATCAGCGACGTGGCGGAGGTGATGATCGGCAACCAGCCGCGCCTGGGCATTGCCGGGCAGGATCGCTCCGACGACATCGTGCAGGGAATCGTGCTGATGCGGCGCGGCGCGGAAAGCATGCCCACCATCCACGCGGTGGAAGCGCTGGTCACCAAGATCAACACCACCGGCATCCTGCCGCCGGGCGTGCAGATCAAACGCATCTACGACCGGTCCGATCTGATCAATGTCACCACCCACACGGTGATGCACAACCTGATCGAAGGCATCCTGCTGATCTTCATCCTGCAATACGTGTTTCTGGGCAATATCCGCGCCGCCCTGATCGTTGCCGCAACCATCCCGTTCGCCCTGTCATTCGCGATCGGGCTGATTCTGCTGAAGGGCGAATCCGCCAATCTGCTGTCGGTCGGCGCCATCGATTTCGGGCTGATCGTGGATGCGACGGTCATCATGATGGAGAACATCATCCGCCGGCTGTCGCAGCCCGCGGCGCTGCGCTTCCGCAATTCGGTGATGCAGCGCATGCGTACCGAAGCAAGTCTGCGCGGCCGCGCGGCGGTGATTGCGGGGGCCTCCACCGAGGTGAGCCAGGGCATCTTCTTTTCCGCTGCCATCATCATCGCCGCCTTCGTGCCGCTCTTCACGCTCAGCGGCATCGAGGGCCACATCTTCGGCCCGATGGCCAAGACCTATGCCTATGCCATTGCCGGCGGCTTGATCGCCACCTTCACCGTAACGCCGGCGCTGAGCGCGATCTTCCTGCCCGACTCGATGCAGGAAAAAGACACCTGGCTGGTGGAGCGGCTGCACAGGATATACCTGCCGGTGATGCGCCTGGCGCTGGCCAATCGCGTGCTGACACTGGGCGGCATGGCCGTGCTGGTGGTGGTGACGGCGCTGTGCACGCGATCGCTGGGGCTGGAATTCCTGCCGAAACTGGAAGAAGGCAATCTGTGGATCCGTGCCACGATGCCGACATCCATTTCGCTGGAGGCGGGCGACGCGCCGGTGAACCGCATGCGCAGCATCATCGCCAGTTTTCCCGAAATCATTACGGCGGTTTCGCAGCACGGACGCCCCGATGATGGCACGGACGCCACCGGCTTTTTCAACGCGGAATTCTTCGTTCCCCTCAAACCCTTCGACACATGGCCCAAAGGGTGGGACAAGCCGCGCCTGGTCAGCGCGATGACGCAAGCATTGTCTGATGAATTCCCCGGGGTTGATTTCAACTTCTCCCAGTACATCGAAGACAATGTGGAGGAGGCAGCCTCCGGCGTAAAAGGCGAGAACTCGGTCAAGCTGTATGGCGGCGATCTTGAGGTGCTTGAAGCCACCGCCAACAAGATGGCCGACGTCCTGCGGTCCGTGCCAGGCATCACCGATCTCGCCGTTCTGCGTTCGCTCGGCCAGCCCACGGTGCGAATCGACGTCGACCGCGTCAAGGCGGCGCGCTATGGGCTTGCCCCTGGCGATATCAACAACACCGTGCAAGCGGCAATCGGCGGCCAGCCGGCTGGCAATGCCTACGAGGAAGGCAGCGACCGGAATTTTCCGATCATCGTTCGCCTGGCCCCACAGTTCCGCCAAAGCCTGGACTCGATCCGCCGCATCGTGATTGGCGCGCCCAGCCCAAGCGGCAGTGGCGTGATCCCAATTCCCCTGACCGATGTGGCGACCGTGCGTCTTGCCTCCGGCGCCTCATTCATCTATCGCGAAGGTCAGGAACGTTACATCCCGATCAAATTTTCCGTGCGTGGCCGTGATTTGGGTACCACGGTTCTGGAAGCTCAGAAAAAAGTGGCCGAACAGGTGGTGATCCCCGGCGGCTACCACACCGAATGGGTCGGTGAATTCGGCAACCTTCAGGATGCCATAGCCCGGCTTTCCGTGGTGGTGCCGCTCGCCTTCCTGCTGATCTGCCTTCTGCTTTATGTGAACTTCAACTCCATCGTCGATATGCTTCTGGCCGCCAGCGTCATTCCCATGGCGCTGATCGGCGGCCTGCTGATGCTGTATATCACCGGCACCGCCTTCAGCGTCTCGGCCGCCATCGGCTTCGTGGCCCTGATGGGGATCGCCGCCATGGATGGGATCATCATCGTCACGTTCTTCAACGAGCAGATCCAAAGCGATGTCGACCGCGCCTCGGCTGTTGCACGCACCTGCTCGGTTCAGATGCGTCCTGTTGTGATGACATGCGTGGTGGCGATGGTCGGCCTGCTGCCGGCGGCGGTTTCAACCGGGATCGGATCGCAGGTTCAACGGCCGCTCGCGCTTGTCGTCGTCGGTGGCATCAGCCTTGCCCCGCTGCTTTTCCTCACGGTCCTGCCTGTGCTGATCGACCTATTTTCCCGCCGTACCGGATCAAACCCGCAGCAGGAACGCGATGACGCGGAGGCCCACTCGTGACCGCCATGCATCGCCTCACCCGGGCTGGGCTCGCATCCGTGCTGCTGAGCGGCTGCGCCGTTGGCCCGGACTTCCACAAGCCCGCGCCGCCGGTATCGCTGACCTACGCACCGGCCAAACTCGTGGCCAAGGATGACGCGCAGACCTTCGTGCAGGGTCTCGACATCCCCGGCCAGTGGTGGACGCTATTCCACTCCGCCGCACTGGAACGCCTGGTGCAACGCGCCCTTGCGGCCAATCCCAGCCTGCAATCGGCACAGGCGGCATTGCTGCAGGCGCGCGAGAATCTCTATGCGCAGGAGGGGAGTTTTCTGCCAAGCCTCAGCGGAACCTTCGAGCCGACCCGCAACAAGACCGCCACGCGCAGCGTATCCTACGCCGCCGCCAAACCGGTGGCGTATTACACGCTGATCACGGCGGAGCTTTCCGTTTCCTACTCGCCCGATATCTGGGGGCTGAACCGCCGCCAGGTCGAAAGCCTGGTGGCGCAAACCGAGCAGCAGCGTTTCCAGCTTGAGGCAACCTACCTCACTCTGACGGCGAATCTTGTTGCCGCCAGCATCAACGAGGCCGCGTTGCGCGCACAGATCCAAGCCACGCGCGGCATCATTGCAGCGGAGACCGACCTGCTCGGTGTGCTGCAAAAGCAATACGATTTGGGCCAGATCGCGATGGTGGATGTGCTGGCGCAGAAAACCGCGCTCGCCCAGGCACAGGCCACCCTGCCGCCGTTGCAGAAACAACTGGATCAGCAGCGCGACGCACTGACCAGCCTGCTGGGGGTACCGCCCGACACCATCGTGCCCGAAAAATTCGCGCTCGATGACATCACGCTCCCCCGCGAACTCCCGGTCAGCATTCCGGCCTCCCTGGTCAATCAGCGGCCTGACATGCGGCAGGCGGAAGCCAATCTTCACGCCGCGAGCGCCAATGTGGGCGTCGCTGTCGCGAACCGTCTGCCGCTGCTGAATCTGACAGCGCAGGGCGGGTCGCAGTCCAACTACTTCAAGCAGCTTTTCGCCAGCGGCAATGGCTTCTGGACGATCGGCGCCTCCCTGACCGAGCCGATCTTCGATGGTGGGGCGCTTCTGCACAAGGCGCGTGCGGCACGCGCCGCGCTGGATCAGGCAAAAGCCGATTATCGCACGACCGCGCTGGCCGCGTTTCAGAACGTGGCTGATAGCCTGGCGGCACTTCAGGCCGATGCCGATGCCGATGCCGCCGCGCATGCCGCCGAACGCGCCGCGACCGACGCCTTGCGGATCGTGCGCCTGCANNTGTTCCAATCCCTCGGCGGCGGCTGGTGGCACCGCGACGACGCCCATGTGAAAGACCTTCGCGGCGACGATCCGCTCGCCATCATCGGCGTACACAATTAAGGCGCACGCCGCCGGGGAGTCGGGTGCCAACGGTCAAAAGTCTTTTTGCTTCTTTTTCTTCAGAAAAAGAAGACTCTTCCCAAACCGTTCCGCAGGCCATGTATGTGACGACCGGAAAACGGGGGGGTCATTCAGGCAGGAAGAGTCTTCTTTTCTGAAGAAAAGAAGCAAAAGACTTTTGTCCGTTCAGGTTTCGTCCACGCGTTCGATGCCGGGGATGAGTTTAAGGGCCTGGCGCAAACGCGGTGTGACAGCGAAGCCGCCGGGCAAGGTGATTTCAACCTCCTGGGCATCCAGCATAGGGATCAGGCTGATGCGGCCACGGCCACGGCCTTCACGGTCCAGCAAGGTGCGGATATGCGGCACAGCCTCGGTGCGCTTCAGCCAGATGCGCATCCCGGCACCGGCCTCCTGCGCCGCCTTCTCCAGGCTGATCACATCCTGCGCAGTCATGCGCAATGCTTCGCCCTCCAGCCTGATATCCGCCGTCACCAGCAGGGGCGTGCCGGCAGCCAGCAAATCCCGGCAACCGCCCAGAACCTCGCTGAACAGCGTGATCTCGCAACTGCCCACCGCATCGCAAAGTGTCACCCACGCCATGCGCGTGCCGGTCTTGGTGGTGCGCTCCTTGGTGCCCGCAACGCAGCCGGCAATTTTCACCCGCGCGCTCCCGCTTTCCGCCCGGGCTTGCAACGCAGTGGTGGCCACCGCACCAAGGCGCTTCAGCAAGGTCGCAAAACCGTCCAGCGGATGCGCCGTGAGGTGAAAGCCAATCGCCTCGGCTTCAAAGCCCAGTTTTTCGATATCGGGCCACGCCGCCACCTCCGGCAGGCGAAGTTTCTCCGGCTCCGTGCCGCCAAACAAACCGATCTGGCCGCTGGTCGCTTCCTCGGCATCGGCCTGGGCGCGGCGCAAAATGGTTTCCGCGCCGGCGAACAGGCGCGCCCGGTTGGGATCCAGCGTATCGAAGGCCCCGGCCCGGGCCAGGTTTTCCAACTGCATCTTGTTGATCTGGCGGGCATCCACGCGCGCGGTAAAATCCGAAATATCCTTGAACGGCCGCCCCCCGCGCGTGGCGGCAATCGATTCCATGGCGGCAAAACCGATCTTCTTGATGGCCGCCAGCGCGTAGCGAATGGCCAGCATCCCGTCGGGCAGTTTTTCAACACGAAAATCGGCGCCGCTGCTGTTGATGTCCGGCGGCAGAACGCGGATTCCCATACGCTCCGCTTCCTGTCGCAGGGCCGCCAATTTGTCGGTATTGCCCATCGCGAGCGACATGCAGGCGGCAAGGAAGGGCACCGGGTGATTGGCCTTCATCCAGGCCGTCTGGTAGGAAACCAGCGCATAAGCCGCAGCGTGGGACTTGTTGAAACCGTAATCGGCAAATTTCGCCATCAGATCGAAAACTTCTACCGCCTTCGCCTCGGGGATGCCGCGTGCGGTGGCGCCGGAGGTAAAAATCTGGCGCTGGCTGTCCATCTCCGCGCGGATCTTCTTGCCCATGGCGCGCCGCAAAAGATCCGCACTTCCCAGTGAGTAACCACCCATCTTCTGCGCGATCTGCATCACCTGCTCCTGGTAAACCATGATGCCATAGGTTTCGCCCAGGATATCGCGCAGTTCCTCATGCGGCGGCGACCACTTCTCGCCATGCTTGCGCTTGCAGTAATCGGGGATGTTGGCCATCGGGCCAGGGCGATACAGCGCGACGGCGGCAATCAGGTCCTCCAGCCGGTCCGGGCGCATCTGGCGCAGCACGTCACGCATCCCCGCACTCTCAAACTGAAACACCCCGCCGGCATCGCCGCGGGTCAGCATGGCGTAGGTGGGCGCATCATCCAGGGGCAAACGTTCCAGATCCACGGTGATGTCGAGGTCGCGCAGAAATTCCACCGCGCGCTGCAGGATGGTGAGCGTGGTAAGGCCGAGGAAATCGAATTTCACCAGCCCGGCCTGTTCCACCCATTTCATGTTATATTGCGTCACCAGCGTGTTTTCACGCGGATCACGGTACATAGGCACAAGGTCGACAAGTTTGCGATCACCGATCACAACCCCGGCCGCATGCGTGCTGGCATGGCGGTACAAACCCTCCACCTGCATGGCGATTTCGAGAAGCCGCTTTATTGACTCATCCGTATCGCGCATCTCCTGTAGCTTGCGCTCGCCGTCCACGGCCTCCTTCAGCGTCACCGGCTTGGCGGGGTTATTGGGGATCAGCTCCGCCACACGGTTCACCTGGCCATACGGCATGCCCAGCACCCGGCCGACATCGCGCACCGCAGCGCGGGCCTGGAGTTTGCCGAAGGTGATGATCTGCGCCACCCGATCATCGCCATATTCGCGGCGCACGTAGCTGATCACCTCATCGCGGCGGTTCTGGCAGAAATCGATGTCGAAATCAGGCATTGAGATGCGTTCGGGGTTGAGGAAGCGTTCGAACAGCAGGCCGAACTGCATGGGATCCAGATCGGTGATGGTCAGCGCCCAGGCCGCAACGGAACCGGCACCCGAACCGCGGCCAGGCCCGACCGGGATACCCTGGGATTTCGCCCATTGGATAAAATCCGCCACAATCAGAAAATAGCCGGCAAACCCCATCGTGGCGATCACGCCAAGTTCGTACTCCAGGCGCTCGGCGTAGCGCGCGGCACGCGCGGCATCGGCACCGATCGCCTGCATCCGCCGCCCCAGGCCTTCGGCGGCCATTTCGCGCAGGGTTTGTTCTTCCGTCGTACCGGGGCGAACTTTTGGGCATACGGGCAACAGGGGCTTGCGGGTTTCGGCCATCACCGCACAGGTTTTGGCAATGGCCAGCGTGTTGTCGCAGGCCTCGGGCAGATCGGCGAACAGGGCGCGCATCTGCGCGGAGGATTTGAAATAATGCTCAGGCGTCACGCGGCGGCGTTCAGCTTCGGAGAGAACGCGCGCATCGGCGATACACAGCAGCGCGTCATGTGCCTCGTACATGCCCGGCGTGGCAAAGAAACATTCGTTGGTCGCCACCAGCGGCAGGCCCGCGCCATCGGCCAGCGTGATCAGCCCCGGCTCGATGGCGCGATCAAGTTGTGTCAGATGCCGATGCAGTTCCACGGCCAGGCGATCGGGAAAGGCCTCCCGCATCCGGGCGAGCAGGCTTGCCGCCTCCGGCGCGCGGCCTTCCGCCAGCAGCCGGGCGATGGGCCCCCGCGTGCCGCCCGTCAGCAGGAACACGCCGTCGGCGTGCTCGGCGATGGTGCCAAAATCGAGCTGCGGGGCAGCGGGATCGGAGGTGATAAACCCGGCCGAGGAAAGCCGCTGCAGGTTGGCCAGCCCCGCCTCGGTTTGCGCGAGCAGCACGATCGGATCGCCCGGCAAGCCGGCCTTCTCGGGCCGACTGAGGGTGATCTGACAGCCGATGATGGGCTGCACCCCGCGCCCCACGCAGTATTGGGAAAATTCCAGCGCGCCGAACAAATTGGCCGAATCGGTCATGGCAACCGCCGGCATCCCGGCCTCCCGCGCCAGGGCCGCGATCTTGTCCGGCTTGATGGCCCCTTCGCTGAGGGAATAGGCGGAGTGGACTCGGAGGTGAATGAACGGGTCGGCCATAGGGGGAGTGTAGGGGGACGGGCCGGCAGCAGCCAAGGGGTTTAAAGAAGGAAGAAAGCTGTTCTTTTTTGAAAAAAAGAACCAAAAAACTTTTACCCCAGGGCGTACGCCGCCGGCACGGTCCGCGACAGCCGAGTAAAAGTTCTTTGCTTCTTTCTTTCAAGAAAGAAGATTCTTCCTTGCCCTACGCCTTCACCACCACCCCATCCCGCAGCGTCACCACCCGATCCATCCGGCGCGCCAGATCGGCATTATGCGTCGCAATCAGGCACGACACCCCTTGCGCCCGCACGATGTGCAACAGCTCGCCGAAAACGCGGTCGGCGGTGCCGACATCGAGATTTCCGGTAGGCTCGTCGGCAAGGATCAGCGCGGGGGCATTGGCCAAAGCACGGGCGATGGCAACACGTTGCTGCTCGCCACCAGAAAGTTTGCCGGGGAGGTGATCCAGCCGGGCGGCCAGGCCGAAATCCGTCAGCAACCGCGCTGCACGGATGCGCGCCGCTTTCCTGGCCGTGCCGGCGATCATCTGTGGCAGAACCACGTTTTCCAGCGCGGAGAATTCCGCGAGCAAATGGTGAAACTGATACACAAAGCCGATGCGGTCCCGCCGCAGCCGCGTGCGGGCGGTGTCGCTCAGGCTGCCCGCATCGGTGCCGTCGATCATCACGGCGCCACTATCGGGCTGTTCGAGAAGTCCGGCCAGGTGAAGCAGCGTGGACTTGCCGGTGCCGGAGGGGGCCACGAGCGCGACAATCTCGCCGGCGCTCAAGGTCAGATCGGCACCTTTGAGAACAGCAAGGTCGCCGGCCGCGCTACGGTAGACGCGACCCACGTTCTGCAATTGCAGCGGATCACTCATGCCGCAATGCCTCCACCGGATCAGTCTTCGCGGCCCGCCAGCTGGGATACAGCGTCGCCAGCAGGGAGAGCACCAGCGCCATGCCGACCACCTGCATGACCGTCACGGGATCGAGCTTGGCAGGCAAGTGTTCGAGATAATAGACGGTCGGATCGAACAGCTTCGTGCCGGTGATAGATTGTAGACCCTGCCGAATACGTTCAATATTCCAGCAAAACACAACGCCCAGCAGCGTGCCAATGAACGTGCCGGTGATGCCAACCGAAGCACCACACATCAGAAAAATTCGCATGATCGCGAACCGCCCCGCCCCCAGCGTGCGTAACACCGCGATATCGCGCGTCTTGTCCTTCACCATCATGATCAGCGAGGAGATCACGTTGAACGCGGCAACCACAATGATCAGTGTCAGGATAAGGAACATCACGTTCTGCTCCACCTGCACCGCGGCGAAGAAACTGTCATTGCTCTGCGTCCAGTCAATCACCCGGATCGGTTCGCCGGCCAGCGTGCGCGTAATGGCGCGGTTCACGGTGGAAACGTGTTCGGGGTCCCGCACCATCACTTCAATTTGCGTCGCGGCACCAGGTTTCTGAAAGAAGATTTGCGCCGCTTCAATGGGAAGAAAAGTGAAGGTGCTGTCGTATTCGTTCATGCCGGCCTGAAAGATCGCCACAATGCGATAGGCCCGCACCCGCGGAACGGTGCCGAAGGCGGTAACGGCGCCATCAGGCGAAAGCAGGGTGATCTTGTTGCCCACTTCCAGGCCGAATCGCTCGGCAAGTGTCAGTCCAATGGCGATCGCATCATTGCCGTGGAAATTATCCAGCGATCCGGCGCGGATCGTGTTGGCGATGGAGGGGAGATGGCGCAGATCATCCTGCGAAATCCCACGCACCACACCGCCGGAGTTCTCGCCGTTTCCGGTCAGCAGCACCTGGCCTTCCACGATTGGCTGGGCAGAGAGCACGCCGGGAATGGCATCGATGTCGGTCGCCAGTTTTTCGTAATCATGCAGACCCGCGCTGCTGGTGGCATAGACGCCAAGATGGCCGTTCAGGCCCAGGATGCGGGAGAGCAGATCATCCTTGAAGCCGCTCATCACCGCCATGACGATAATCAGTGTCGCCACGCCAAGGGCGATGCCGATCAGCGAGAATATGGCAATGATGGAGACGAATCGTTCGCCTTTGCGTGCCCGCAGATACCGCCCCGCAATGGCCCGCTCAAATGGCCCAAACATCCCCAACGACCCGACACTCCAACAAAAGACCCGCTGCGGCTGGTAAAGACAGGAAGGTCTTCTTTTTTGAAAAAAAGAAGCAAAAAACTTTTACCTTATAGCACCCGGGATAACGCGGATTCCACCGACACTTCCTCGCGGGTGCCGGTGGCGCGGTTTTTCAGTTCAACCGTGCCCGCCGCCACGCCGCGCGGGCCCACGATGATCTGCCAAGGATGCCCCATCAAATCCGCGTCCGCAAACTTCCCGCCCGCGCGCTCGTCGCGATCATCCAGCAAGGCCGCACCGCCGAACTTCGCGTAAATATCCTCACACACACGGTCACATCCCGCATCGCCCACCCGCAAATTCAGGATCGCGGCGCGGAACGGCGCCACCGCCGCCGGCCAGATGATGCCGGCCTCGTCGTGGGACGCCTCGATAATGGCCCCCACCAGCCGCGATACCCCGATGCCATAGCTGCCCATCTCCGGCGTAATCGTCTTTCCGTCATGCCCCGCCACACGAAAATTCATCTTGTCGCTGTATTTCGTGCCAAAATAGAAGATCTGGCCAACCTCAATACCGCGCCCTGAACGCCTGTTCGCCGCAGGCACCGCTTCCCAGCGCGCCTCATCGTGCTTTTCCTCGGTCGCCGCGTAATAGGAATTGATCAGGCCATGGAAGGCCGCCAGATCCTCGTGATTCTCATAGGAAAAGTCGGATTTCAGGTAGTCCAGCTCTTCCAGCGTGGAATCGTAGAAAACCTGGCTCTCGCCGGTAGGGGCCAGCACAATGAATTCGTGGCTCAGTTCGCCGCCAATGGGGCCGGTATCGGCCAGCATCGGGATGGCGCGAACGCCCATGCGCTGGAAGGTGCGCATATAGCTCAGCATCATGCGGCGATAACTCGCCACCGCGCTCTCATAGTCCCGGTCGAAGCTGTAACCATCCTTCATGAAGAACTCGCGGCCGCGCATCACCCCGAAGCGGGGGCGCACCTCATCGCGGAACTTCCACTGGATCTGGTACAGCATCTGCGGCAATTCGCGGTACGATTTGATCGTTTGGCGCGCCAGATCGGTGATCAGCTCCTCATTGGTCGGCGCGTACAGCAAGTCGCGCTCATGGCGGTCGCGGATGCGCAGCATTTCGGGGCCGTAGGCGTCGTAGCGGCCGCTCTCGCGCCACAAATCCGCGCTCTGCAACGTCGGCATCAGCATTTCCTGCGCGCCGGCTGCCGCCTGCTCCTCGCGCACCAGCGTGGCAATGTTGTCCAAAACCCGCAGGCCCGCCGGCAGCCAGGCGTAAATGCCGGAAGCGACCTGCCGCACAAGGCCGGCGCGCAGCATGAGCCGATGCGAGGCGATCTGCGCCTCGGCTGGTGTTTCCTTCAGGGTGGGAATGAAACTGCGGGAGAGTCGCATTAAGGGGAACGTCCTGGGCAAGCGAGGGTGCGGGGTGGGCCGCAACCTAGCTTGCGCGAGCGGAGGAAGCCAGCGTGGCCAAAGCGGTGGCGCCTAACCGGCCAAGTTGGGCCACGCGGCAACCCACAATTGCCGCCGCGCGGCAATAGAAAAAGCGACAGATGGCCTCGTTTTGCGGCAATTTGAAGCAGAATCAGGTTGACGACGCAACATTGCTGCGTCGCACAACAACGCAGCGCACGAAAACATCAGAATTTCAGGTTCACTCATTGGAATTACTGATGACGTGATTGGTTTTCCCTGCTAGCACAAGAAAAGGCCCTGCACACCGGCGGCGGCAGGGCCAAGTTTAGGGAGGAAACGCCAGTCACACGGCAGGAGGAGGAAAGCCCTCGTCCTGCCGGTGATCATCCCAGGCCGCTCCCCCCGCCGTCCAGATAATTCATAGGCTTTCCACCACTTAAATCGCCGCCACAGACGAATTTTGCCTAAAATTTCGGCGATTACCGCCCTCTTGTGTATAGTTTTCAGGCATCGCCAGTATACCATGGCGAAAGCTGAGCCACCCGCTCTCAATCACCACGACAATCACGCCCCAGATCAGCAGCGAAACCGCAGTGGTGATCACAAGCTTGCGGCCCAGGCGCGGCCGCTCCGGCACGCCGCGCCACCCGGTCGCCGAATCGGGCTCAGCGACAGGTTTGGTGCCAAGCGGCAGCACGGCAAACAGCACCGTCCACCAGATCAGTACGAACAGCACGCAGGCGGTGAACCAGCCCATTAAGGAAGGGCGTTCTTTTTTGAAAAAAAGAACCAAAAAACTTTTGTTCCTGGGCCCACGCTGCCGCCAAGTCCGCGACAGCCCAGCAAAAGTCTTTTGCGTCTTTTCTTCAGAAAAGAAGACCTTTCTGCCCTGAACTCAAACACGCAGCAAATGCACATCCACCATCGGCTTCTTCCCCAGCTTGCGCCCCACAATCTTGCGCAGCGCCGCGCGGGCAGCGTCGGCAAGGGCGGAATCGTCGCGGCGCAGCGGGGCAGGCAGGTCGGCCAAGGCGGCGCCGAAATCCCGGCTCAGGCGCTCGGTCTCAGGGTCCTCGGGCTCAAACAGGCCGGGCGCGGTCACCCGGGCCCGGCCCATGATGCGGCCGGTGGCATCCACTGCCAGGCTGCCAACCACCACGCCGTTGAAAAGCATCCGGCGCCGCGCCGCCATCACGCCGCCCTGCAACGGCACAACCCGGTTGCCGTCCAGCGCCAGGCGGCCAACCGGCGCGCTGTCCGTCACCTGGGGCCGGCCGGGATACAGGGTCAGCACGTCGCCGTTTTCCAGCATCAGCGGCGTCGCGCCCAGCTCCTGCGCCAGCGCCGCATGGGCGGAAAGATGGCGCCACTCGCCATGCACGGGCACGGCGTATTGCGGGCGCACCAGGCGATACAGGCGGCGCAGCTCGTCGCGCGCCGGGTGGCCGCTCACATGCACCATGTGGTCGTCGTCGGTCATCACGCGCACACCGCGGCGCACCAGATTGTCCTGCACCAGGCCGATGGCCTTCTCATTGCCGGGGATCATGCGGGAGGAGAAGATCACCGTATCCCCTTCCCCCAGCGCAATGTTGGGGTGGGTGTCGGCCGCCACGCGCGCCAGCGCGCTGCGCGCCTCGCCCTGGCTGCCGGTGATCAGGATCAGCAGATTATCGTCCGGCACGTCATTGGCGCCATCCTCGCTGACGAATTGCGGGATGGTACTCAAATAGCCGGTTTCGCGGGCAGCGGATTCCAGGTTGCGCAAGGACCGGCCAACCAGTGCCACGGACCGCCCCGCGTCGCGGGCCGCCAGTGCCACGCTTTCCACGCGGGCGACGTTGCTGGCAAAGCACGTCACGGCAATCCGGCCCTCGATGGATTTGATCAGGGTCGACAGCGAACGGCGGACATCGCCTTCCGATCCCGAATGGCCCTCCACCAGCGCGTTGGTGCTGTCGCATACCATGGCCAGCACGCCCTGATCCCCAAGAGCGGAAAAGGCGGCTTCGTCGGTCGGCGGCCCAACCAGGGGGTGGGGATCGAGCTTCCAGTCGCCGGTATGCACGATCAGGCCATACGGCGTGCGGATGGCCAGCGCCTGCGCTTCCGGCGTGGAGTGGGCCACGCGCAGAAATTGCAGCTTGAACGGGCCAAGCTCGAAGGATCCGCCGGGCGGGATCACGTTGATCTTCACCTCGTTGACGAGATGGGCTTCCGTCAGCTTGCGGCGCAGCACCGCAGCGGTGAAGGGTGTGGCGAACACCGGGCATTTCAGTTGGCGCCATAAATGCGCAACCGCACCCACGTGATCCTCATGCGCATGCGTAATCACCAGGCCCAGCAGCTTGTCGCGCCGTTCGGCGATATAGGCCGGGTCGGGCATGATCACATCGGCTTCGGGCAGTTCGTTGCCGCCGAAGCCGATGCCGCAATCAACCGCCAGGTAGGTGCCGTCGCATCGGTACAGGTTGAGATTCATGCCAATCTCGCCCGTCCCGCCCAGGGGCAGGAAGGATAGTTCGCCGGTATGTGCGTCCATTAATCGCCTTCAATCGTTCTTGTTTTGTCACGGGGTAATCTGGGGGTGGGGTTGCGTTCCGCCAACATGCGGAGACCATCGAGGGTGAGATCCGGATCAATCCGGTCGAATATTTCGGTGCCTTCGGAGAACAGCGGCGCCAGGCCGCCGGTGGCGACCACTTTTGCCGGCACATCCATCTCGCGGCGGATGCGCGTCACCAGGCCCTCGATCAGGCCGATATAGCCCCAATACACGCCGGATTGCATGGCAGATACGGTTCCGCTGCCGATCACCGCCTGCGGTCGGCCTATGCCGATTCGCGGCAGACGGGCGGCGGCCTGGTGTAGGGCTTCGATGGAAAGGTTTATCCCCGGGGCGATGGCTCCGCCGAGATAGGCGCCATCCTGTCCTACCACATCGAAGGTGGTCGCGGTGCCGAAATCGATGACGATCAGCGCCGATTTGAAATGGTGATAGGCAGACAGCGCGTTCAACAGACGGTCCGCCCCCACATCCTCGGGGTTATCCACGCGGATATCGAAACCCCAATCCAAAGTGGCACGGGCAACGAGCGGTTCAACCATGAACCATTCACGGCAGAGGCGGCGCAAATGGTACAGCGCGGCGGGCACCACAGTGCCGATCACCGCGGCGCTGACGAGATCCGGCGTGAGCTTGCTGTGGGTGAGCAGGGTGAGCAGCCAGACGGCGTATTCATCCGAGGTGCGCTGCGGCTCGGTCGCAATGCGCCAGATCCCCGCCCATTTCCGCCCATCATGCACCGCGAAAACGACGTTCGTATTTCCGGCATCCACGACTAACAGCATGGCGGAGCGCCATAGGTAAAAGTTTTTTGNNAAAGAAGGCCTTCTTTTTTGAAAAAAAGAAGCAAAAAACTTTTATCCGTTTGGTCATGACACGAACACTTCGGCGGAGGTGATCGGGCATGGATGGTTGTGGAGGAGGAGGGCGCCGGCTGGGCTGAGGCCGGCGAAGGTGCCGGTAAACCGGGAGCCCGGAATCCGTATGTCCAGCGCGGTGCCGATGGGATGGGCGCGGGCGAGCCAGGCAGCGGCGATCGCGTCGGTCGGCAGATGGGCGTGGGCGTCCAACGCATGGGTGATGGCCGAAGCGATGGCGCCAGGGGCAGGCGCCGGAAGCGGCAGGTGGGCAGTGGCGCGGCCGGGAATGGCCGGGGCGGCCGCGAGATTGGCGCCCAAGCCAATCACAACCCAGTCGGGCAGGTTATGCGCGCCCATTTGGGTATCGATCAGAACACCGGCGAGCTTTCCGCCGTTCAGCAGCACGTCATTCGGCCATTTCAGCATCAGGCCCGGCGCATAGGGGCTCAGAGCGGTGTGCAAGGCCAGTGCGGCGAGCAGAGACCAGCGACCGGGGTCGGGCGCCACGTGACCCGGCCGGACGAGAAGCGAAAGATTGAGGTTGCCGGCGGGGGCGGACCACACGCGGCCCCGGCTGCCGCGCCCGGCACTCTGGCGGTCGGCGAGGATGGCAAGATGGCCACCCTCCCCTGCCCTTGCCGCCTCGATGGCGCGATCCTGCGTGGACGCAAGCTCGCCATGATGCTCCCACCGCCAGACATGCGGCGGCCCGGCCATCACCCGAACAAGGCCTTCGCGGCATGGGTGGCAGCACCCACAAACGGCGCCGCAAAAACCATGAAGGCGAAGGTGAACGCCCCCGTGGCGAGCGCCACGAAGGAGAGCGCGCCGGAGCGCGCATCGAACGGCGCCTCGGCCGGGTCGAAGAACATCACCTTGATCACGCGCAGATAATAGAAGCAGCCAACCACGCTTGTCAGCACACCGATGATGGCGAGGGTGTACATGCCCGCATCGATAGCGGCCTGAAACACCAGAAGCTTGCCGAAGAAGCCGGCCATGGGCGGAATGCCGGCCATGCTGAACATAAAGATGGCCATCAGCACGGCCAGCGTCAGGTCGTTGCGGGCCAGGCCGCCCAGATCGCTGATCTTTTCAATGGCCAGGCCGCGGCGGCGCATGGCGATGATACAGGCGAAAGCGCCGGCGGACATCACCACGTAGGTGAGCAGATACACCAGCACGCCGCGCACGCCGGTTTCCGTACCCGCTGCCAGCCCGATCAGCGCATAACCCATATGGCCGATAGAGGAATAGGCCATCAGCCGCTTGATGTTGGTTTGCGCGATAGCGGCGAAACTGCCCAGCAGCATGGAGGCAATGGAGACGAACACGATGATGAGCTGCCACTGAACGGCCACATGCCCGAACGGGCCGAACATCACGCGCAGCAGCACCACAAACGGCGCCACTTTCGGCGCGGTGCTCATCAACGCGGTCACCGATGTGGGCGCGCCTTCATACACGTCGGGCGTCCACATATGGAACGGCACGGCGGAGAGCTTGAAGGCCAGGCCGGTAATGATGAAAGCGATGCCGACGATCAGGCCGGTGGAGGTGGAAACCGGATTGGCCGCCGCCTGGGCGATATGCCCGAAATCCATCGATCCCGAAAACCCGTAGGTGAGCGAGATGCCATACAGCAGCAAGCCCGACGCCAACGCGCTCAGCACAAAATACTTCAGCCCGGCCTCGGATGACCGTATATCGTCCCGTGCGAAAGCGGCGAGCACATAGATCGCCAGCGATTGCAGCTCCAGGCCCATATACAGCGTCATCAGGTTATCGGCCGAGGCCATCACCATCATGCCGACGCTGCTGAGCAGCATCAGCACCGGGAATTCAAAGCGATTGATGCCCTGCCGGTCGTTGTAATCCAGCGAGAGGATGGCGCACAGCGCCGTGCCGGCCAGGATCAGCAGCTTGGCATAGCGGGCGAAGGCATCGGTGATGAACAGGCCGCTATAGCCGGTGGCCGCGGGAACGCCCACCACGAGCACGGCGGTGATGGCGCAGGCAGCGAGCGCCGCCATGGTGCACATCACCGTGCTATCGGTTTTCTGCAGCACGCCGGCCACGAGAATGCCCATGGCGCACAGGGCGAGAAAAATCTCCGGCAGGGCAAGGGCAAAATTCATCGGGCAATACTCAGTGTCGCTCTGGCGATCCGGGTCGCGTGGTGCGCCAGGATCATGGCCTGGTCATGCGACTGCACCATCGCGCCGACGCTGGATTCGAAAAAGCTGGTGAAGCTGGAGGGATAGATGCCCAGCCATAGGGTCAGCACCACCAGCGGGGCGAAGATGGTGATTTCCCGCGGCGAGAGATCCAGGATGGATTTCAGATCCGCGCGGGTGATGCGGCCGAAGATGATCCGGCGATAGAGGTACAGCATGTAGGCCGCCCCCAGGATCATCCCAAAACTGCCCAGCAGAGCCAGCCAGAAATTCACCCGCAAGGCGCCCACGAGGACAAGGAATTCACCCACGAAGCCGGAGGTGCCGGGCAGCCCGATCGAGCCCATGGTGAACAGCATGAACACGAAGGCATAGGCCGGCATACGGTCGCCCAGGCCGCCATAACGGGAAATCTCCCGCGTATGCATGCGGTCGTAAATGACGCCGACGCAGAGGAAAAGCGCGGCGGAGACGACGCCGTGCGAAATCATCTGGAACAGCGCGCCATCGATCCCCTGAATGTTCAGCGTGAAGATGCCGATCACCACCACGCCCATATGCGCGATGGAGGAATACGCGATCAGCTTCTTCATATCCTGCTGCGCGAGCGCCACCAGCGAGGTGTAGATCACCGCAATCACGCCCAACGCGAACATCACCGGGGCGAACTGCGCCGCCGCAATGGGCAGCATGGGCACGGAAAACCGCAAAAAACCGTAGCCGCCCATCTTCAGCAGCACCCCGGCCAGAATCACCGAACCGGCGGTGGGCGCTTCCACATGCGCATCCGGCAGCCAGGTATGCACCGGCCACATCGGCACCTTCACCGCGAAGGAGGCAAGAAAAGCCAGGAACAGCCAGAACTGCATCTCGGCGCTGAAGGGGGTTTTCAGCAGCACGGCTATGTCGGTGGTGCCCGCCTGCCGCCACATGGCCAGCAAAGCCAGCAGCATGAGAACGGAGCCGGCAAAGGTGTACAGGAAGAATTTGATCGAGGCATACACACGGCGCGGACCGCCCCAGATGCCGATGATGAGATACATCGGGATCAGAACGCCCTCGAAGAACATGTAGAACAGCAGGAAATCGGTGGCGGAGAACATGCCCACCATCATCGTTTCCAGGATGAGGAAGGCGGCCATGTATTCGCGCACCCGCATCTTCACGCTGTCCCAACTTGCCAGAATGCAGATCGGGGTGAGCGCGGTGGCCAGCAGCACGAACAGCACGGAGATACCGTCCACCCCCATCCGGTAGCCGATACCCAGCGCGGGCAGCCAATCGACCGATTCGACAAACTGGTAGCCGGGTTCGTGCAGATCGAAGCCGGTCCAGAGAACCAGGGAAACGCCGAAGGTGATCAGGCTGGTCCACAGCGCCGTCCAGCGGGCATTCTGCGCGACGGCGCCTTCCTCGCCGCGCAGGGTGGCCAGCAACACCACACCCACCAGCGGCAGGAACGTGACCAGGGAGAGAACCGGAAAACCGGCGGCGTCGGATGCGGTCACTGGGTTCACCGGGCAATCAGAAAGAGGCTGACCATGACAACAAGGCCAATCAGCATGGTGAAGGCATACACGGCGATGGAGCCGGTCTGGATGCGAACGACCTGCACGGAGCCACCTTCGGCCAGGCTGGCAAGGCCGTTCGGCACACCGTCGATAATCTGCTCGTCCCCCACTTTCCACAGCTCGCGCGAAAGCCAGATTGCCGGGCGGACGAAGAGAAAGTCGTACAGCTCGTCGAAATACCATTTGTTGAGCACAAAGCGATAGATCGGCCCGAACCGGCTCGCCAGGCGCGCCGGGATGGCAGGCGAGAGGATGTAGAACCAGAAAGCGAGCGCGAAGCCGAGCACACCGGTGGCGGTTGGCAGAAGGCCGATCAGCAGCGGCGTATGCTCGATCTTTTCGAGAACATGGTTGGTGGGGCCGGTGAAGATGGCACCCTGCCAGTAGGCCGCGTTGTTATCGCCAATGAACAGCGCGTGCAGCAGCCAGCCTGAAAACACGGCCCCGACGGAGAGCGCGACCAGCGGACCCCACATGCTGGCCGGGCTTTCATGCACATGTTCCATGGTGTGGTGGTCCGCGCGCGCGGCGCCGTGAAACGTCATGAACAACAGGCGCCCGGAATAGAAAGCCGTGAGCAAGGCAGCCGCGGTACCGGCAATGAAGCCGTACAGGCCGATCGGGGTGCCGGCCGCATAGGTGGATTCCAGGATCGCATCCTTGGACCAATAGCCGGCGAAATACGGTATGCCGGCCAAGGCCAGGCTGCCGAGCCACATCGTGGTATACGTGATCGGGATCTTGCGCCAGATGCCGCCCATCTTGCGCATGTCCTGCTCNNCCGGCGCACAGGAACAGCAGCGCCTTGAAGAAGGCATGCGTGATCAGGTGAAACATCGAGGCCTGGAACGCACCCACGCCGGCGGCCATGAACATGTAGCCGAGTTGCGAGCAGGTCGAGTAAGCGATCACGCGTTTGATATCGTTCTGCACGCAGCCGATGGTGGCGGCGAAGAAGCAGGTGGTGGCGCCGATGAACGTCACGAACGTGAGCGCGGCCGGCGCATATTCCAGCAACGGCGACATGCGGGACATCAAAAACACGCCGGCGGTCACCATGGTGGCCGCGTGGATGAGGGCGGAAACAGGCGTTGGGCCTTCCATTGCATCCGGCAGCCAGGTGTGCAGCAGGATCTGCGCGGATTTGCCCATCGCCCCAATGAACAGCATCAAGCCCATCACTTCGTAGGCACGCGGTTCGGCACCGAGGATTTGGTACGTATCGTTCATGTGCTGGGGGATGGCCGCGAAGATGGTGGGGAAATCCACCGCGCCGAACTTGGCAAACACCAGCGCGATGCCGAGGGCGAAGGAAAGATCGCCCACGCGGTTGACGATCATCGCCTTGATGGCGGCGCGGCAGGCGGCGGGGCGATCGTACCAGTAGCCGATCAGCAGATAGCTGGCCAGGCCCACACCTTCCCAGCCGAAGAAGAGCTGAACCAGGTTATCGGCGGTCACGAGCATCAGCATGGCGAAGCTGAACAGTGAGAGATACGCGAAGAAGCGGGACGTGGTGTAATGCTCGTGCGCCATGTAGCCGACGCTGTAGATATGGATCAGCGTGGCGACACAGGTGACCATGGCGACCATGGTCACGCTCAGCGAGTCGTATCGCAGCGCCCAATCGAGGTGGAAATCGCCCGCTTCGATCCAGGTGCCGAGCGGCACGACGCCGTTGCCGATGCCGCCCCAGATATGCTGATACCAGGATGAAACGCCGCAGGCGGCCGCGACGATCATGCAGGCGATGGTGATCAGTTGCGCCGCCCGATCGCCGATGATGCGCCCGGCAAACCCGCAGGCGAATGCCCCCGCAAGCGGCGCGAATACAGCAAGCGAGTAGATCATTTTACGATCCGCAAACAGGTAAAAGTTCTTTGCTTCTTTCTTTCAAGAAAGAAGACCTTGCTCTCCTGCCGCTCCGCGGCGGGTCCTTCTTGCCTCTCGGTGGAAGGTCCTTTCTGAACAAAAAAAGCAAAAGACCTTTGTTCAATGAGATCCGTATCCCTGGGCATCCGGCTAGCCTTTCATCAGGTTGACGTCTTCAACCTGGATGGAGCCGCGGTTGCGGAAGTAAACCACGACGATGGCAAGCCCGATGGCGGCTTCAGCCGCCGCCACCGTGAGCACGAACATGGCCAGGATCTGCCCCGCCATGTCGCCCAGCGCCGAGGAAAAAGCCACCAGGTTGATGTTCACCGCGAGCAGGATAAGCTCGATCGACATCAGAATGATGATCACGTTGCGGCGGTTGAGAAAGATGCCGAACACGCCGAGCACGAGAAGAATGGCGGCAACGGTGAGATAGTGGCCGAGGCCGATGGCAAGCACGCCCTGCGTCATGTGATCAGTGCTCCCCTGCTTCATGATCTTGAACATCGCCGCCAAGTTCGTGGCCGACCTCCGCCTCATCGAACCGCGCGGGTGCCTCCGCGGGGATCAGCTGGGGCATCGGCTTGGGGCGGTAGATGCCGAGTTCCTGCACGCCGGCGCGGTTGCGGATTTGCAGCACTTGCAGCGTGTCGGCCACGCGGCGTTCCTGCTGGCGGGTGATATTCTGGCGCCGCGCGGTGTGGCGATCCCGGTGCGTCAGCACGATGGCGCCGACCATGGCGACCAGCAGGATCAGCCCGGAGAGCTGAAAGAGAAGAATGTAGTTGGTATAAAGCACCTGCCCGATGGCGCGGGTATTGCTGATATTGGTCGGCATGGTGGAAAGGCGCAAGCCGGGTGCCGCGTCCGAAATCTGCCAGCCAAGCAGAACGCTGAGCAATTCAAAGAACAAAACCACGCCGACGGTGGCGCCGACAGGGGCATAACGCTGAAATCCCTCGCGCAAGGCGACGAAATCCACATCCAGCATCATCACCACAAACAGGAACAGCACCGCGACCGCCCCGACATAGACGATCACCAGGATCATCGCCAGGAACTCGGCCCCGGCGATCAGGAACAAAGCGGCCGCATTGAAAAAGGCGAGGATCAGAAACAGCACGGAATGCACGGGGTTCCGGCTGGTCACCACCATCGCCGCCGACCCCAGCAGGATGGCGGAAAACACATAGAAGGCAATCGCGGTGATCATCGGTAAGGCGCATCCAGCTCAAGGCGCTTGGCGATTTCGGCTTCCCAGCGATCGCCGTTATCGAGCAGCTTGTCCTTGTTGTACATCAGCTCCTCNNGCGAACTCGAAATTCGGCCCCTCCACGATGGCATCCACAGGGCAGGCTTCCTCGCACAATCCGCAATAGATGCACTTGGTCATATCGATGTCGTAGCGCGTGGTCCGGCGTGATCCATCCTCGCGGGGTTCGGCCTCAATGGTAATGGCATAGGCGGGGCAGATGGCCTCGCACAATTTGCAGGCGATGCAGCGCTCCTCGCCGTTGGGGTAGCGGCGCAGCGCGTGTTCGCCCTTGAAGCGCGGGCTGAGCGGACCTTTTTCGTACGGGTAGTTGATGGTCACTTTCGGCTTGAAGAAGTAGCGCAAAGTGATGGCCATGCCGCAGAGCAGCTCCCACATCACCAGGCGTGTGCCGGATTTCAAGCTGATGGCCATGTATGCACCTTCACGCGGGGCCGGCCGGCAAAAGGCCGGTGAATTCAAGAAAGAAGGCGGTCAGAACCAGCCACAGCAGGGACAGCGGCAGAAACACTTTCCAGCCCAGACGCATCAGCTGATCGTAGCGATACCGTGGGAACGTGGCCCGCACCCAGAAGAAGAAGAACATCACCACACAGATTTTGGCGAACAGCCAGACAATACCTGGGATAAAAGTCAGCCCCAACGGTGCCTGCCAACCGCCGAGGAACAGCACGCTCGCCAGCGCGCTCATCATGATCATGTTGGTGTATTCGCCCAGATAGAACAGCGCGAAGGACATCGCGCTGTACTCCACGAAGAACCCCGCGACCAGCTCGCTCTCCCCCTCCGGCAGGTCGAACGGCGCGCGGTTGGTTTCCGCCAGCATGGAAATCAGGAACACCACGAACATCGGCAGCATCGGGAAGCAGAACCAGACATGGCTCTGCGCCTTCACGATATCGTTCAAATTGAGGCTGCCCACACACAGCATGATGCTGACGAGAACGAAGCCGATGGAGACCTCGTAACTGACCATCTGCGCCGCTGATCGCATGGCACCGAGGAAGGCGTATTTGGAATTGCTCGCCCAGCCGGCAATCACGATGCCGTACACCCCCAGCGAACTGATGGCGAACAGATACAGGATGCCGACATTGATGTTGGCCACCGCCCAGCCATCGTTCACCGGGATCACCGCCCAGGCCAGGCAGGCGAGAATAAAGGTGAGCATCGGTGCCATCAGAAACAAGGACCGGCTGGCGCCGGCCGGAATGATGGTCTCCTTGGTGAACACCTTCACCGCGTCGGCAAACGGCTGCCACAGGCCGAAAGGGCCCACGCGGTTGGGCCCGCGCCGCAGNNTGCACGCGCCTACTCCGCGGCCATGGCGAGCGGCGATCCGGCCAGGGCAGGCGGCGCATTGGCCGAACAGGCGGCCATCGTCAAGCTCGCGCGGCTGATCGGGTTGGTCTGGTAGTAGTCGGCGATGGCGGGGGTGAAGGGCGCATCGGCGATGCCGCCCTCGCCGTGCGGCGCGCCGGTGTCCGTGGCACCGAATCGCGCCAGCCCAACCCGCGCGAAGGTCGGGTTGGCCTGGGCCAGCCGGTCGCGCAGGGCGTCGATCGTATCATAGGGCAGCGTGTGGCCGATGGTGGCCGAAAAGGCGCGCAGGATACGCCAATCCTCCCGCGCCTCGCCGGGCGCGACCAGCGCCTGGTAGCCGCGCTGCACGCGCCCTTCCGTGTTCACGTAAGTGCCATCCTTTTCCGTATAGGCGGCACCGGGCAAAATCACATCCGCCCGGGCTGCGCCACGGTCCCCATGATGGCCCTGGTAGATCACGAAGGTGGAGGGCGCGATGGCGGCGGTATCGAACGCGTCCGCGCCCAGCAACCACAGCAGATCGACGCCGCCGGCAAGCATGGCCGGCATGGCCAGGCCGCCGGGGCCGGGGAGAAAGCCCAGATCCAGAGCGCCCACGCGCGCGGCCGCGGTGTGCAGCATGTTGAAGCCATGCCACGCGGGCTTCAGCGCGCCGACAGCGTCCGCAACGCGCCAGGCGGCGGCCAGGATGGCGGCACCATCCGGCCGGGCGATGGCCCCCTGCCCCAGGATGATCATCGGGTGCGCGGCGGCGCGCAGCGTTTCGGCGAATGGCGTGGTGGCGTCGATCAGGCCGGCCAGGGCGGCGGGGGAGGCGCCAAGGTTGATCGTTTTGTAGGTGAGATCGCTCGGCGGCGTGATGGCGGCAATCGGCAGGCGGCCGGCTGTCGCCAGATAGCGCTTGCGGATACGGGCGTTGATCAGCGGCGCCTCACGGCGCGGGTTGGTGCCGATCAGCAGGATGGCGTCGGCCGCGTCGATGCCGGCAATGGTGCTATTGAAAAGATAGAAATCGCGGCGGGAGGCATCGAGTGCGGCGCCATCCTGCCGGCAATCAAGGTTGTGCGCGCCGAGCGATGCCAGAAGATCCTTGCACGCCATCATGCTTTCGGCATCGCACAGATCGCCGGCAATGGCACCAATGCGGTGCCCGGGCAGGCCTTGCAGGCGTTCGGCGATGGCGGCAAAGGCTTCCGGCCAGGTGGCCGGCTGCAACTTGCCGTCTCGCCGGACCCAGGGGCGATCCAGGCGGCGGCGCTTGAGGCCATCGACAGAGAAGCGGGATTTGTCGCCGATCCATTCCTCGTTGATGTCGTCGTTCACGCGCGGCAGGATGCGCAGCACCTCGCCGCCGCGGGAATCCACGCGGATGGGCGTGCCGATGGCATCCAGCGCATCGATACTGTCGGTCTTGCGGAGCTCCCAGGGGCGGGAGACGAAGGCGTAGGGTTTGCTGGTCAGCGCGCCGACCGGGCAGATGTCGATCAAATTGCCCGACAGCTCGGATGTCAGCGCGTGTTCCACATAGGTGCCCACTTCCAGGTTCTCGCCGCGGGCGGTGGCGCCAAGCTCCGGCACACCGGCGATTTCGGTGGCGAAGCGGATGCAGCGGGTGCACTGGATGCAGCGCGTCATCACCGTTTTCACCAGCGGCCCGAGGTTTTTATCTTTTACCGCGCGCTTGTTTTCGGCGTAGCGGGAATGGTCCATGCCGTAGGCGTAGGATTGGTCCTGCAGATCGCATTCGCCGCCCTGGTCGCAGATCGGACAATCCAGCGGGTGGTTGATGAGCAGAAATTCCATCACGCCGCGGCGCGCCTGGCGCACCATGGGCGTATCGGTCTTCACCACCATCCCTTCGGCGGCCGGATAGGCGCAACTGGCAATGGGTTTGGGCGCCTTTTCGATTTCCACCAGGCACATGCGGCAATTGCCCGCAACGGAAAGCCGCTCGTGGTAGCAGAAGCGCGGGATTTCGCGGCCGGCTTGTTCACACGCCTGCAGCACGGAACTGCCCGCCGCGATCTCCACTTCCGTTCCATCAACCGTCAGCTTGACCATTGTCGCGTACCTAAGTGTTAAAAGTTCTTTGCTTCTTTCTTTCAAGAAAGAAGAGCCTTCTTTTTCTGAAGAAAAAGAAGCAAAAAGACTTTTGTCCGTTTATTCCGCGGCCAACGGCAAGTTGGTCGGTGTGGGCGCGATGTAGGCGTTACGGTAGGCGGCGATCCGGTCTTCTATCACGGGGCGGAAATGGCGGATCAGGCCCTGAATGGGCCAGGCGGCAGCGTCACCCAGCGCGCAGATCGTGTGCCCCTCCACCTGCCGCGTCACCTGTTCCAGCATGTCGATCTCAGCGGATTCCGCACGGCCCTCCACCATGCGATACATCACCCGCATCATCCAGCCGGTACCCTCTCGGCATGGCGTGCACTGGCCGCAGCTTTCGTGCTTGTAGAATTTGCTCAGCCGGGCAACGGCGCGGATCACATCGGTGGATGTATCCATCACGATCACGGCCGCGGTGCCAAGGCCGGATTTCACGTCGCGCAGGCTATCGAAATCCATCAGGATCGTATCGCAGGTGGCTTTCGGCATCAGCGGCACGGAGGATCCGCCAGGGATCACGGCCAGCAGATTATCCCACCCGCCGCGCACACCGCCTGCGTAACGGTCGATCAGCTCCCGCAAGGGGATGCCGAGCTCTTCCTCCACATTGCAGGGCTTGTTCACATGGCCCGAGATACAGAACAGCTTGGTGCCCGCATTGCGCGGGCGGCCGAGGGCGGAAAACCAGGAGGCGCCACGCCGCAAGATCGTTGGCGCCACCGCGATGCTTTCCACATTATTCACCGTGGTCGGGCAGCCATACAGGCCCACGGCCGCCGGGAATGGCGGCTTCAGCCGCGGCATCCCCTTCTTGCCTTCCAGGCTTTCCAACAGCGCGGTTTCCTCGCCGCAAATATAGGCGCCCGCGCCGCGATGCAGATAAAGATCGAAATCCCAGCCGCTGCCGCAGGCGTTCACGCCGATCAGGCCGGCCTCGTAGGCTTCGTCAATGGCCGCCTGAAGGTTGAGATGCTCGTTGTAGAACTCACCACGGATGTAGATGTAGGCGGCATGCGCGCCCATGGCGAAGCTGGCGATCAGCGCGCCTTCCACCAGCTTGTGCGGATCGTGGCGCATGATGTCGCGATCCTTGCAGGTGCCAGGCTCGCTTTCATCCGCATTGATCACCAGATAGGCCGGGCGTCCATCGGAAACCTTCGGCATGAAGGACCATTTCATGCCGGTGGGAAAACCCGCGCCACCGCGGCCACGCAGCCCGGAGGCCTTCATCTCATCGATGATCGCGTCGCGCCCGCGCAGCAATATCCCGGCCGTGCCGTCCCAATCCCCGCGCGCGCGGGCGCCGGACAGGCGCCAATCGTGCTGGCCGTAAAGATTGGTGAAAATGCGATCGCGGTCGTGCAGCACAGGGCCTACTCCGAAACCAGTTTGAGGGTTGTGGGGCCGCCCTCGGGCGCGGAAGTCTGGCGCCCGATCATGGAACCGGGCGCTGGACGCGCCTGCCCGTCCTTGAGCGCGATGAGAAGCTGCTCGGTCAGCCCGCCGTCCATATCCTCGTAAAAATCATTGTCGATCTGCAAGATCGGCGCGTTCACGCACGCACCCAGACATTCCACTTCGGATAGGGTGAACAGCCCGTCCACGCTGGTCTCGTGCCAGCCCTTGATGCCGGTGATCTTGCGGCAGGCCGCCACCACATCATCCGATCCGCGCAACCAGCACGGCGTGGTGGTACACACCTGCACATGATATTTGCCGATCGGGCTGGTATTGAACATCAGGTAGAAGGTGGCGACCTCATAGACGCGGATCGGCGGCATCTCCAGCCGGGCCGCCACCGCATCCATCGCCACGCGCGGGATCCAGGCGCTGCCCGTCTGCCGGCGCATCTGATCCTGCACCACATATAACGCGGGCAGCACCGCGCTCGCCTGCCGGCCGGGCGGGTATTTGGTGATGTGGCGGGCAATCTCCGCCTCGCTCGCCGCATCAAGCGCGAAATGCGTGGGTTCATCGCGGTTATGCGCCGCGGTCGACCCGTCGCCGATATTGTCAGCAGGGAAATGGCCGGACATCAGCGGTCCACCTCGCCGAACACCAGATCGATGGAGCCGATAATGGCCACGGCATCGGCCAGCATATGCCCCTTGCTCATCACTTCGATCGCCTGAAGATGGGAAAACCCCGTGGGGCGGATCTTGCAGCGATACGGTTTATTGGTGCCGTCAGAAACCAGATAAACACCAAACTCCCCCTTGGGGCTTTCCACCGCCGTGTACGTGGCGCCGGCGGGCACGTGAAAACCCTCGGTATACAGCTTGAAGTGGTGGATCAGCGCTTCCATGGAGCGCTTCATCTCCTCCCGACGCGGCGGGGTGAATTTACGGTCCTCGATCTTCACCGGGCCTGGCTTCATCTTCTCGATGCATTGGCGGATGATCCTCACGCTTTGCCGCATTTCGATCATGCGAACCAGATAGCGGTCGTAGCAATCGCCGTTACGGGCAATCGGCACATCGAAATCCACATGCTCGTACATCGCGTAAGGCTGGGATTTGCGCAAATCCCACGGCACGCCGCTGGCGCGCAGATTGGGGCCGGTAAACCCCCAGGCCAAAGCCTGCTCGGCGCTCATGATGCCAATATCCACCGTGCGCTGCTTCCAGATCCGGTTCTCGGTGAGCAGATTCCACAGATCGTCGATAAACGCGGGGAACGCCTCGCTCCAGGCCCAGATCTTGTCGGTCAGCCCGGCGGGCAGATCGCGGCTGACGCCGCCATGGCGGTAGTAATTCGCATGCAGCCGCGCGCCGGACGCCGCCTCATAGAATTCCATCAGCTTCTCGCGTTCCTCGTAGCCCCATAGCGGCGGCGTCAGCGCGCCCACATCCATGGCAAACGAGGTGATGTTCAGCAAATGGTTCAAAATACGCGTGATTTCATCATACAACGTGCGTATCCACAGCGCGCGCTCCGGCGGCGTGATGGAGAGCAATTTTTCCGTCGCCTGCACAAAGGCATGCTCCATGCACATCGGCGACACGTAATCCAGCCGATCGAAATACGGCGTGTTCTGCGTATAGGTGCGCGATTCGATCAGCTTCTCGGTACCGCGATGCAGCAACCCCACATGCGGATCGGCGCGTTCCACCACCTCCCCATCCATCTCCAGCACCAGGCGCAAAACGCCGTGCGCCGCCGGATGCTGGGGGCCGAAATTGATCGCATGGCTATCGATCTGCACCGTCCTGGTGGCGGTCGCGGCAGGCAACGGACCCGGCACATCCGTGGTGACGGCGGGGCTTTTCTCGATGATCCCGGTCATGGCTTGGCAACCTCGGCGGCACCGCCGGCGGACGCCGCCAGGCGCGTCACATGCGCCTTCTCGTCGCCCGGCAATGTGGTCATGCCCTCCCAGGGGGACAGGAACTGGAAATCGCGAAAATCCTGGGTCAGCTTGACGGGTTCGTAAATCACCTGCTTGCGGTCTTCGTCGTAACGCACTTCCACATACCCGGTCAGCGGAAAATCCTTGCGCAGGGGGTGCCCCTCAAACCCGTAATCGGTCAGGATCCGGCGGTGATCGGCCAGCCCCGCGAACAGAACGCCGTACAGATCCCAAGCTTCGCGTTCCCACCAGGTGGCACAGGGCCAGATGCCGGAAACGGAGGGAACGGGCGTGGTCTCGTCCGTCGTCACGATCACGCGGATTCGATGGTTCAGCGAAACGCTCAGCAAATTATACACCACATCGAACCGCTCGGGCCGAAGCGGCCAATCCACGCCGCACAGATCCACCAACTGCTCGCACAAAAACCGTGGATCGTCCCGCAGCCTCACCATCACAGGCAGCAACTCATCCCGCGACACATGGGCCACCAGCTCGCCACCCTCCAGCCCGGCCCGAGAAACCCCGGCGATGGAGGTGGTGATGGCAACAGCAAGGGCGGCCGGGCCGGGTGCCGCAAGCAGATCAGCCACGCAGAATCGTCCCGGTACGGCGGATCTTTTTCTGCAACTGCATAATGCCGTACACCAAAGCCTCGGCAGTGGGCGGACAGCCAGGGACATAGACGTCCACAGGCACAATCCGGTCGCAGCCACGCACCACGGAATAGGAATAGTGATAGTAGCCGCCGCCATTGGCGCAGCTGCCCATGCTGATCACCCAGCGCGGTTCGGGCATCTGATCGTAAACGCGGCGCAAGGCGGGGGCCATCTTGTTGGTCAGCGTGCCAGCCACGATCATCACATCGCTCTGGCGCGGCGAGCCGCGCGGGAAAATGCCGAACCGGTCCAGATCGTAGCGCGGCATATAGGCGTGAATCATCTCCACCGCACAGCAGGCCAAACCAAACGTCATGGGCCACAAACTGCCGGTTCGGCCCCAGTTGATCAGCTTGTCCAGCGACGCCACCACAAAACCCTTGTCGGTGATCTCGCCGGTAATGCCGCGGATCACGGCATCCTGCGCCTGGCCGGGCGGCAACGCCTCCCGGTTCCAGGCGATAGCCTCGCCTGTTGCCATATCAGTGGCGGTTACACTCATCTCACGACTCCTAAGGGGCCTACTCCCACTCGAGCGCGCCTTTGCGCCACTCGTAGATGAAGCCCACCGTCAGTACAGCTAGGAAGCCGATCATCGACCAGAAACCCAGCAACCCGATATGTGACAAGCTGATGGCCCAGGGAAAGAGAAACGCGACCTCAAGATCAAAGATGATGAAGAGGATAGCGACGAGATAAAACCGCACATCAAAGCGGCGCCGCGCGTCATCAAACGGCTCAAATCCACATTCATACGCGGACAGCTTCTCCGCATAGGGCTTCTGCCGCGCGGCGAGCAACGAGCCCCCCACCATCGCGCTCGCAATCACCGTGGCGATGCCCAGAAACACCAGAATGGGAAAGTAATTCGCGAGAACCATCGGCTGCATGGCGCTTCTCCAACAGCGATTAGACGGCCGCCAGACCAGCGCCGCACTGCAACATGGCGCCGACCATAGCCCCCGGCCGGAGCCTAGCCAAGAGGGCCACCATATACCTCCGACCCGCTCAAGGTATGGGAACGTGGCGCGAGTGACGGGGCTCGA